>JALYWF010000166.1 GCA_030852845.1 Pseudomonadota bacterium
GCGAGCTGCCGGCCGTGGCGGGCGCCGCAGGAATGGGGCTGGGCGCCTGGCCGGACATCGCAATTGCGTTGCGGCTGCCACCTGTGCGGGTGTTCGCCGCTGCGGAACCGCATGCCGGGGATATCGCCTGGCTTGCTGCCGCCGATCTGGCCGGTGGTGCCCGCTGGCTGGACGCCGCACAGGCGCAGCCGGTCTACCTGCGCGACCAGGTGGTGCAGGCGCCGCGCAGTGGCTGAAGAGCCGGCTGTAAGATGCCCGTAACAAAGCTGTAATCAAATACCGGGTAGTCGAAAGCACTATGGACAGGACTACCGTGCGCCAGATTCTGGTGGTCGAGGACGAGCAGCCCATCCGGGAGATGATCGCCTTTGCGCTGCGTCGCGCAGGCTTTGAGGTGAGCGAGGCGGAAAGCAGCGGCAGTGCGCGCGTGCAGATCGCCGATCACCGTCCAGACCTCGTGCTCATCGACTGGATGCTGCCGGACATGAGCGGGCTGGAGCTCACCCGCTTCATCAAGCGCGATGCCGCAACGCGCGACCTGCCCGTGATCATGCTCACCGCCCGTGCCGCCGAGAGCGACAAGGTGGCCGGGCTCGATGGTGGGGCGGACGACTACGTGACCAAGCCCTTCTCCCCGCGCGAGCTGCTGTCACGCATCAATGCCGTGCTGCGCCGGAGCGGCACGCCGTCGGAGGAGGAATCGGTGCAGCTGGGTGGCCTGGTCCTGGACCGCGCCGCGCATCGTGTTTCCGCCAACGGCGAGGTGGTGCGGCTGGGTCCCACCGAGTACCGCATGCTGGAATTTTTCATGCTGAATCCGGAGCGGGTATACACGCGCTCGCAGCTGCTCGACCGCGTATGGGGCGGCAATGTCTACGTGGAGGAGCGCACCATAGACGTGCACATCCGGCGCCTGCGCAAGGCACTGGAAGATGTGTCGCTGGCGCATCTGGTCCAGACGGTGCGCGGCAGCGGCTACCGCTTCTCCGAACGGGAACCCGCGGCGTGACGGCGGGCCGCGCCACCTGGTTCCTGCTGACGCGGCTCACTGGCACGCTGCTCGCCGGCCTGCTGCTCGGCTGGCTGCTGGGAAGCCTCTTTGCAGGCATCGCATTTGCGCTGGCTGGCATGCTGGCCTGGCAGCTGCTCAACCTCTACTGGCTCGACACCTGGCTGCGTGACCGCAGCCGCCGGGATCCGCCCGATGCTTCGGGCATCTGGGGTGACGTGGTTTCGCGCGTGGTGCGGCTGCATCGTCGCAAGCGCTACCACAAGCAGCGGATGCTCGAGGTGTTCCGCGAACTGCGCCGCTCCACCGCGGCGATGCCCGACGGTGTGGTGATCCTCAATGCGCAGTGGGAGATCCTGTGGTTCAACCGCACCGCCGGAACGCTGCTGCGGCTGCGCCGACGCGCCGACCTGGGCATGCGGCTGGTGAACCTGGTGCGCGATCCGGCGCTGGCCCGCTACCTGGAAGGCCAGCAATACGATGAACCGCTGGTGGTGGCGCCCGGCAACGAGCCGGGAATGCACCTGTCATTCCAGGTCGTGCCCTACAGCGGCGTGCAGCGGTTGCTGCTGGTGCGCGATGTGTCGCACCAGGTGGCGCTGGAATCCATGCGCAGGGACTTCGTGGCCAATGCCTCGCATGAGCTGCGTTCCCCGCTCACGGTGGTGACCGGCTACCTGGAGATGCTGCTGCAGGACGCGTCGCTTGATCCTGCGTTGCGGGTGCCGCTGGCGGAGATGTCCCGCCAGGCACAGCGCATGAACACGCTGGTGAATGACCTGCTCGACCTGTCGCGGCTGGACGCGATCGACGGCGAGGTCGGCGGCACCAGTGTCGATGTGGCCGCCCTCGCGGCCCTGCTGCGCAAGGACGTGCTGGCGAGACCGGCGCATCCGGAGGTGGAACTGGAGCTGGCTACCGATGCCCGCCTGCGTGGCGAGCAGCATGAGCTCTATTCGGCCTTCTCCAACCTGGTGCAGAACGCAGTCAAGTACACCCCCGTATCCGGCAAGGTCCGCATTGCCTGGCGCCTCGACGGACAGGGCCAGGGACGATTCGAGGTGCATGACACCGGGTCGGGCATCGCCCCCGAGCACCTGCCGCGACTCACCGAGCGCTTCTACCGCGTGGACCGGGGTCGGGCCCGTGCGGAGGGCGGGGCGGGCCTGGGCCTGTCGATCGTGAAACATGTGCTGCAGCACCACGGCGCGACGCTCGACGTGCGCAGCGAGCCGGGCCGTGGCAGCGAATTCACCTGCATATTCCCCGCCCGGCGTGTGCTGGCCGCGGGCACCGAAAGTACACTTCCAGGCGCAACGGAGCAGAGCAATGGAAACGGCAGACCTCTCCCACCACATCTCGCGGCGCTTCAATGAAGACATGGAGCAGGTGCGCACGCGCGTACTGGCCATGGGGGGGCTGGTCGAGGAAGGCCTGGCCAAGGCGATCACGGCTCTGGTGGAGGGCGACAGCTCGTTGGGGGAGTCGCTCGCCAACCATGACCTGAAGGTCAACGGCATGGAGGTGGCCATCGACGAGGAATGCAGCCGCATCCTCGCCACGCGCAGTCCGGCCGCCAGCGACCTCAGGCTCATCATCGCGGTGATCAAGACCATCACCGACCTGGAACGCATTGGCGACGAGGCCGAGAAGATCGGCAACATCGCCTCGCGGCTGGCCGCAATGGAACGCCCGGAAAACCGCTATCGCGAGATCAAGCACATGGGGCGCCTGGTCTCGGAGATGGTGCACGATGCGCTTGATGCCTTCGCGCGCCTGGATGCTCGCGCGGCAGTGAAGGTGGCGCGGCGCGACCGCAGCGTCGATGAGGAATACGAGGCCATCCAGCGCCAGGCCATCACCTTCATGATGGAGGACCCGCGCAGCATCCGCCGCGCGCTCGACGTGATGTGGATCGTGCGCGCACTGGAACGCGTCGGCGACCACGCGAAGAACATCTGCGAATACGTGATCTTCATGGTGCATGGCAAGGATGTGCGCCATACTCGCCTCGAAGAAGTGGAGCGGGAGATCGGCGGCGCAGGCAGCTGATACCCGGGGTTTTCCAGGAGATCAGCATGGGTCTGGTAGCTTGGCTGCGCAGCCGTCGTGTGGCCGTCAATCTGGCTGGGGCCGTGGTGTGTTTCGCGCTGTATGGCTATGCGCTGTACACGCAGTATTTCCTGGGCTTCCAGCCCTGTCCGCTGTGCATGTTCCAGCGCTTCGGCATCATCGCCCTGGGGGTCGCCTTCGTGGCGTCCGCGCTGCTGGCGCTGCCCCGAGGTCGCTGGGCAGGGTTCACGGCTGTCGCGCTGGTGCTGCTGGCCACCGCGATTGCCGCCGGAGTTGCCGGCCGCCATGTCTACGTCCAGGCGCAGCCGCCGGGCACTTACGCATCGTGCGGCGCGTCGCTCGAGTGGATGCTCGAGATCAATCCCGTGTTCGAAGTGATCCGCAAGGTGCTCAGTGCACCGGGCGACTGCGCGAATGTGGACTGGTCCTTCCTTGGTCTTGCCATGCCGGCCTGGGTGCTGGCCTGGGCGCTGGCGCTGGGCGCCCTCGGAGTGCTGGTGAACTGGCCGCGACGCGCCGCGGCCTGAATCCTCAGCCCAGCAGCCGGCGCAGTGTCTCCAGGTACATCTGGTGCAGGGCGTCGATCTCGTCCACGCCCACCGACTCGTTGACCTTGTGGATGGTGGCGTTCGTCACCCCGAGCTCCACCACCTGTGAGCCCATCGTGGCGATGAAGCGGCCGTCGGATGTGCCGCCGCCCGTGGACAGTTTCGGCGCCTCTCCGGTGACGGCTTTCACGGCCGCACACACCGCATCCGACAGCGGGCCCGGCGGCGTGTAGAAGGGCTCGCCCGAGACATACCACTCGATGGTGTATTTCACGCCATGGCGGTCGAGGATCTCCTCGACGGTGCGGCGCAGCTTCTCCTGCGTCTGCTCGGTGTTGTAGCGCAGGTTGAAGCGCGCCTTGAGCTCGCCGGGGATCACGTTCGGCGCGCCGGTGCCGGCGGTGAGGTTGGAGATCTGGAAGGTGGTGGGCTGGAAGTGCGCGTTGCCCTGGTCCCAGACACGGGCGGTGAGCTCTGCCAGTGCCGGTGCCAGCGTATGCACCGGGTTTACCGCCAGCTGCGGATAGGCCACATGGCCCTGCACGCCGTGCACGGTGAGCCGGCCGCTGTAGGAGCCGCGCCGGCCGATCTTGATGGTGTCACCCACCCGGTGCTCGCTGGAGGGCTCACCAACGATGCACCAGTCGATGCGTTCACCGCGCGTCTTCAGTTCCTCGACCACCCGCTTGGTGCCATCGACCGAAGGGCCTTCCTCGTCGCTGGTGATCAGGAAGGCGATGGTGCCCTTGTGGTCCGGACGCTCGCGCACGAAGGCTTCGGCTGCCGTCACCATGGCGGCCAGGCCGCTCTTCATGTCGGCGGCGCCGCGGCCATAAAGACGGCCGTCCCGGATCGTGGGCTTGAACGGGTCGGATTTCCATTCTTCCAGGGGCCCGGTGGGCACCACGTCGGTATGGCCGGCAAAACACAGCACCGGGCCGTCGCTGCCATGCCTGGACCAGAAATTCTCTACGCTGCCGTAGGTGAGTGGCTCGTTGCGGAAGCCGACAGCTGCCAGGCGCTCCATCATCACCTGCTGGCAACCGCGGTCGACGGGAGTCACCGAAGCCCGGGAAATGAGGTCCTGCGTCAGCCGCAGCGTGTCAGGGTTCTGCAATGTGGTCGGGTTCCTTCGTCTTCAGGCAGTGCGCGTGGGGGCGAGAATACAGGCAATTCAGCGACTTGACGCAGCCGCAGCGGTGATTTGCCGCCTGCAACGAGACTGCAACAATCGCTTCGTAAAGTGCGCGTGACCGAGGCCGCCATGGCATCCCCCTCCCAAGGAGTTACGCACATGCTTCCGAAGATTCGACTGATCGCCGTCCTGGCTGCCGGCGCGCTGGCCGGGCCGGTCGCGCTGGCGCAGACCGCCCGCGACTATGTCTCGGTGGTTGGTTCCTCGACGGTCTATCCCTTCACCACCACCGTGGCCGAGCAGGTCGGGCGCGCCGGCAAGTTCAAGACGCCCAAGGTCGAGAGCACCGGAACAGGCGGCGGCATCAAGTTGTTCTGCGGGGGCGTGGGCGTTCAGCATCCGGACGTGGTCAACGCCTCGCGTGCCATCAAGGCAAGCGAGCTCCAGGCCTGCGAAAAATCGGGTGTGAAGGATGTCATCGAGGTGAAGGTCGGGTACGACGGAATTGTCGTGGCCAACTCCAAGAAGGGCAAGCCTTACCGCCTCACCCGCCAGCAGCTCTACCTGGCACTGGCCAAGCAGGTGCCGGACGCAGCCGTCGCCGGCACCCTGGTGGCCAACCCCTACAAGACCTGGAACCAGATCGACAAGTCGCTGCCGGCCGAGCGCATCGAGGTGCTGGGGCCTCCGCCGACCTCCGGCACGCGGGACGCCTTCCTAGAACTGGTGATGGAGCCCGGTTGCCAGGCCTTCGCCTGGGTGAAGGCATTGAAGGAAGTGGATGAGGCCCGCTTCAAGCGGGTCTGCCACGCCATCCGCGAGGATGGCGTGTATGTCGAGGCCGGCGAGAACGACAACCTGATCGTGCAGAAGCTGGAGGCGAATCCCCGGGCGCTGGGCATCTTCGGCTACAGCTTCCTCGAGGAGAACATCAGCCAGATCCAGGGCGCACCGATCGACGGCGTGGTGCCCGATTTCGACAACATCGCAGCCTCGAAATACCCCGTGTCGCGTCCGCTGTTCATCTACGTGAAGAAGCAGCACCTGGGAGTGATCCCCGGTCTGCGCGAGTTCGTGACCGAATATGTCAGCGAGCGCTCGATGGGGGAGGAGGGTTATCTGGCCGACCGCGGCCTGGTGCCGATGCCGGCCGCGGAACTGGCCAAGGTTCGCGCTGCGGTCGTGGCGAGGCTGAAGTAAGTGCAAGTCATGAACCCCAGGTCCCATCGCAAACTGTCTTTCTCCATTGGCACCTTGGCGGCTGCCGTGATTGCCGGCGCAGCTCATGCCGCCAGCGACGAGGCCGCGGAGCTGAAGGCCGCGGTCACCGCCCTGCAACAGCGCATCGGGCAGCTTGAAGCCCAGGCCAGCGCGGCCGAGCAAACCAACGACCGCCAGACGGACCAGATCGCGGTGGTGCGCAGCAATGTCGGCAGCTGGGTGCAGAATTTCACCTTCAAGGGTGATTTCCGCTACCGCAACGAGACCATCGACCAGCAGTACGTGCCCGCACGCAACCGGGACCGCATGCGGGTGCGTGCCGGCTTCGTGGCCAGGGTCAATGACACCGTGCGCACGGAGTTTTCCCTCGCCACCTCCGAAGGCAATGACCCGCGTTCGTCGAACCAGACGCTCACCGGGGAAAACACCCGCAAGAACGTGTTCATCGACCTGGCTTACGTCGAGTGGCAGCCGCTGCAGCAGGTGAAGTTCACCGCCGGCAAGATGAAATATCCCTGGTTCCGGCCCGGCAGCAGCGTGCTGTTCGATGGCGATGTGAACATCGAGGGGATCGCGGCAAACTGGTCGCGCGGCGGCCTGTTCGCCAGTGCCTTCTACAACCACCTCGAGGAGCGCGCTGCGACGGGGGAGAGCAGCATGGGCGGTGGCCAGGTGGGCTGGAAATCCGCCCTGGGCGGTGGGCAGCTCACGCTTGCCGCGGGCCTGTTCGACTTCAACAGCGTGCGCGGTCGCAATCCCTTCTTCAACGGCAGCGCCAATGGCAACACCACGACTGCCACCGGTTGCATCGGTGGCGCAACCACGTGCCTGGCCTGGGACTACAACCTCATCGAAGGCAGTGCGGAATACACCCGCCCGGTGGGCGGCAGGCCGCTGACGCTGTTCGCGGATTACATCTCCAATGATGCCGCGGACAATGGATTCGACACTGCCCTCAGCGTGGGCTTCACATGGGGCAGGGCGACGGACCCGCGCACCTGGGAAGTCGGCTACTTCTACCAGCAGGCGGGCAAGGATGCGGTCTTCGGCCAGTTCATCGATTCCGACCTGGGCGGCGGCAACACCGATTATGGCGGCCACGTGGTGCGTGCCGGGTATGCCATCGCCAGGAACTGGACGGCGAACCTCACCTGGCACGTGGGCCACACAAACAGGGATGCGCCGGTCACCATCGCTGCTGTTGGGACGGTGCACGACCGGGACTACGAGCGCCTGCAGCTGGACCTGAATTTCAAGTACTGATGCCCTACGCGGGCGCGCTAGACTCGCGCCGCGGTGGTGGTGACAACACTGGTTCCTCGACAACTCTTGAGCAAATGTCTACAGGCGCACTGCTGCTGGTGATCGCCGCCATGGCGGTGCTGGGATACTGGCTGGGCAAGTCCCGGTCACTGGCTGCCGTGGGTGGCGGGCGCGGAATCCGTGCACTGCATTCCCTGCCGCGCTACTACGGGCTGCTCACTGCGCTGTGGTGCGCGCTGCCCTGCCTGCTGGTGCTGGTACTGTGGGTTGCCTTGCGCGACAACATCCTCACCTCCCTGGTGCTGGGAGGACTGGACAGTGCTGCGCCGGCCGACCCTGGCGCCGCGGGCCTGCTGATGAATGATGTGCACAACGCGCTGGCCGGCGCAGTGCCCATGGATGCGCTGGCTCCGCATGCACAGCAGGCGGCCGCGCAATACCGTCGGCTGCAAGGCACCTCGGCGCTGGCCCTGACGGGTGTGGTGCTGGGTCTCGGGGCCCTGGCCATCGTGATCGTGCGCAGGCGTATAGCCCCGGAGCTGCGTGCACGCAATATCGTGGAGGGCATTGGCCAGGGTCTGTTGCTGCTCTGCGCCTCGCTCGCTGTCTTCGTGACGCTGGGCATCCTGCTTTCGGTGGCCTATGAGTCGGTGCTTTTTTTCCGCAGCGTGCCGGTCCACGAATTCCTGTTCGGGCTGCAGTGGAGCCCGCAGACCGCATTGCGCGAGGATCAGGTCGGCTCATCGGGCAGCTTTGGCGCCGTGCCGCTGTTCCTGGGCACGATGATGATTTCCGGCATCGCCATGCTCATCGCAGTGCCGGTTGGACTGTTTTCCGCGATCTACCTGGCGGAGTATGCCAGCCGGCGCTTCAGGACCTGGGCCAAGCCGCTTCTGGAAATCCTCGCCGGCGTTCCCACCGTGGTGTACGGCTTCTTCGCCGCCCTGACCATTGGCCCCGCATTGCGCGGGCTGGGCGAATCCGTCGGGCTCGAGGTGGCCTCCGAGAGCGCGCTGGCCGCGGGCCTGGTGATGGGCGTGATGATCATTCCCTTCATCTCCTCCCTTGCGGACGACATGATCAGCGCCGTGCCCCAGTCGCTCCGCGATGGCGCCTTTGCACTGGGTGCCACCCGTTCGGAGGCCATCCGCCAGGTAGTGCTGCGTGCCGCGCTGCCGGGCATTGTCGGCGGCGTGCTGCTGGCGGTGTCGCGTGCCATCGGCGAGACCATGATCGTGGTGATGGCGGCGGGCCTGGCGGCAAACCTGACCGTCAATCCCCTGGAAGCGGTCACCACGGTCACCGTGCAGATCGTCACGCTGCTCACCGGCGACCAGGAATTCGACAGCCCGAAGACACTGGCAGCATTTGCGCTGGGCCTGATGCTGTTCGTGGTGACGCTGGCCCTGAATTTCATCGCGCTGTACATCGTGCGCAAGTACCGGGAACAGTATGAGTAGCCGTACCCACGCCCACACGCGTGCCCGGGTCGAAAAAGGGCTGCGGCGGCGCTACCGGGCAGAACGACGCTTCCGCCTCTACGGCCTGAGCGCGGTGCTGCTGGGCATGTCGTTCGTGATGTTCCTGTTCGGCACCATATTCAGCCAGGGGCTGTCCGCATTCCGGCAGGCCCAGCTCACACTCGACATCCACTACGATCCGGAAACCATCGACCCGGCCGGCACGCGCGATCCCGGGGTGCTGGCAACGGCGAACTACAACACCCTGGTGCGGACGGCACTGCGCGAGCGGTTTCCCCAGGTGGAGGGACGCGAGGCCACGCGCGCGCTGTATGACCTGGTGAGCAACGCGGCGCCCTTCAGGCTGCAGCACCGGGTCGAAGCCGATCCATCACTGATCGGCACGCACCAGCGCGTGACGTTCCTCGCCGGTTCACGCGTCGACCAGCTGCTGAAGGGCCACATCGATCGCGCCCTGGCGGAGGAAAGCCGCGTGCTGTCCGACCAGCAGATCGGATGGATCGACGCACTGGTGGAGCAGGGCGACCTGCACCTGGCATTCAACCGCGGCTTCTTCGTCAATGGCGACTCGCGTGATCCGGAGCAGGCAGGTGTGCTCGGCGCGGTGGTTGGCTCGCTGCTGACGCTGGCTGTCACGCTGCTGCTGTCGTTTCCGATCGGGGTGGCCGCCGCGGTCTATCTGGAGGAGTTCGGCTCCCGCAATCGCTGGACCGACCTGATCGAGGTGAACATCAACAACCTCGCCGCAGTTCCCTCCATCGTGTTCGGCCTGCTGGGACTGGCCGTGTTCCTCAACTTCTTCGGCATGCCGCGCTCGGCGCCGCTGGTGGGCGGCTTCGTGCTGACGCTGCTCACCCTGCCCACCATCATCATTGCCAGCCGCGCGGCCCTCAAGGCGGTGCCGCCTTCCATCCGCGAGGCCGCCCTCAGCATGGGTGCCTCGAAACTGCAGACCGTGGCGCACCATGTGCTGCCGCTGGCCATGCCCGGCATGCTCACCGGCGCCATCATCGGCATGGCGCGGGCGCTGGGCGAGACCGCACCGTTGCTGATGATCGGCATGGTCGCCTTCATCGTCGATGTGCCGCGTTCGCTCACCGACCCGGCCACCGCGCTGCCAGTGCAGATATTCCTGTGGGCCGACAGCCCCGAGCGCGCATTCCTCGAGCGCACCTCGGCCGCCATCATGGTGCTGCTGTGCTTCCTGGTCGTGATGAACGCTACCGCCGTGATCCTGCGCAACCGCTTCCAGCGGCGCTGGTAAGGCAAGGAGAAGTCAATGTCCGCCGACGCATCCCGGGCCCAGGTGCCGCTGTTGCCGGTGAATCCGGAGCTGAAGACCATCGGCAGCGTGGTGGTGGACCAGCCCCTGATACAGGCACGGGATGTGAACGTTTTCTATGGCGACAAGCGCGCCATCAACAACGTCAGCATCGACATCGGCCGCAACCATGTGCTGGCCATGATCGGGCCCTCGGGTTGCGGCAAGTCCACCTTCCTGCGCTGCCTGAACCGGATGAACGACACCATCGAGGGCGCGCGGATCACCGGGCGCATCGAACTGGACGGCGTCGACATCTACGACCGCCGGCAGGACGTGGTGCCGCTGCGCGCACGCGTGGGAATGGTGTTCCAGAAGCCCAATCCCTTCCCCAAGTCCATCTACGAGAACGTGGCCTACGGGCCGCGCATCCATGGCCTGGCAGCCGACCGCGTGGAGCTGGACGAGATCGTCACCACCAGCCTGCAGCGCGCCGGCCTGTGGGAAGAGGTGAAGGACCGCCTGAGCAACCCCGGCACCAGTCTTTCCGGTGGCCAGCAGCAGCGCCTGTGCATTGCCCGCACCATTGCGGTGAGTCCGGAGGTGATCCTGATGGACGAACCCTGTTCGGCGCTGGACCCCATTGCCACGGCCCGCATCGAGGACCTCATTGACGAGTTGCGGGCCAGCTACGCCATCGTGATTGTCACGCACTCCATGCAGCAGGCCGCGCGCGTGTCGCAGCGCACGGCGTACTTCCACCTGGGCGATCTGATCGAAGTGGGCGAGACGGACCGGATCTTCACCAACCCGCGCCACAGGATGACCGAGGACTACATCACCGGGCGCATCGGCTGAAATGCTGGCAGCGGTGGTCGGCCGGCAGCGGCGCGAGAACCGGTCTTCTGCCTTGAGGGGTGGTGCGCCGCGCGCAGTCAGTCCGTGGCGCGCAGCAGCTCGTTGATCGAAGTCTTCGCCCGCGTGCCGGCGTCGACGCGCTTCACGATCACCGCGCAGTACAGGCTGTACTTGCCGTCGGCGCTGGGCAGGTTGCCCGATACCACCACCGATCCCGGCGGCACGCGGCCATAGAGGATCTGCCCGGTGGTGCGGTCATAGATCCTGGTGCTCTGCCCGATGTACACACCCATCGAGATCACCGAGCCCGCACCCACCACCACGCCTTCGACCACCTCGGAGCGCGCGCCGATGAAGCAGTCATCCTCGATGATGGTAGGGGCAGCCTGCAACGGCTCCAGCACGCCGCCGATGCCCACGCCACCAGAAAGGTGCACATTGCGGCCGATCTGCGCGCAGGAACCCACCGTGGCCCAGGTGTCGACCATGGTGCCGCTGTCCACGTAGGCGCCGATGTTCACGTAGGAGGGCATCAGCACCACATTCGGTGCGATGTAGGCACCGCGCCGCGCGGTGGCCGGAGGCACCACGCGCACGCCGCCGGCGCGCAGCTGTTCGGCCGTCTGGTCGGCGAACTTCAGCGGTACCTTGTCGTAGAAGCGCATCGCGCCGGCCTCGACGGGCTGGTTGTCGCTGGCGCGGAAGGACAGCAGCACTGCCTTCTTCAGCCACTCGTTGACCACCCAGTCCCCGCCTTTTTTCTCTGCCACCCGGGCCTTGCCGGAATCCAGCAGGCCAATGGCATCCTCCAGCGCCTGGCGCAGTGCCGGCTCGATGGTGGAGGGAGTGATCTCGGCACGCTTCTCGAAGGCGGTCTCGATGATCCGGCGCAGGTTGTCGCTCATGGGTTCGTGTTCTTCCGTATCAGTATGAAATCGCGGATGCGCGCAGCAGCCTGCATGCATTCCTCCAGGGGTGCAACGAGGGAGATGCGCACGTGGCCGCTGCCCGGATTGCCATTGCGTGTGGCACGGGCCAGGTAGGAGCCAGGCACCACGGTGATGTTCTGCGCAGCGAACAGCCCGGCGGTGAAAGTCTCGTCATCCCCTCCCACCGGCAGCCACAGGTAAAAGCCCCCGGCCGGTCGCGGCGCTTCCACCACCGGCTGCAGCACCGGCAGCACCGCATCGTACTTGCGACGGTACAGCGCGCGATTGGCAGCCACGTGCCCATCCTCGCTCCAGGCAGCGATGCTGGCCTTCTGCGTGGGGATGGGCATGGCGCAGCCATGGTAGGTGCGATAGAGCAGGAAAGGCGCGATCAGTGCGGCATCGCCTGCCACCAGGCCCGAACGCAGCCCAGGCAGGCTGGAGCGCTTCGACAGCGAATGGAAAGTCATGCAGCGCCGGAACGCAGCGTTGCCCATGGCCGCCGCGGCGGTGAGCAGTGAGGGCGGCGGCGCAGATTCGTCATCGAACAGGTCCGCGTAGCATTCGTCCGAGGCGATGATGAAGTCATGCTCCTCGGCCAGCCGCAGCGCCTGCTGCAGGTAGGGGAGGTCCATCACCGCGCCGACGGGATTGGCCGGACTGCACAGGAAAAGCAGCTGGCAGCGCTGCCAGGTTTCGCGCGGCACCGCGGCCAGGTCGGGCAGGAAGCCATTGGCGGCGGTGGTATCCAGATAGCAGGGTTCGGCCCCGGCCAGCAGCGCCGCGCCCTCGTAGATCTGGTAGCCCGGATTCGGCATGGCCACCACTGGCGGCAGGCCGCCACGGCGCGAATCCACCACAGCCTGCACGAAGGCGAACAGCGCCTCCCGCGTGCCGGTCACCGGCAGCACATGGCTGTCCGCATCGACGCTGCCGGCCGCCAGAGCGAAGCGCCGTTCCAGCCAGCGCGCCGCCGCGGTGCGCAGTTCGGGCAGGCCACGCGTGGCCGGGTAGCTGCCCAGCTCGCCCAGCGCAGCGCGCAGGGTATCGAGCACGAACTGCGGCGGCGTGTGCCGGGGCTCGCCGATGGAAAGAGGGATATGCGCCAGGTGTGGCGGTGGCGTGAGCCCCTGCTTGAGGGCAGCAAGACGTTCGAAGGGATAAGCGGCCAGCCGCTGCAAGCCCGGATTCATCTTCCGCGCCTCAGGCCGGGCGCGTCAGGGCGGCGACCAGGCGCTCCTGCAGCTGTCCGGCGACGCCATCATCCAGCGGCTGCTGGCTGGTGTCGGTCACGTAGAACACATCCTCGGCGCGCTCGCCGATGGTGCTGATGCGTGCGCCCTGCAGGTCGACCCGTTCCTCCCACAGCACCTTGCCCACATCGCTGAGCAGGCCGGGCCGGTCGCCCGCCACCAGTTCCAGTGCCGAGCGGTTGTTGCGCAGGTCGCGGGTGATGGTGACACGCGTGGGTGTGTTGAACATGCGCACCTGGCGCGGCGCGCGGCGCGACACCTGGGTGGGTGCTTCCTCCGGGCGACGCAGCGAATTCCACAACAGCCGCTCCAGGTCGGCGATGCGCTCGGCATCGGTGACCGGCGTGCCGTTGTCCTCGAGCACGTGGTACAGGTCGAGTGAAAAGCCATTGGCTGCCGGTGTGATGCGCGCATCGACGATGGTGAGGCCCTGCTGGTCGAGCACCGCCGTGGCGCGCGCGAAGCCGTGCCGCCGGTGCGGCGCGTAGATGAGCACCGAGGTGGTGCCCCGCTCGCTGTGCGGATGCACCGCCACCAGCGGTTCATCGTCACCCCCGTCGCGCTCGGCGCACAGCCCGGTGAACCAGGCGATTTCCTCGGGTGAGTGCCGCAGGAAGAAGCTCTTGGACTGCCGGCCCCAGATGCGCTGGATCTCCGTCTCGTCAAGGCGGCGCGGCGCCAGCAGGGCATGCGCGGCCTGCCGGTTCTCCTCGATGAGCTGCTCCTCGTCCAGCGGGCTCTCCAGGCCACGGCGCAGGGCCGCGCGCACACTCTCGTAGAAGTCATGGAACAACGAGGCCTTCCAGGAATTCCACAGCTTCGGATTGGTGCCGCGCACGTCGGCACAGGTGAGCAGGTAGAGGTAGTCCAGCCGCGTCTCGTCGCCCACTTGGCGCGCGAAGTCGCTGACCACGGCCGGATCGCCGATGTCCTTCTTCTGCGCGGTGATGGACATGATCAGGTGGCTCTTCACCAGCCATGCCACCAGGCGCGCGTCATAGGGAGACAGGCCCTGTTCCAGGCAGAAGGCCTCCGCGTCCACCGCGCCCAGCTCCGAATGATCGCCGCCGCGTCCCTTGGCGATGTCGTGGAACAGCGCCGCCAGGTAGATGATCTCCTGCCGGGGGAGCTGCTGCATGATCGAGGACAGCTTCGGCATCTCGTGGTCGTACTTCGGCAGCGCCAGCCGGCGCAGGTTGCTCACCACGAACAGCGTGTGCGCATCCACCGTGTAGGCATGGAACAGGTCGTACTGCATGCGGCCGACGATGCGGCCGAAGGCGGGGATGTAGCGTCCCAGCACCCCATAGGTGTTCATGCGCCTGAGCTCATGCGTGACACCGGCCGGCGCGCGCAGGATCTCGAGGAACAGGCGGTGGTTGCGCGGGTTCTGGCGGAACTCCTCGTCGATCAGCCACAGGTGCCGTGCGATGGCACGCATGGTGTTGGCGCTGACGCCGCGCACCTGGGGGTTCTGCTGCAGCAGCACGAACAGCTCCAGCAGCGCCGCCGGATAGCGCGCGAACATGTCGGGGCTGGTGGTCTCCAGGTATTCGTTGCGGATCTGGAAACGCGCGTTGAGCGCCTGCGGCGGCGAGTCGCCGGGCAGGATCACGTCACGGAAGGCCTGCAACAGCAGCTCGTTGAGGAAGCTCACGTCGAGCACGGTGCGGTAGTAGCGCTGCATCAGCTGCTCCACCGCCAGGGTATAGCTGGCGTCCTCGTAACCGAAGCTCTTGGCCAGGCGGATCTGGTGGTCGAACAGCAGGCGGTCTTCGTGGCGACCAGTGAGCACGTGCAGGCCGAAGCGCACCTTCCACAGGAAGGCCTGCGCCTGCTTCAGCTTGCGCAACTCCGCCGGGGTGAGGAAGCCTTTCTGCACCAGCTCGTCCAGGCTCTGCGCGCCGAAATGCCGCTTTGCCACCCAGCCGATGGTCTGCAGGTCGCGCAGCCCGCCGGGCCCGTTCTTCACATTGGGCTCGAGGTTGTAGGCAGTGTCGTTGGCCTTCAGGTGCCGCTCGCGCTGCTCGGCCAGCTTGGCCTCGAAGAAGCGGTCGGAAGGCCAGACCTTGTCGGGGGAGAGCGCCTCGCGCATCTCGATGGCCAGCGCCGCCGAGCCGGTCAGCAGTCGTGCCTCCAGCAGCGTGGTCATCACGCCCACGTCGGCGACGGCCTGCTCGGCGCATTCCTGCGCACTGCGCACGCTGTTCCCGACCTCCAGGCCGATGTCCCACAGGAAGGTGATCAGCGTTTCCAGCAGTCCGCGCTCGTCCCCCGAAAGCGGCCGGCTGGAGGGCGTGAGGATCAGGATGTCCACGTCGGAAGCCGGGTGCAGCTCGCCACGCCCGTAACCACCCACCGCCAGCAGGGCCAGCTCGGCTTGCATGGGCGGGGCAAGCATGTGGTGCCAGGTGGCGGTCAGCAGTGCGTCGATGAACTGGGCGCGTGCCCGCACCAGTGTCTCGATGTTTTCCTCTGCAAGGAAACGGGCCTGCAGGTCCTCCTGCGCGCTGCGCAGCAGGCTGCGGCACGCCTCGCGCGAATGCTCTCCCTCCGCCAGCTTCTGCGTGAGCTGCTCCAGCAGCGGCCAGGCCGGAATCTCGGGGCTGTGCGAGGGGATCTCCTCGTCTTCGAGCGAGGCCTGCTGCATCGAGACCATCAGGCCACCCTGGCGGTGGCGGCGCGCCCTTCGGCGCCCAGCGTGAGCACTTCGACGCCCGATGGCGTGACCAGCACCGTGTGCTCCCACTGCGCCGACAGCGAGTGGTCCTTGGTCACCACCGTCCAGCCATCCTTCAGCAGCTGCACGTGGCGCTTGCCGGCATTGATCATCGGTTCGATGGTGAAAGTCATTCCCTCGCGCAGCACCACGCCGCTGCCGGGCTTGCCGTAGTGCAGGACCTGCGGATCCTCGTGGTAGATGCGGCCTATGCCGTGGCCGCAGTACTCGCGCACCACCGAGAAGCCCTGGCCCTCGGCATGCGACTGGATGGCGAATCCCACATCGCCCAGCGTGGCGCCGGGACGCACCTGGCGGATGCCTTCCCACATGGCCTCATGCGTGACACGCGCCAGGCGTTCGGCCAGCACCGGCGGCTTGCCCGCGAAATACATGCGGCTGGTGTCGCCGTGGAAGCCATCGTGCAGCACCGTGACGTCGATGTTGATGATGTCGCCGGCGGAGAGCTTGCGGTCATTGGGAATGCCGTGGCACACCACATGGTTGACCGAGGCGCAGATGGTCTTGGGGAAACCGTTGTAGCCCACGTTGGCAGGAATGGCCTTCTGCACCTGCACAATGTGGTCGTGGCAGAGGCGGTCCAGCTCGTCGGTGGTGACACCGGGCTTCACGTGCTCGCCGATCATGTCGAGGACGTCAGCGGCCAGGCGTCCGGCGACGCGCATTTTTTCCTGATCTTCCAGGGACTTGATGGTAATCGGCACGGGGAGGCGACTCGCTGGCCCGGGTGGGCCTAACACATTGTTCGGGCAGGAACTTCATGGTATAAAGCGCGGCCTTTTTTGGCAAACCAATCCCTGCGCGTTTCGACACTGGCGGCCGGGTGTTCCCTCCCGAAAGGAGGGGATCGCCGCCAGGGATCCGCGCAAGGCCCCCAACCCGAACAAAATGAGGAAACCACCATGGCAGCAGTGTCCATGCGTCAGATGCTGGAAGCGGGCGTCCATTTCGGACATCAGACCCGTTTCTGGAACCCCCGGATGGAGCAGTACATCTTCGGGGAACGCAACCGCATCCACATCATCAACCTGGAAAAGACCCAGCCGCTGTTCGCCGAGGCCATGGCCTTCGCGAAGAACGTGGTCGCCGATGGCGGCACGCTGCTGTTCGTCGGCACCAAGCGCTCGGCCCGCGAGGCCATCCAGAAGGAGGCGGCCCGCTGCGGCATGCCCTTCGTGAACCAGCGCTGGCCGGGCGGCATGCTCACCAATTTCAAGACCATCCGCCAGTCGATCAAGCGGCTGATGGAGCTCACCGACCTGTCCGACTCCGGCGCGCTCGACAAGCGCGGCAAGAAGGAAGCCCTGCAGCTGCGCCGCGAGATGGCCAAGCTGGAGAAGAGCCTGGGCGGCATCAAGCACATGAACACGCTGCCCGACGTGATGTTCGTGATCGACGTGGGTCACGAGAACATCGCGCTGAAAGAAGCCAACAAGCTCGGCATTCCGGTGGTGGCGGTTGTCGACACCAACTGCTCCCCGGAAGGCGTGGACTACGTGGTGCCGGGCAACGATGACGCCATGCGCGCCATCAGCCTGTATGCCGCCGCTGTCGCCGATGCGGTGCTCGAGGGCAAGTCCTCCACTCCGCAGGTGATGGTGGGCGAAGATGATTTCGTCGAGCTGGATGAATCCGGCGCCCCGCGCCGCACGCCGTCCCGTGGCCGGCCCCGCCCGCAGGCAGCCGTGCGCCGCAAGCCGGCCCGTCCCGCCGCCGTCGAGGTCGCTGCTGCCGATGCACCGGCGGCGCCAGTGGCAGAAGCCGAGCTGGATGAGCCGGTCGTGGCGGCACCCGCAGGTGGCAAGGAGCAGATCGGCACCACGCGGCGCCGTCCCACCGGCCCGGGAGCGGGTGGCGCCCGCCGCGGCGGTGCGCGCTGATGAGTGTCACAGCCGAAACCGTCCGCCAACTGCGAGAGCGCACCGGCGCCGGCATGATGGAGTGCAAGAAGGCGCTGGTGGAAACCAGCGGCGATCTCGACGCTGCAGCCGAGCTGATGCGCAAGCAGGGCCTGGCCAAGGCCGACAAGAAGGCTTCGCGCGTGGCCGCCGAAGGCGTGATCGCCACGGCCGCCGCGGCCGATGGCAAGTCCGCCGTGCTGGTGGAAATCAACTGCGAGACCGACTTCGTGGCGCGCGGTGATGACTTCACCGGCTTCGCGAAGGAAGTGGCCGCCGCGGCCCTGGCGGGCAAACCCGCCGGCGTCGAGGCCCTCTCCGGCCTCAAGCTGGCCTCCGGCGAGACCGTTGATGAGAAGCGCCGCGCACTGATCGCGAAGATCGGCGAGAACATCTCGGTGCGCCGCTTCGAGCGGGTCGAGTCCACGGGCCTGCTGGGCAGCTACCTGCACGGCACGCGCATCGGCGCGCTGGTGGCCATCGAGGGTGGCGACACCCAGCTGGCCAGGGACCTGGCCATGCACGTGGCGGCCAGCAATCCGATGTACCTCGCCGCCGGCGACGTGCCCGAGGCCGACCGTGCCAAGGAGCGCGACATCCGTGTCGAGATGCTCAAGAACGACGAGAAGAACAAGGGCAAGCCCGAGAACATCCTCCTGAAGATCGTGGAGGGCGGACTCAACAAGTGGCTGAGCGAGATCACGCTGCTGGGCCAGCCCTTCGTGAAGGACGACAAGCTCTCGATCGAGAAGCTGCTGGCCGGAGCCAAGGCGAAGGTCGTCCGCTACGCGCGCCTGGAAGTGGGCGCCGGCATCGAGAAGAAACAGGACGACTTCGTAGCCGAGGTGATGAGCCAGGCAGGCCTTCAGAAGAAGGACGAGGAAAAGGACAAGGGCCCGAAGTAATATTCAGGCAGTAGCAAGAAATCCCCGCTTCGGCGGGGATTTTTTTGAACATGGAGTGGATGAATGAGTGCAGTCCGGTACAAACGCATCCTGGTGAAGCTGTCCGGTGAGGCCCTGCTGGGCACCGCCGACTACGGCATCGATCCGGCCATGCTCAAGCGTGTGGCAACCGAGCTGGTGGAGGTGTCCGCCACAGGCGTCGAGGTGGCGGTGGTGATCGGCGGTGGCAACATCTTCCGTGGGGCCGGCCTGGCCCGCGCGGGCATGGATCGCGTCACGGCCGACCAGATGGGCATGCTGGCCACGGTGATGAACTCGCTGGCCATGCAGGATGCCATCGAGTCCGTCGGCGCCCACGCGCGCGTGATGTCTGCCATCCGCATCAACGAGGTGTGCGAGGACTACATCCGCCGTCGTGCCGTGCGGCACCTGGAGAAGGGCCGCATCGTGATCTTCGCCGCCGGCACCGGCAATCCCTTCTTCACCACCGACTCGGCCGCCTCGCTGCGCGCCATCGAGATCGACGCCGACCTGCTGCTGAAGGCCACCAAGGTCAATGGCGTGTATTCGGATGACCCGGTGAAGAATCCGGCTGCCACGCGCTATGACAGGCTCAGCTACGACCGCGTCCTCGACGACCGCCTGGGCGTGATGGATGCCACTGCCATCGTCCTGTGCCGCGACAACCGCATCCCGCTCAGGGTGTTCAACCTGCACAATCCCGGCGACCTGCCGCGGGTTGTGCGCGGCGAGAATGTGGGTACGCTGGTAAGCAACGACTGACCCGAAGGACTTAGAAACGCCATGATCAACGACATCAAGACCGATGCCGCCCAGCGCATGCAGAAGTGCATCCAGAGTTTCCAGAACGACCTGAAGAAGCTGCGCACCGGACGTGCGCATCCGAGCCTGATCGAGGGGCTTAAGGTGGAGTTCTACGGCGCCGAGTCGCCGCTCAGCCAGGTGGCCAACATCGGCGTGGAAGAGGGCCGCACCCTGGTGGTGACGCCCTGGGACAAGTCCATGGTGGGGGCGATCGAGAAGGCAATCCAGAAGTCCGACCTGCACCTGAATCCCAACACGGCCGGCACGGTGATCCGCATCCCGCTGCCGCCGCTCACCGAGGAGCGCCGCCGCGACATCCTGAAGGTGGTGCGCTCCGACGCGGAGGACGCCCGCGTGTCGGTGCGCAACGTGCGCCGGGACGCCATCGCCGCGATCAAGGAAGCCCTGAAGGAGAAACTGGTCTCGCAGGATGACGAGCGCCGCGGCGCCGACGAGATCCAGAAGATCACCGACAAGGCCGTGGCTGACATCGACCAGGTGCTGGCCGCGAAAGAAAAGGAGATCATGCAGGTCTGAGGCGCATCCGCGCGCTTCTCCTGCCTGCCGGCCATGACGCTGCCGCGTCACATCGCGATCATCATGGACGGCAACGGCCGCTGGGCCAGTGCGCGCGGCCTGCCGCGCCAGGCTGGCCACAAGCAGGGCGTCGAGCCGGTGCGCATGTCCATCCGCGAGTGCATGCGGCGCAAGATCGGCGCACTCACCCTGTTTGCCTTCAGCAGCGAGAACTGGGGCCGCCCCAGTGAAGAAGTGGGGGCGCTGATGGGCCTGTTCGTGGATGCCCTCGACAGCGAGATCGATGAGCTTCACCAGAACGGCGTGTGCGTGAAGTTCATCGGCGACCGCAAGGGTTTCCCGGTCAGGCTGCAGGCGCGCATGAGTTCCGCCGAGGCACGCACGGCCGACAACACCGCGCTGCAATTCCAGGTGGCGGTTGGCTACGGCGGCCGCTGGGACATCGTCCAGGCGGCGCGCCAGGTGGCTGCGCGCTGTGCCGCCGGCGAGCTGCGGGTCAGCGACATCACCCCGGAGGGGTTCGCCTCTGCGCTGCAGCTGGGCGCGCTGCCCGATCCTGATCTTTTCATCCGCACCGGCGGCGAAAAGCGCATCAGCAATTTCCTGCTCTGGAACCTCGCTTACACCGAACTGTATTTCTGCGACGTGCTGTGGCCGGATTTCGGTCCCGCGGACTTCGCCGCCGCACTGGAGTTCTTCGCCTCACGCCAGCGGCGCTACGGGCTCACCGGCACACAGGCAGGTGCCTTGCCATGACTGGCACACGCGTGGTCTCGGCCATATTCATTGCCGCGGCGTTGCTCGGCGCCGTGCTGTACCTGCCGCCCGCGTGGTCGGCCGCTGCACTGTCGCTCATCATCCTGGCCGCGGCCTGGGAGTGGTCGGCGCTGCTGGGGCCACGCGCCGCGCAGCGCGCCGTGTTCCTCGCGCTCACCGTGCTGCTGTGCTGGCTGTGGTGGCAGGCCAGTGCATCAACGGGCGGCCTCAGGGCAGTGCTGCTGGCCGCCTTCGCCTGCTGGACCCTGGCAGCGGTGTGGCTGTTCACCAGCCGCCGCACCAGCCGCTGGCTGATCGGCGTCGTGGGCCTGCTGGCCCTGTCCTTCGCCTGGCTGGCGCTGGTGCGCATGCGCGTGGACTGGGCGCGCGGCGATCATGCAGTGGTGTATGCGTTGCTGATCGTCTGGCTGGCCGACAGCGGTGCGTACTTCGCAGGGCGGCGCTGGGGCGCGGCGAAGCTCGCACCGGCCGTATCCCCGGGCAAGACCTGGGCGGGCATGTGGGGCGGACTGGCCGTATGCGCATTGCTGGCCATTGGTATCGCGTCCTGGAAGCAGCTGCCCATGTTGCCGCTGCTGGCGGTGACGCTGCTGGCCGGCGCCTATTCAGTAGTGGGCGATCTCACCGAGAGCCTGGCCAAACGTTTTGCCGGCGTGAAGGACAGCGGCAGCCTGATTCCCGGCCACGGCGGGGTGCTCGACCGTTTCGACAGCCTGCTGGCCGCCGCTCCGGTGCTGATGCTGGGGGCAGAACTGCTGCCGGGGCTGCGCGGGTGAACAGGCCGCAGGGCATCGCCGTGCTGGGCTCCACCGGCAGCATCGGCGAGAACACGCTCGCGGTGCTCAGGGCCCATCCCGGACGATTCCGCGTGGCGGGGCTGCTGGCCCACCGCAACCTGCAACTGCTGGTGCAGCAGGCGCAGGAATGGCGCCCCGCGCACGTGGCAGTGGCCGACGCGGCACTGGCAGGGGAACTGCGCCAGCGACTGGCGCAAGCCGGCGTGGATGCGGCAGTGCTGGCCGGGCCCGAAGCGGCAGCCACACTGGCGACGCTGCCTGAGGTGGACTGCGTGGTCGCGGCCATCGTCGGGGCCGCGGGCCTTCCCTCCACGCTGGCCGCCGCCGCTGCCGGCAAGCGCCTGCTGATCGCCAACAAGGAAGCCCTGGTGATGGCGGGCCACCTGGTGCTGGCCGCAGCGCAGCGCTCTGGGGCGGTGATCATTCCCGTCGATAGCGAGCACAACGCCATCTTCCAGTGCCTGCCGCAGCCCAGTCCCCTGGGTCTTGCGCCGGCCGGCGTGCGGCGCATCCTGCTCACCGCCTCTGGTGGTCCGTTCAGGGACTGGTCAGCCGCCGCTCTCGAAAATGTAACCCCGGATCAGGCTTGTGCTCATCCAGTATGGAGCATGGGGCGCAAGATCTCGGTCGACTCGGCCACCCTGATGAACAAGGGACTGGAGCTGATCGAGGCGGCGCTGCTGTTTGGCCTGCCGCCGGAGCGGATCGAGGTGGTGATCCATCGACAGAGCGTGGTGCATTCGCTGGTCGAGTACGAGGATGGCTCGGTGCTGGCGCAACTGGGGTCCCCGGACATGCGCACGCCCATTGCCCATGCCCTGGCGTGGCCGGAACGCATCGCCTCGGGTGTACAATTCCTCGACCTGCTGCGCGTGGGGAGGCTGGATTTCGAGGCGCCGGACACGAGCCGGTTTCCCTGCCTGGCCCTGGCCACAGAGGCCGCGCGTGCGGGGGGCGAGATGCCAGCCGTGCTGAACGCAGCCAACGAGGTGGCGGTGGAGGCATTCCTGGCAGGACAACTGGATTTCATGGGCATCGCGGAGACTTGTGCAGCAGTGATGAAAGGCTGGGGCAGGGTGAACAAGGTGCAGGAGCTGGCCGCGGTGCTGGCCGCCGATGCCCGTGCCCGCGCGCTGGCAAGCGAACACGTGGCGCGCCACGTGGCGAGGGCCTGAGATGAGCCTTTCCTGGCAGCACCTGCTGGCCTTCCTGGTGGCGGTGGGCATTCTCGTTACCGTGCACGAGTTCGGCCATTTCTGGGTGGCCCGCAAGCTGGGATTCAAGGTGCTGCGTTTCTCGATCGGATTCGGCAAGGCGCTGTGGACCCGCCGCGGCCGCGATGCGGACCAGGTGGAATACGTGATTGCCGCGATTCCGCTGGGTGGTTACGTGAAGCTGCTCGACGAGCGCGAAGGGCCGGTGGATCCACGGGAGCTGCCACGGGCCTTCAATCGCCGGCCACACTGGCAGCGCATCCTGGTGCTGCTGGCCGGGCCGGCATTCAACATCGTGTTCGCCATCCTGCTGCTGTGGGGGCTGTTCTGGGTCAACGGCGTCACCGAAGTGCGGGCCGTGGTGGGCAAGGTGCTGCCCGACTCGCCGGCCGCGATGGCCGGCCTTGCCAGCGGCGATGAGATCCTGGCCCTCGATGGCCGGACGGCCGCGGGCCAGAAAGACGTCGTGCTCGGCCTGCTGGAGGGCATGACATCCGATGGTCGCGTGCAGCTGAGCCTGCGCGGCGAGGATGGCGCCCAGCGCGTCGCCCTGCTGCATGTCACTGACCCGGTTGAACGCCGCCGCCTCACCGAGCCTGAGAACCTGCTCACCGGCCTGGGATTCGGGTTCTGGCGGCCCGTGGAGCCCGCGCGCATCCATGTACTCACACCCGGCAGTGCGGCCGATGCGGCCGGACTGAAGGCTGGCGATGAGCTGCTGGCAGTCGATGGCCAGGCAGTGGAGGATTTCGAATCCGCACGGCAGCTGATCGAACCGCGTGCCGGCGAAAGCCTGGAGCTGACCATCCGGCGCGGCGACCAGCAGCAGCGCGTGCGCGTGGAGGTGCCGGTGGTCGAGGAGGGCGGACGCCGCATCGGGCGCATCGGCATTGCGGCAGCGGTGCCACCGCTGCCCGAATCCATGCTGCTGCATACACGCCCCGGCCCGCTCAAGTCCCTTGCGCTCGGCGCCGCAGAGTCCTGGCACATGACCGAACTGCAGGCCAAGGTGTTCTGGCGCATGTTGCGCGGGCAGGTTTCACTGAAGAACCTCTCCGGTCCGCTCACCATTGCCGAATACGCGGGTGAATCCGCGCGCTCGGGCGTAGGCACCTTCCTTTCCTTCCTCGTGCTCATCAGCCTGAGCCTGGGCTTCATCAACCTGCTGCCCGTGCCCATCCTCGATGGTGGCCAGGTCGTCTACCAGGTGATCGAATGGATCAAGGGCAGTCCGCTGTCCGAGCGCGCCCAGGTCCTGGGACAGCAACTGGGCATCGGCATGCTGGTGGTGCTGATGGGCGCGGCCCTCTACTACGACATCCTGCGGCAATTCGGTTGAAATGAAGCGAAAGACCTTGATCCGGGCCCTCGTGGCCCTGGCGGTGGCACCGGTTGCGTGGTCGCAGACACCCGCTGACGCAAGCCGTTTCACGGTGGGCGACATCCGCGTGCTCGGCCTGCAGCGGGTTTCCGAAGGCTCGGTGTACAACTACCTGCCGGTGAACATCGGCGACGAGCTCACGCCCCAGCGGGTGCGCGAGGCCCTGCATGCCCTGAACGACACGGGATTCTTCCGCACCGTGGACCTGCGGCGCGATGGCTCCACGCTGGTAGTGGTGGTGCAGGAGCGCCCCACCATCGAGAGCTTCGAGCTCAAGGGCAACAAGGACATCAAGACCGAGGACCTCACCACCTCGCTGCGCGGCATTGGCCTGGCCACCGGCAAGACCTTCAACCGCTCGGTGCTCGAGGACGTGCGCAGCGAGCTCACGGACCAGTACTACAGCCAGGGCAAGTACGGCGTGCGCGTCGACACCATCGTCGATGAGCTGCCCGACAACCTGGTGCGCGTGACCATCGACATCGACGAGGGCTCGCGCGCGAAGATCCGCCAGATCAACATCGTCGGCAACAAGACCTTCCAGCAGAAGGAGATCATCGCGGACTTCGCCCTGATGACCCCGCGCTGGAACAACTGGTGGAAGACCGGCACCAGCTATTCGCGCGAGGCGCTCACCGGCGATCTGGAGAAGCTGCGCAACTTCTACATGGATCGCGGCTACGCCAATTTCCAGATCGAGTCGGCCCAGGTGTCCATCTCCCCCGAGAAGGACGACATGTTCATCACCATCAGCATTGATGAGGGTGAGGTCTACCGCATCGCCGAGGGCAAGATCGCCGGTAACACCCTTGCCCCCCCCGAAGTGCTGCAGTCGATGGTGCTGGTGCAGAACGGGCAGATCTATTCGCAGCAGCGTGTGACCGGCACCCAGCAGCTGATCGAGAACTACCTGGGCAGCCTGGGATACGCCTTTGCCGAGGTGGACCCGGTGCCCAAGTTCGACGAGGAGAAGAAGGAGGTCACAATGACCTTCCTCGTCAACCCCGGCAAGCGCGTGTACGTGCGCCACATCAATTTCGACGGCACCACCCGCACGCAGGACGTGGTGTTGCGCCGCGAGATGCGGCAGCTGGAAGGTTCCTGGGTTTCCAACTGGGCACTGGAACGTTCCAAGCAGCGTATCCAGGGCCTGCCCTACATCGAGGAAGTGGACTTCAAGACCGAGAAGGTCGAAGGCACCGACGACCTGGTGGACGTGAACTTCACGGTGAAGGAAGGCCCGAGCGCCACGCTGTCGGGTGGCGTCGGCTACTCGCAGTCCTCCGACTTCATCATCAACGGCAGCTACGCGGACAGCAATTTCTTCGGCACCGGCAAGCGCGTGGCGATCGAAGTCAACACCGGCAAGTACGCGCGGCAGGCCAGCTTCTCGCACACCAACCAGTACGCGGGCATCCACAACATCTCGCGCACCTACCAGCTGAGCTACTCGGACGTGGAGCAGTTCGTCTCTGCCTCCTCCGACTTCTCGCAGAAGTCCATCGCCGCGGGCGTCCAGTTCGGCTATCCCATCACCGAATTCCAGGGCTTGCAGTTCGGCGTCACGGCGACGCGCTCGCAGCTGCTGACCAACTCCGGTGGCAGCGCCCGGCAGGCGCAGGCCTGGGTGCAGCAGAACGGCAAGCCGTATTCGCGCACCTTCGTCGACACCTTCGGCAACATCTTTGAAGTGTTCGGCAGCGAGTTCACCGCCTTCGAGCTGACCGCCGGGTGGTACCGGCAGTCCTTGAACCGCGGCCTGTTCGCCGACCGGGGCCAGCGGCAATCCCTCTCGCTCAGCTCCAGCATCCCCGGCAGCGCCGTGGAGTACTACGTGGCCGATTACCAGCTGCGGCAGTACGTTCCCATCTGGCGCGGCTTCACCGGCCTGATCGGGGTGAACCTGGCCTATGGCGCCGAGTTCGGTGATACCACGGCACTGCCTCCATACCGCCAGTTCTACGCCGGCGGCCCGGACACGGTGCGCGGATTCCGCGAGAGCCGGCTGGGCCCGAAGGACGACATCGGCAACCCTTACGGGGGCAACCTGTTGACGGTGGCCCGCGCCGAGCTGATCCTGCCCATACCGCGCAAGTGGCAGACCAGCGCCCGGATCAGCCTGTTTTACGATATTGGCAACGTGTTCTCGACGCGGGGCGTCGATTTCTACGGTGACGATTTCGGCGGGTTGACGCCGCTGACCTACAAGTTCAAATTCGAGAACCTGCGCCGTTCGGCCGGGCTGTCACTGGAATGGCTCGCCCCGCTGGGTCTGTTCCGCTTCAGCTACGGCATCCCGTTGAACGCGTCCAAGGGCATCGGGCCGGCATGGGCGGACGAGAGGGAGCGGTTCCAGTTCTCGGTCGGACAGGCATTCTGAGTTCAAGCACGCAGAGGTTATTGTGAAACGCAGTCTCATCGTCCTCATGTCCCTGGTTGCAATGGCGGGCTCCGCGCAGATCGCCGGTGCGCAGGCCGCGGGCAAGATCGGGGTGGTCAACACCGACCGCCTGTTGCAGGAGTCCCCGCAGTTCCTGGCCGCGCAGGCGGCGCTGAACAACGAGTTTGCGCCCGACCTGAAAGAGATCCAGGCCATGGGCCAGGCGCTCAACACCAAGCAGGAAAAGCTGCGCAAGGACGCGGCCACCATGTCCGCCGCGCAACGCGCGGCCGCCGAGGCCGAACTGAACGAGGGCGCCATCGACTTCGAGGCGCGCCAGAAGAAGACCCAGGACCGGGCCACCGCCCGCGAAGAAGAGGAGATGGCCAAGGTGCGGCGCGCTGTGCTCGAAGAGGTGCAGAAGTACGCCCGGGCCAACGGTTTCTCCGTGATCCTGTCGGCCGGCGTGCTCTACGCGGACAATTCCATGGATGTCACCGCGCCCATTCTCGAGGCCCTGAAGAACGCCAAGCCCGCGGCTGCCGCGCCGGCCCGCCCGGCCACGCCGTAAGCGGAATTTTCCGCAGGGCCGGGCATGGATTGCGCGACCGCGAGCTGGAGCCTGGGGCAGCTCGCGGTGCGGTTCGGCTGCTCGCTGCGCGGTGCTCCCGCGCGGCAGGTCGATTCGGTCGCCACGCTGTCCGGCGGACCCCGCTCCATCGGTTTCCTCGCCAATCCGGCCCTGCTGGATGCGCTGGCCGGCACGCGGCTCGGCGCAGTAGTGGTGCAGCCGCGCCTGGCAGAGCGGTGTCCGGTGGATGCACTGGTCCACCGTTCTCCCCATGCAGCCTTCGCACGCATCGCGGGCCTGCTGCATCCACCTGCGCCTGCCGCGCCCGGCATCCACCCTGCCGCGGTGGTGCATCCGGCGGCACGTGTCCATCCCACCGCTTCGGTCGGCGCCTTTGCGCTGGTCGGGGAGGGTGCGGAGGTGGGGGCGCGCTGCAGGCTGGGCGCCCACGCCATCATCGGGGCCGGCACAGTGCTCGGCGCCGACACGCAGGTGCTGGAGCGGGCCTCGGTGCTGGCCGGATGCAGCATCGGGACGCGCTGCATCGTGCACCCGGGCGCGGTGATCGGCTCCGACGGATTCGGCAATGCGCGCGATGGCGCCGAATGGGTGAAGGTGCCGCAGCTCGGCCGGGTGCGCATCGGCGACGACGTGGAGATCGGCGCCAATACCACCATCGACCGCGGCGCGCTCGACGACACCGTGATCGGCGACGGCGTGCGCCTCGACAACCAGATACAGGTCGGACACAACGTGAGCATCGGCGCGCATACCGCCATTGCGGCCTGTACCGGCATTGCCGGCAGCGCCCGCATTGGCAGCCGCTGCATGATCGGCGGCGGCACGGGAATCGGCGGGCAGCTGACCATCGCCGATGATATCGTCATCGCCGGCTTTGGCATGGTTACCCGCTCACTGACCGAGCCGGGCATGTATTCCAACGTGCTGCCCGCCGAGGAGGCGCGCCACTGGCGGCGCATCGTGGGGCGCGTGAAACGCCTGGATGCACTCAACGAGCGTGTGAAGAAACTGGAGAGCGCCGCCGGAAAGGCGGCACTGGATGAAGACGATGAGCAACACTGACAAGCCCTTCCTGGACATCTACGCCATCCTCGGGAGGCTGCCGCACCGGTATCCCTTCCTGCTGGTCGATCGCGTGCTCGAATGCGTCCCCGGCGAGAGCATCCGCGCGCTGAAGAACGTGACCTTCAACGAGCCCTTCTTCACCGGCCATTTCCCGGGCCGCCCCGTGATGCCGGGCGTGATGGTGCTGGAGGCGCTGGCGCAGACGGCCGGCATCCTCACCTACACCACGCTGGGCCGTGTCCCGAACGAGAAGACGCGCTTCTATTTTGCAGGCATCGATGGCTGCCGCTTCCGCCGGCCGGTGGAGCCGGGCGATTCGCTCATCCTCACGGCGAAGGTGGGCCGCAACATGAAGGGCATCTGGAAGCTCCAGACCGCGGCGTACGTTGGTGAGGCCGAGGCGGTGAGCGCCGAGATGATGCTGTTCCCCGACGCCGAAAACGCCACGGTCCTGCAGCCTTGAGCATCGACCCGCGCGCGGCGATATCGCCCGCGGCGCAGATCGCCCCGGGGGTGGAGATCGGGCCCTTCGCGGTGATCGGCCCGGACGTGGTCATCGGCCCCGGCTGCCGCATCGGACCGCATGCGGTGGTCCAGGGGCCGACGGTGATCGGCGAGGGCAACCAGATATTCCAGTTCGCCTCCATCGGCGATGCGCCGCAGGACATGAAATATGGCGGCGAGCCCACGCGGCTGGTGATCGGCGCGCGCAATGTGTTCCGTGAGTACGTCACCGTCAATCGCGGCACCGTCACCGGTGCCGGCGAGACCCGCATCGGCAACGACAACCTGATCCTGGCCTATTCCCACGTGGCGCATGACTGCGTGCTGGGCGACCACATCATCATGTCCAACGCCGTGAACCTGGCCGGCCACGTGGAAGTGGGCGACTGGGCCATCTTCAGCGGCTACGCCGGCGCCCACCAGTTCTGCCGCATCGGCGCACACGCCTTCATCGCCAACAACACCGCGGTGCTGCAGGACATTCCGCCCTATGTGCTGGCGGCGGGGCAGCCAGCGGAACCACGCGCGGTGAACATCGAGGGCCTCAAGCGCCGGGGTTTCACGGAAGAGCAGGTGCGTGCCATCCGCAATGGCTTCCGGGCGCTGTATCGCAGTGACCTGAGGCTGGAAGAAGCCACTGCCCAGCTGCAGAAGATGGCGGCTGAACACCCGGTGCTGGACATCTTCGCCAGCTTCCCGGCCGGATCACGTCGCGGGCTCGCACGATAGCTCCCACGGGTGATGCAGCCGCCACGCGCCAGCGAGCTGCCCGGGGGCATGCACCAGCCGGTCATCGGCATGGTGGCAGGCGAGGCCTCAGGCGACCTGCTCGGGGCCGCGCTGATCGATGCGCTGCGCGAGCGGTGGCCGCAGGCGCAGTTCGTTGGCCTGGCCGGCCCGGCCATGCGTGCGGCCGGGTGCGAGGCGCTGGGCAGCAGCGATGAGCTGGCAGTGATGGGGCTGGTGGAACCGCTGCGTCATCTGCCGCGTCTGCTGGCCCTGCGCGCCCGGCTGCACTCCACGCTGCTGGCAAGGCACATCGACCTGTTCGTCGGCGTGGATGCGCCGGCCTTCAACCTGGGCCTGGCAAGACGGCTGCGCAAACGCGGCGTGTGCGCTGCGCAGTATGTCAGTCCACAGGTGTGGGCCTGGCGCAGGGGACGCGTGCGCAAGATTGCCCGCAGCGTGGATGCGGTGCTCTGCCTGCTGCCGTTCGAGCCGCAGGCCTATGCCGCCGAGCCGGTGCGTGCCGAGTTCGTCGGTCATCCACTGGCGGACAGGATCGCGATGGAACCCGCCCGCGCGGCTGCCCGTGGCGCGCTGGGGCTGGCGCACGATGACACCGTGGTGGCCATTCTCCCCGGCAGTCGCGAGGGAGAAGTGCGGCGGCTGGGCGAGGATTTCGCGCGGGCCGGCCTGCATCTGCAGAGCCTGCATGGCAGGCCGTTGAAGTTCATTGCGCCGATGGCATCCGATCACACGTTGCGCCAGTTCGCAGCGCAGGTGAGCCGCGCCGGTGCGCTGATCCAGCTGCTGCCCGGCCGGGCGGATGAGGTCCTGGCCGCGGCCGATGCGGCGCTGGTCGCATCCGGAACGGCGACATTGCAGGCCCTGCTGCATGGCGTGCCGATGGTGGTGGCCTACCGGCTCGCGCCGCTCACCGCTTTCATCGCGCGAGACCTGGGGCTGGTGAAGCTGCGGCATTTCTCGCTGCCGAACCTGCTGGCGGGCGAGGAGCTGGTGCCGGAATTCTTCCAGGAGGCAGTGCAGCCCGAACAGCTGGCGCTGGCCCTGCAGGCGGCACTGACCGACGGCGCCCGCCGCGAGCGGGTGCAACAGCGCTTCCGCGCCATCCACCACCTGCTGCGTGCGGGGGGCGCGCAACGCGCGGCTGCCGTGCTCCATGACCTGCTGGCAGCGAGGGTCTGAACGGAGCGCCTGCGGCGATTGCACATTCCACATTGCCCGCCACATCATCCCTCCATGCCCATCAAATCCTGGCTCACGCAGCTGCGCGATGCGGCGAAGATCTGGCTGGATCACAACGCCTTCCAGCACGCAGGCGCTCTGGCCTACTACACGCTGTTCTCGCTGGCGCCGCTGGTCATCATCCTGGTGGCGATTGTCGGTGCGGTCTATGGAGAGGAGGCGGCCAGCGGCGAGATTTCAGCCGGCATCGGCGACCTCATCGGACCGCAGGCCGCAGCCGCCGTCGAGGAGGCGGTGCGGCGTTCCCGCCCGCAGGAGGCAGGCATCCTGCCCACCCTGGTGGGCATCGGCGCGTTGCTGTTCGGCGCCACCACCGTGTTCGCCCAGATGCAGGGCTCGCTGAACGAGTTCTGGGGTGTGCGCGCCAAGCCGGCGCGCAGCGGAGTACTCACCTTCATCACCGTGCGACTGCTTTCGCTGAGCATGGTGCTGATCATCGGCTTCCTGCTGCTGACTTCCTTTGCCATCAGCGTGGCGATCACCAGCGTGCTGGAATATGCCGGCCACTGGGTACCCGTGCCCAAGGTGGTCGCGGCCGGGGCAGACCTGGCGGTGTCGCTTTTGATCAGCACGGCGCTGTTCGGCCTGCTCTACCGTGTGCTGCCTGACGTGCACCTGCGCTGGCGCGATGTATGGCGCGGTGCGCTGGTCACGGCGGTGCTGTTCGTGCTGGGCCAGTACCTGATCTCCCTGTATCTCACCCATATCGCAACCGCCTCCACCTACGGGGCCGCCGGATCGCTGGTGCTCGTGCTGCTGTGGGTCTATTACTCCTCCCTGATCCTGCTGTTCGGCACCGCGCTCACCCGGGTCACCGTGATGCGCCGCCACGGCCAGGTGACCCCTCGCAAGACCGCCGTGCGCCTGCGCGTGGAGATCGAGGAGCAGTAGACGGGCCCGCAGGCGGCCCCGTGGAAACGGCGCTTGAACTGTCCGGCGTGCACGGTATCGTTCGCCCCACAGGGGAGAACGAAATGATGGATGGAGCTGGTGCCACGCGGCAGGCGGCAGTGATTGCCGGTGTCGATGAAGCAGGCCGCGGTCCGCTGGCGGGCCCGGTCTACGCTGCGGCGGTGGTACTGGATCCTGCGCGGCCCGTGCGCGGCCTGCGCGATTCCAAGCAGCTCACGCCAGAGCGCCGCGCGGTGCTGGCCGGCCGCATCCGCGAGCGCGCCCTGGCCTGGCATGTGGCCTGGGCCGATGTGGAGGAAATCGACGCACTGAACATCCTCGGGGCGACGCTGCTGGCCATGCGCCGCGCCGTACTGGGCCTGGCGCTGCGTCCCGCGGTGGTGATGGTGGATGGCAACCGCCTGCCACCCGTGTCCGACTGCTGTGACCGCGCCGAAGCGGTGGTGCAGGGGGATGCGCTGGTGCGTGCCATCAGCGCGGCTTCCATCCTGGCCAAGGTGGCGCGCGATGAGCTGATGACGGCCGTCGACGTCGTCTATCCGGGCTACCAGCTGTGCAGCCACAAGGGTTACGGCACTCCCGACCACCTGGAGGCGCTGTCCCGCCTGGGCCCCTGCGCACTGCACCGCCGTTCATTCGAGCCTGTGCGCGCAGTAGATAAAATCCTTTATTGACATAGACATGCAGAGTTTTGTTCATCTGAGGGTTCACACCGAGTACGCGCTGGTCGACAGCGTTGTGCGGGTGCCGGAGCTGATGGCCGCCACCGCGGCGGCGGGCATGGGCGCCGTCGCACTCACCGACGAGTGCAACCTGTTCGCGATGGTGAAGTTCTACAGGGCAGCGCTGGCAGCCGGCCTGAAACCCATCATCGGCGTCGACCTCTGGGTGAACGAGGGCGAGCGTGCAACACCCTCGCGCCTGACCCTGCTGTGCCAGAACGAGACGGGCTACCTGAACCTGTCCCGCCTGGTGTCGCGGGCCTACCTTGAAGGCCAGCGGCAGCAGACGCCGCTGGTGGAGCGCGAGTGGCTCACCACGGATGTGCTGCAGGGCCTGATCGCGCTCTCCGGCGGCTGGGAGGGCGACGTGGGCAGGGCGCTGCTCACCGGCCGGCCCGCACAGGCCCTGCGCCTGCTGCGCGACTGGCAGCAGCTGCTCGGCGACCGCTACTACGTGGAACTGCAGCGCCTGGGTCGCAGCACCGACACCGAATACGTGAACGCCGCCGTGCAGCTGGCGGCAGAGGCGGGTGTGCCCGTGGTGGCCACCAACGACGTGCGATTCCTGGCGCCGGACGACTACGACGCGCATGAGGCGCGGGTGTGCATCCGCGAGCGCACGCTGCTGGCGGATGCGAACCGGCGTCGTCGCCACTCGCGCGAGCAGTACCTGAAGTCCCCGGCCCAGATGGCGGAGCTGTTCGCGGATATCCCGCAGGCATTGGCCAACAGCGTGGAGATCGCACGCCGCTGCAGCCTGCCGCTGAAACTGGGCCAGAGCCAGCTGCCGCGTTTTCCCACGCCCGACGGCAGCAGCGCCGAGGATTTCATCCGCGCCGAGGCCATCGCGGGGCTGGCCGCGCGCATGGCCGCGAAGAATGCCGATGGTGCGATCCCGGAGGAGTACGCCGCGCGGCTCACGCGCGAGCTGGACGTCATCATCAAGATGGGTTTTGCCGGCTACTTCCTGATCGTCGCCGACTTCATCCGCTGGGCGCGCGGCAACGGTGTGCCGGTGGGCCCGGGTCGCGGCTCCGGTGCCGGCTCGCTGGTGGCCTGGGTGCTGGGCATCACCGACCTCGATCCGATCGAGCACCAGCTGCTGTTCGAGCGCTTCCTGAATCCCGAGCGCGTGTCCATGCCCGACTTCGACGTGGACTTCTGCATGGAAGGCCGCGACCGGGTCATTGCCTATGTGGCCGAGCGCTACGGTCGCGAGCGCGTCTCGCAGATCATCACCTACGGCACCATGGCCGCGAAGGCCGTGGTGCGCGACGTGGCGCGTGTGCTGGGCCATCCTTTCGGATTCGCCGACCGCATCGCCAAGCTGATCCCCAACGAGCTGGACATCACGCTCGAGGCCGCCCTGAAGAAGGAGCCGGAGCTGGCGCGCCTGAACCGCGACGACGAGGAAGTGCGCGCGCTGCTCGAGCTGGCAATGAAGCTGGAAGGCCTCACGCGCAATGCCGGCAAACATGCCGGCGGCGTGGTGATCGCACCCTCGGTGCTCACCGACTTCACACCGCTCTACACCGAAAACGCCGGCGAGGGCGTGGTCACGCAGTTCGACAAGGACGACGTCGAGGCCGCCGGCCTGGTGAAGTTTGACTTCCTCGGCCTGCGCACGCTGACCATCATCGACCGCGCCGAGAAGATCGTGAATGCGCTGCCGGAACGCGCCGGCAATCCGTTGTCGATGGCACAGGTGCCCATGGACGACCGCGCCACCTACGAGCTGCTGAAGAGCGGCGCGACCACCGCGGTGTTCCAGCTCGAGTCGCGCGGCATGAAAGACCTCATCCGCCGGCTGAAGCCCGACAGCTTCGAGGATGTGGTGGCACTGGTGGCGCTGTTCCGTCCCGGCCCGCTGCAATCGGGCATGGTGGATGACTTCATCGCCCGCAAGCACGGCACCGGCGGTGTCGTCGACTACCTGCATCCCTCGCTGCAGCCGGTGCTGGAGGCCACCTACGGGGTCATCCTGTACCAGGAGCAGGTGATGCAGATCGCGCAGGTGCTCTCCGGCTACACGCTGGGCGGCGCCGACCTGCTGCGCCGGGCCATGGGCAAGAAGAAGCCCGAGGAGATGGCCAAGCAGCGCAGCGTGTTCGTCGAGGGCGCGGTGGCCAACGAGGTCAACGCCGACAAGGCCGGCTGGATCTTCGACCTGATCGAGAAGTTCGCCGGCTACGGCTTCAACAAGTCGCACTCGGCCGCATACGCGGTGCTCACCTACCAGACCGCCTGGCTGAAGACACATTATCCGGCGGCCTTCATGGCGGCGGTGATGTCCGCGGACATCGCCGACACCGACAAGGTGGTGACGCTGGTGGATGAATGCGCGCGCATGAAGCTGCGCCTGCTGCCGCCGGACATCAATGCCTCCAGCTGGGACTTCACTGTCGCCGGCCCCGGCACCATCCGCTATGGATTGGGTGCAGTGCGCGGCGTTGGGGCGCAGGCAGTGGAGGAACTGGTGGGGGAGCGCGAGCGCAATGGTCCCTACGAGAGCCTGGAATCCCTGTGCCGCCGCATCGAGCTGGCCCGCATCAACCGCCGCATGCTCGAGGCGCTGATCAAGGCGGGCGCGCTGGATGGCCTCGGCGCCACGCGCGCCGCGCTGATGGGCTCGCTGGAGGTCGCATTGCGTGGCGGTGAGCAGGCCACCCGTGCCAGCGAGGCCGGCCAGAACGACCTGTTCGGCGGTGGTGCGCCGGCGCCCGAGGCTTCACCGGCAGCCGCGCAGCCGGAATGGCCGGAGTCCCTGCGCCTTTCCGGCGAGCGCGAGACGCTCGGGCTGTTCCTCACCGGACATCCCATCCAGCGTTTCGAGTCCGATCTGCGCCGCCTGGTGAATGGCCGCCTCGCCGACCTGGTGAGCGAACGCCCGCCGGCCGAAGGCGAGGGCGCGCGCTACACCGGCGGACGGCAGGTGAGCGCGGCGGGTCTCATCTGGGAGCTGCGCAAGCGCAACGGACGCACCAGCTTCGTGCTCGACGACCGCACCGGCCGCATCGAGGTGACGCTGTTCGAGGAGCAGGCGCAGCTGTACCGCGACCTGCTGGTGCGCGATGCACTGGTGCTGGTGGAAGGCAGCCTGCGCTTCGATGACTTCAGCAATGCCTGGCGCATCGCCGGCAAGCGCATCACCCTGCTCGATGCCCTGCGCGAGAAGCAGGCGCGGCGCCTGGTGTTGCGCTGGCCGGAGACCAGCCAGGGCGAGGCCTTCCTGCAGAAACTGCAGGGCGTGCTGGGCACCTCGCGGCCCGGGCCCTGCGAGGTGCTGGTGCGTTATCGCGGCGGGCAGGCCCGCTGCACGCTGGCCCTCGGGGCCGACTGGGCCATCCGGCCCACCCCCGCGCTGATCGACGAGCTGGAGACCCTGGTGGGCCGGGAGGGCCTGCAGCTGCTCTACGAGCCCACCGGCTTGCACGGCGGCACCTCCGCCCACTAACCTTCCGCCCCTCAATATCACCCGCAGGGACATCAGCGCCCATGGCCCTGAGCTTTCTGGATTTCGAACAGCCGATCGCCGAACTGGAGGCGAAGATCGAGGAACTGGGGCATGTCAGCTCCGACTCCAAGGTCAACATCGCCGAGGAGATCAGCCGGCTGCAGCGCAAGAGCCGCCAGCTCACCACCACCATCTTCGCCACGCTCACGCCCTGGCAGATCACCCAGCTGGCGCGCCATCCGCACCGGCCCTACACCCTCGATTACCTGAAGCGCATCTGCGACGAATTCACCGAGCTGCATGGCGATCGCATGTTCGGTGATGATGCGGCGATCGTTGGCGGGCTGGCGCGCATCGATGGCCAGCCGATCATGCTGATCGGCCACCAGAAGGGACGCGACACCAAGGAGCGCGTGCGCCGCAACCACGGCATGCCCAAGCCGGAAGGCTACCGCAAGGCCCTGCGCCTGATGCGCACGGCCGAACGCTTCAACCTGCCGGTGGTGACGATGATCGACACCATGGGGGCGTACCCGGGCGTCTCCAGTGAGGAGCGTGGCCAGAGTGAGGCCATCGCGCGCAACCTGTTCGAGATGTCCACCCTGAAGGTGCCCATCGTCAGCGTGGTGATCGGCGAGGGCGGCTCCGGCGGTGCGCTGGCCATCGGCGTATGCGACCGCCTGCTGATGCTGCAATACGCGGTGTATTCGGTGATCTCGCCCGAGGGCTGTGCTTCCATCCTGTGGAAGAGCTCCGACAAGAAAGAGGCTGCCGCCGAGGCCATGGGCATCACTGCCGACCGGCTGGCCGAGCTCAACCTGGTCGACGAGGTGCTGGCCGAGCCCCTAGGCGGCGCGCATCGCGACCATGTGGCCGTCGCGCTCACCGTGAAGGACGCCATCCTGCGGCACCTGGCCGATCTCACGCGCCTGTCCACCGAACGGCTGCTCGCCCAGCGTTCCGAGCGGCTTTCTTCCTTCGGCGTGTTCACGGACCAGAAGCCCTGAGTCCAGCCGTGGCGCCGCAATCCCCCGTGGCGCCTGCATTGAGCGCGGCCGCGGTGCATCGGGCATTGCGTGCGCTGGCAGCCGCAGAGGCGGGCATAGTCCGGTGTGCAGTGGCCTGGTCGGGCGGCCTCGATTCCACCGTACTGCTGCATGCCTTGCGCACGCGGCCTGCCCAGGGGCCGCGCATCAGGCTGCGCGCCCTGCACGTGGACCATGGCCTGCAACCCGCGGCGGCGGCATTCCGCATCTTCTGCCAGCGCACCGCGCGGCGCTGGCGGTTGCCGTTGACCGTGCTGCGCGTGCGGGTGGATCTGCTCCCCGGCGTTTCGGTGGAGCAGGCCGCGCGCGAGGCCCGCCGCGAGGCACTGGCCGCGGCGCTGGCGCCAGGGGAGCTGCTGCTCACCGCGCAGCATGCCGACGACCAGCTGGAAACGGTGCTGCTGGCGTTGCTGCGCGGCGCCGGCCCCAGGGGACTGTCGGGCATGCCGGCGGCCATGCCGCTGGCCGGAACACGCCTGCTGCGTCCGCTGCTGCAATATGACCGCGCCGCGATCGCCGCCTATGCCGCCGCCGCCGGGCTGGACTGGGTGGAGGATCCCACCAATGCCGACGTCCGTTTCGACCGCAATTACCTGCGCGCGTCGGTATTGCCGGCACTCCGGCAGCGCTGGCCCGCGGCCGCGCGCACCGCGCTGCGCAGCGCACGCCACTGCGCCTCTGTCGTCGCAACGCTCGAGTCGCTGACCATTCGCGACCTGGCTGCCGCCGCGGATGGCGGGGGACTGGAGATCGCGGTACTGCGCCGCTTCGGCCCCGCGCGCCGCGCCGACGTGCTGCGTGCCTGGCTGCAGCGCGCCGGCTGCCGCGCGCCCAACGAGCGCCACCTGCATGAGATCGAGGCGATGATGGCCGCGCGGCGCGATGCACATCCACAGCTGCGCCTGCCGGACTGCGTCCTGCGCCGTTCGGGCGGGAGCCTGACTGTGCACCTGAATCCTCTGGCGAGGCGGCACCCGAAAGGGTAGACTGTCGGCCCGTCGTGATCTGTCCCGGCCCGGGGTCGGCGACCTCCAATTTTCCGGCGGTGAATCCCATGACCCGTTATGTTTTCGTCACTGGTGGCGTCGTTTCCTCATTGGGGAAGGGCATCGCCGCCGCCTCGCTGGGCGCCATCCTCGAATCCCGTGGCCTGAAGATCGCCATGGTGAAGCTCGATCCCTACATCAACGTCGATCCGGGCACGATGAGCCCCTTCCAGCACGGCGAGGTGTTCGTCACCGGCGACGGCACCGAGGCTGACCTGGACCTCGGCCACTACGAGCGCTTCGTGCGCACCACTACCGGCCGGCACAGCAACTTCACCACCGGCCGCATCTACCAGCGCGTGATCGAGCGCGAGCGGCGCGGCGACTATCTCGGCGGCACGGTGCAGGTGATCCCGCACATCACCGACGAGATCAAGCGCAGCATCAAGCTCGGCGCCGGCGATGCCGACGTGTGCATGGTGGAGATCGGCGGCACGGTGGGCGACATCGAGTCGCTGCCCTTCCTCGAGGCCATCCGCCAGATGGGCGTGGAGCTGGGGCGTGACCATTGCATCTACATGCACCTCACGCTGGTGCCGGTGGTGTCGGGCTCGGAGATCAAGACCAAGCCCACGCAGCATTCGGTGAAGGAGCTGCGCGGCATCGGCATCCAGCCGGACATCCTCCTGTGCCGCTGCAAGGACGAGCTGCCCAGCGAACAGCGGCGCAAGATCGCGTTGTTCACCAATGTCGAGGAACGCGCCGTGTTCAGCGCGGTGGACGCCGACGACATCTACAAGATTCCCATGCTGCTGCACGAGCAGGGGCTCGACGACATCGTGGTCAACCGCCTGCAGCTGAACGTGCCGCCGGCGGATCTTTCCGCCTGGCAGCAGGTGGTGCAGGCCAGGGCCCATCCGGAAACCGTGGTGGACATCGCGATGGTGGGCAAGTACGTGCAGATGCGCGACTCCTACATCTCGCTCAACGAGGCGCTCTCGCATGGCGGCATCCGCACCCGCACGCGGGTGAACGTGCATTTCGTGGAATCCACCGACATCGAGCTGCGCGGCACCGACTGCCTTGAAGGCATGGACGCCATCCTGGTGCCGGGCGGATTCGGTGAGCGCGGCATCGAGGGCAAGATCGCCACGGTGCGCCATGCCCGCGAGAAGCGCATTCCCTATCTGGGCATCTGCCTTGGCATGCAGGTGGCAGCCATCGAGTTCGGACGCAATGTGCTGGGGCTTTCCGGTGCGCACAGCACCGAGTTCGACCGCGGCTCCCCGCACCCGGTGATCGCAATGATCACCGAGTGGCAGGACGCGATGCGTGGCGCGCAGGAGCGCAGCGAGAAGTCCGACCTCGGCGGCACGATGCGGCTGGGGGCGCAGGAAGTCGAACTGGCGGAAGGTTCGCTGGCCCGCGGGCTCTACGGCGCAGACGTGATCCGTGAGCGCCATCGCCACCGCTACGAATTCAACAACAACTTCCTGGAGCAGTACCGCAAGGCCGGGATGAAGTTCTCCGGGTTCTCGCGCGATGGGCTGGTGGAGATCCTGGAGCTGCCGGGACATCCCTGGTTCGTTGCCACACAGTTCCATCCCGAGTTCACCTCCAATCCGCGTGATGGCCACCCGCTGTTCGCCGGTTTCGTGAAGGCAGCCCGCGCGGCGCGCGCGGCACAGCTGCCGGCTGCCGCCGGAGCGTGAGGCGCCAGCGCAATGGTGGCGGCGGCATGAGGCTGGCGCCGCGATGAAGCTCGCCGGCGTCGAGATCGGCAACGACCGGCCGCTGTTCCTGATCGCCGGTCCCTGCGTGATCGAAAGCCAGGCACTGGTGGAAGAAGTGGCCGGTCACCTGCGCGAGGTCACCCGGGCACTGGGCATGGCCTTTGTGTTCAAGGCTTCCTTCGACAAGGCCAATCGCTCATCGGCCACCAGCTTCCGCGGGCCCGGCCTTGAACAGGGCCTGAAGATCCTCGATGCGGTGCGATCCCGCTTCAGTGTTCCCGTGCTCACCGACGTGCACGAGGACACACCGCTGGCGGAAGTCGCCGCTGTGGTCGATGTGCTGCAGACGCCGGCCTTCCTTTGCCGGCAGACCAATTTCATCCAGAACGTGGCCCGCGCCGGCAAGCCGGTGAACATCAAGAAGGGCCAGTTCCTCTCGCCCTGGGAAATGGGCAATGTGGTGGAAAAGGCCCGCGCCGCGGGCAACCACGACATCCTGGTGTGCGAGCGCGGCGTGAGCTTCGGCTACAACAACCTGGTTTCCGACATGCGCGCGCTGCCGGTGTTGCGCGCCACCGGCTGCCCGGTGGTGTTCGATGCCACGCACTCGGTGCAACTGCCGGGCGGGCAGGGCAGCGCCTCGGGCGGACAGCGCGAATTCGTGCCCACGCTGGCGCGTGCGGCGGTGGCCGCCGGCGTCGCGGGCCTGTTCATCGAAACCCATCCTGATCCCGCACGCGCGCTCTCCGACGGCCCGAATTCCTGGCCGCTGGCGCGCATGCAGCCGCTGCTTGCCACGATGGTGGCGCTGGACCAGATCGTCAAGGCAGATCGTTACGAGGAAGAGAAACCGTCATGAGCCGTATCGTCGATGTCATCGGGCGCGAAGTGATCGATTCGCGCGGCAATCCCACTGTCGAAGCCGACGTGGTGCTGGACTCGGGCGCCAGGGGCCGGGCCGCCGTGCCCTCGGGTGCCTCCACCGGCACCCGCGAGGCCGTGGAACTGCGTGACGGCGACAAGTCGCGCTACCTGGGCAAGGGCGTGCTGAAGGCGGTGGCCAACGTGAACGGCGTGCTGAAGGCCGCCGTCGCCGGCCTGGATGCACGGGAGCAGCAGGCCATCGACCGCAGGATGATCGAGCTGGACGGCACCGACAACAAGGGCCGGCTGGGCGCCAATGCGCTGCTGGCCGTATCGCTGGCCGTGGCGCAGGCCGCCGCGGCCGATGCGAAGCTGCCGCTGTTCCGCCACCTGGCCACCCTCGATGCGAAAAAGGACCGCGCGCCGGTAATGCCCGTGCCGATGATGAACATCATCAACGGCGGCGCGCATGCCGACAATTCGCTGGATGTCCAGGAGTTCATGATCCTGCCCGTGGGCGCTCCGTCGCTTCCGGAGGCGCTGCGCTATGGCGCTGAAATCTTCCACACGCTGAAGAAGATCCTGCACGACAAGGGCCTTGCCACCTCGGTGGGTGACGAGGGCGGCTTCGCGCCCAACCTGGGCACGAACGAGGAGGCCATCGGCATCATCAGCCAGGCGGTGGAGAAGGCCGGCTACCGGCTGGGCAGCGACATCTACCTCGGCCTCGACGTGGCCAGCAGCGAGTTCTTCAAGGACGGCAGGTACCACCTTGAGGGTGAGGGCCGCAGCTTCACTTCGGCCGAATTCGTCGACTACCTGGCCGGCCTGGCCGCGCGCTACCCCATCATCACCATCGAGGACGGCATGGCCGAAGGCGACTGGGATGGCTGGAAACTGCTCACCGACAAACTGGGCAGCAAGGTGCAGCTGGTGGGTGATGACCTGTTCGTCACCAACACGAAGATCCTGAAGGAGGGCATCCAGAAGAAGGTCGCCAACTCCATCCTCATCAAGGTGAACCAGATCGGCACCCTGACCGAGACCCTTGAGGCCATTGGCCTCGCCGAGCAGGCACGCTACACCTCGGTGGTGTCACACCGTTCCGGCGAGACCGAGGATGCCACCATTGCCGACATCGCCGTGGCCACCGCTTCCACGCAGATCAAGACCGGATCGATGTCCCGCTCCGACCGCGTTGCCAAGTACAACCAGCTGCTGCGCATCGAGGCGTTGCTGGGCGGCAAGGTGCGTTACGCGGGGCGGGAGGCGTTCCCATTTACCCTGTAACGCGATAACCTGCTGCGATCATGAAGTGGTTCATCGCCGCGCTGGCCGCTGTGGTAGTGCTCCTGCAATACCGCATCTGGGTGTCGCCGGACGGCGCGCGCGAGGTGCTGCGGCTCGATCGGGCAGTGGCCGAACAGCGGGCCGAGAACGAGCGCCTGCAGGCGCGCAACCAGCAGCTCTTCGCCGAAGTGAAAGACCTCAAGCAGGGATTCGCCGCGGTCGAGGAACGGGCCCGCGCGGAACTCGGGCTGGTCGCGCCCAATGAAACCTACTACCAGGTCGTGCCACCGGAAGACACGCCGACCGGCCTGGTCGAAGAAGACGCACCGGCGGCCGATTCTCCCACCGCGCTGGCCTCCGCGGCCCACTGAGTGCACTACTGGCTGGTCATGCCGGCGGCGGGCAGTGGACGCCGCTTCGGCGGTGACATCCCCAAGCAATACCTCTTCCTCGGCCAGGCACGCGTGATCGAGCGCGCGCTGGCCCCGTTCATCGCCGATGCCCGGTGCCGGGGTATCTGCGTAGCCGTGGATGCCTCCGACGAGGTTTTCAGCACCTTGCCCCTGGCCGGTGATCCGCGCGTGCAGACGGTGGCAGGTGGCACGCGCCGCTGCGACTCGGTGCGCAATGCGCTGGCCGCACTGCCCGCGACCGATGGCGAATGGGTGCTGGTGCACGATGCGGCCCGGCCCTGCCTGGCGCGTGCGGACATCGACCGCCTGCTGGTCGAGGCGGGCCAGGATGCGGTCGGAGGGTTGCTGGCCGTACCGCTCGCCGACACGCTCAAACGTGCGCAGGCCGATGTATCCCCTGCAGCGAAGGCTGCACGCGTGGCCGACACGCCGCCGCGCACCGGCCTGTGGCGTGCACTGACGCCGCAGATGTTCCGTGCCGGCCTGCTGCGCGACGCCCTGCGTGCCGCGGTGAAGGCCGGACGCGAACCCACCGACGAGGCCCAGGCCATTGAGTGGGCGGGGCACGCGCCGCAACTGGTCAGTGGCGACCCGGGCAACCTGAAAATCACCACGCCGGCGGACCTGCGGCTGGCGGCAGCCTGGCTGGCGGGCCAGAATCAGGCATGACCTTGCGTATCGGCAGCGGCATCGATGTACATGCCTTCTGTCCCGGCGACCATGTGATGCTGGGTGGCGTGCGCATCCCCAGTGCCCAGGGCGTGATGGCCCATTCCGACGGCGACGTGCTGCTGCATGCGCTCACCGATGCGCTGCTGGGCGCCGCAGGCCTGGGCGACATCGGCGAGCACTTCCCCGATTCAGACGCGCGCTGGATGGGCGCCGACAGCACGCAGTTCGTGCGCCACGCGATGCAGCTGTTGGCGGATCGCGGGTGGAGCCTGGTGAACGCGGATCTCACGCTGCTCGGCGAAACCCCGCGCATCGCAGCGCACCGCGACGCCATCCGCGCCAGCGTGGCTGCCGCCATGGGCGTGGCGCCGGAAGTGGTGAACCTGAAGGCCACCACCACCGAGAAGCTGGGATTCCTCGGCCGCAGCGAAGGCCTCGCGGCACAGGCCGTGGTGCTGATCGCCACGGCCTGAGCGCTGTCAGGCGCTCCGCCGCTGCGTCATCGCCGCGAAGCCTGGCCCTTCGCGGCAGGGGGCGCGTCGAGCAATACGAGTATCGCGCCGGAGCCGCCATCCACTTCGCGTGCCGAGGCGAATGCCAGCACGGCATCAACGCGGCACAGGAAGTGGCTGGCCACCAGCTTGAGCACCGGCCCCCGATTCCCGGAGCGCAGGCCCTTGCCATGGATCACGCGTACCACGCGCGCCCGGTGCTGCATCGCCTCGGCGAGGAATCCGCGCAGCGCCGGCTCCACCATGGCCGCGCGCAGCCCGTGCAGGTCGATTTCCCCATCCACGCGGAACTGTCCCGCCCGCAGGCGGCGGAAGGTCGGCAGGCCGACCTCGGGCCTGCGAAACAGCAGCGCGTCGCCGGTTTCCTCCACGGGGGCCAGCGGGGAGCCCGCGTCCATGCTCTCGCGC
>JALYWF010000169.1 GCA_030852845.1 Pseudomonadota bacterium
CTCCAGATGCCATTGAGGTCGGGAGGTGAAGGGGCTGCGGCCGAAGCCGGCAATGCGGCCAGCGCGACACCGGCGGCGACTACCGCAGCCAGAGATGCAATCCCGCGACGCTTCAAGTTGATCACTCCAGCGACCTGGCCACGCGGAAGCCCAGGTAGTCGCGGCCGCGCGTGTTGGCTGCATACGGCGCACCGCGCCGCGCCGAGCGATGCATGTAGGGATTGCTGGTGAAGGTGCCGTTGCGGAACACACGCACCGAACAGTCGCCCTCGGTACTGGCGCTGCCGTCCACGGGGGAATTCTTCATGTCCGCCTCATAGCAGTCCTGCGTCCATTCGAAGACATTGCCGTGCATGTCGTACAGGCCCCAGGCATTGGGCGGAAAGGAGCCAACCGGGGCGGTCTCGTTGCCCCAGCGATCAGCGCCGTCGGTATGCGGGCCGCGCTCGCCGTGTCCGGGCTTGCCGAAATTGCCGCGGTTGTAGTCGATGGTCGCGCCCCAGGGATAGGGGGTGGTCGTGCCGGCACGGGCGGCGTATTCCCACTCGGCCTCGGAAGGCAGGCGGTAGAGGTCGTCATGGCCTGTCTTCCAGTTGAGCCATCCGACGAACCGCTGCGCGTCGTACCAGCTCATTCCCACTGCCGGTCGCGTGCCGCGGCCGTAGTCCTTGTAGTTGGGATTGCGCGATCCATCGGCATTGGAACGCAGGGCGCGGTCGATCTCTGCTCCTTCGCACCAGTTGTCCCGCACACAGGCTTCCCACTGGTTCCAAGTGACCTGCGTGGTGGCGATGGCGAAGGCGCGCTTGATGGTCACGCGGTGCTGTGGTTCGTCAGGGTCGCGCTCCGGCTCGCTTTCCGGCGAACCCATCATGAATTCCCCGGCCGGCAGCACCACCAGCTCCGGGCAGCTGCGACATTCCTTGATGCGCTCGCCCGCTTTCACGCGCTTGCCGGCGGCGTCCGCCGGACCGGCCGCCAGTGCCGCCGCTGCAGCCAGCAGCATGCATGCCACCCAACCCGAAGTGGATTTCCTGTTCGCCATGTTCCCGCCCCCTCATTGCTGTCCACCGGGCCCGCTTGCCCGGCTCGCCGGGGCACGCGCCATTGACACCCCCCCGTTGCCCCGGAGAATAGCCCCACAAACAGAAGAAAGGGGAAGCGCGTGACGGGGGTGAGACTGTCTGGAGTGCGCAAGCACTTCGGCGACGTGCTTGTGATCGACGACCTTTCGCTGACGATCAATTCCGGCGAGTTCGTGGTCTTCCTGGGTCCGTCCGGCTGCGGCAAGTCGACCCTCCTGCGCATGATCGCCGGCCTCGAAACCGTCGATGCCGGCGAGATCCACCTTGAAGGCCGCCGCATCGACCCGCTGCCGCCCGGTGCACGCGACGTCGCCATGGTGTTCCAGCAATACGCGCTGTATCCGCACATGACCGTGCGCGAGAACCTCGCCTTCGGACTGCGCAATGCACGCGTTCCGGCGGACGGGATCCAGCAACGCATCGCCAGGGCCGTACAGCGCCTGGAGATCGAGGCGCTGCTGGAGCGGCGCCCCGGGCAGCTCTCCGGCGGGCAGCGCCAGCGCGTGGCCATCGCCCGCGCCATCGTGAAGGAACCGAAGCTGTTCCTGTTCGATGAGCCGCTGTCCAATCTCGACGCGGCCCTGCGCGCCCGCACGCGCATCGAGCTGGCCCAGCTGCACCAGCAGCTGGGTACCACAATGATTTTCGTCACGCATGACCAGATCGAGGCCATGACGCTGGCCGACCGCATCGTGGTGCTCAACAACGGCCGCATAGAGCAGGTTGGCACACCGATGCAGATCTACCGCCGGCCGGCGACACGATTTGTCGCCACCTTTGTCGGCACGCCGCGCATCAACCTCGTGCCCGCGCAGGTGTTTGAGGAGCAGGGCCGCGCCCTGGCCCGCCTCGCCGATGGCGCGACGGTGTGGACCGATGTGCACTTCGCCGGCCTGCCCGCCGGCGAGATGACACTGGGCATCCGTGCCGAGAGTGTGCACATCGTGGATCCTGCCGCGGGTGGGGCCCGCGGCACCGTGCGCGTGGTGGAGCGGCTCGGTGACCGCACGCTGGTGCACGTGGCACTGGCCGACGGCACACTACTGACTGCCGAGGACCGCGGGGATTCAGCCGTGCAGACCGGCCAGCAGGTCGGCCTGGAGCTGGATGGCGCCGCGGCACATCTCTTCGCCGCCGACGGCACCGCCTGGCACGCGGCGGGCTGATGTC
>JALYWF010000173.1 GCA_030852845.1 Pseudomonadota bacterium
CGCGACCAGCAGCGCCGGCAGCTGCGCGACCAGGCCGTCGCCGATCGCCAGCATGGTGTAGGTCCGCGCCGCTTCGGCGAAGCTCATGTCGTGCTGCGTGATGCCGATCAGCAGGCCGCCGACCAGGTTGATCACCAGGATCAGGATGCCGGCGATGGCGTCGCCGCGCACGAACTTGCTGGCGCCGTCCATCGAGCCGTAGAAGTCGGCCTCGTCGCGCACTTCCTGGCGCCGCGCCTTGGCGTCCTCGCGGGTGAGCAGGCCGGCGTTGAGGTCGGAGTCGATCGCCATCTGCTTGCCGGGCAGGGCGTCGAGGATGAAGCGCGCCGACACCTCGGAGATGCGCCCGGCGCCCTTGGTGACGACGATGAAATTGACGATGGTCAGGATCGCGAACACCACGATGCCGACCGCGTAGCTGCCGCCGATCACGAACTGGGCGAAGGATTCGATCACGTGGCCGGCGGCTGCCTCGCCCTCGTGGCCGTGCATCAGCACCACGCGGGTGGAGGCGACGTTCAGGGCCAGGCGCAGCAAGGTGGCCAGCAGCAGCACGCTGGGGAAGACGCCGAAGTCCAGCGGCCGGGCGACGTAGAACACCGCCATCATCACCACCAGCGACAGGGCGATGTTGAACGTGAACAGCACGTCGAGGGCCAGCGGCGGCAGCGGCAGCACCACCATGGCCAGCACGGCGAGCACTCCCAGCGGCACGCCTATGCCACTGCGAAGTACGTCACGGATTGTGGTGTTCTGCATCAGTCAGGCCGTCATCAAGCGTTGGGCATTTCGATCTTCGGCAAGTCGGGCTTCGGGGCCCTGCCTGCGATCGCCGCGCGGAGCTGGAAGATGTAGGTCAGCACCTGCGCGACGGCCACATACAGGCCCGCCGGAATCTCGTCACCGATCTCGGTAGTGCGATGCAAGGCGCGGGCCAGCGGCGGCGCTTCGAAGATCGGCACCTTGTGTTCGTTAGCTACTTCACGGATTCGGGCCGCCATCAGGTCCACGCCCTTGGCCACGACGGTCGGGGCGCGCATGGTCTTCTCGTCATAGCGAAGGGCCACGGCGTAGTGCGTCGGATTAACGACGATCACGTCGGCCTTCGGCACGTCCTGCATCATGCGGCGCTCGGCCATCTCCCGCTGCAAGGCCCGGATGCGGCCCTTGACCTCCGGGGAACCCTCGGATTCCTTGTATTCCTGCCGCACTTCCTCGCGCGTCATGCGCATGTCCTGGTGGTACTGCCAGAGCTGGAAGGGCACGTCGATGGCAGCGATCAGCACCAGGGCGGCCGTGAGGGCCAGCAGCGACCAGCCCGCCAGGTGGATGGCGTTGCCGATGGCCACGTGGATGGGCTCGGACCCCAGGGCCAGCAGGCGCCCGGCGTTCACGTACAGCACAATGCTGCCGACGATGGCGACCACCGCGAACTTGGCCAGCGCCTTGCCCAGTTCCACCCAGCTGCGCACACCCAGCATGCGTTGCAGGCCGGACAGGGGTGAGAGGCGCTTGAAATCCGGGGTGATGGCCTTGGCGCTGGGCGCCCAGCCACCAATGGCCAGCGGTGCGGCCAGCGCGGCCACCAGCGTGACCAGCAGCACCGGCGTTATGGCGTACAACGCCGCCAGCGCCATCCGGCCGAAATTGCGCGTCATCGCCGTCGCGTCGAAGGCGTCCGCGCGCGACACCGTCAGCGCGTCGCGCATCAGCTCGCCCAGGCGCGCGCCGATGGAATCCCCCGAGTTCAGCAGCACCAGTCCCGCCGCCAGCATCACCGCCGCGGTGGTGAGTTCGCGTGAGCGCGGAACGCGGCCTTCCTTGCGCGCTTCTTCCAGGCGTTTGGGTGTGGGTGCCTCCGTACGATCGTGGCGGTCGGTCTCTGCCATGTCAGCCCCCGCCCAGCAGTCCGGTCACCAGCGCCAGCGTCTCGCCCACCAGGGCCACGAAACCCGACTGCATCGCCGGCAGTCCGGCCAGCATGACCAGCAGGCCACCGATCAGTGTCACCGGGAAGCCGATGGCGAAAAGATTGAGCGTCGGGGCCGCACGGCTTACCACACCGAACGCGATGTTCACGATCAGCAGCGCCGTGAGACCTGGCAGCGCCACCATCAAGGCGCCACGGAACAGCGCCGAACCCCAGCTGACCACCCGCCAGTAGCCCTCGGCTCCCAGGCCGTCCATGCCCACAGGCAGCGTGGTGAAGCCATCGACCAGCGCCTGCACGATGGCCAGGTGCCCGTTGAGCGCCAGGAAGGTGAGCGTGGCGATCAGCGTGTAGAACTGGCCCACCACCGGCGCGCCGGTGCCGCGCAGGGGGTCCACGTTGAAGGCAAAGGACAGGCCCATGGTGTTGGCCAGCAGCTGGCCACCCATGGCCAGCGCGTCGAAGACGATCTGCAGCACGAAGCCGATGGCCACGCCGATCAGGATCTGCTGCAGCGTGATGACCAGGCCCTGCCCCGAGAACGGCGATACCTGTGGCAGGGGTGGCAGCAGCGGCGCTACCGCCAGCGCGATCGCTCCCGCCAGCACCAGGCGCACGCGTGCCGGCACAAAGGTGGCGCTGAAAATGGGCGCGACCATCAGGCAGGCGCCGATGCGCAGGAAGGGCCACAGCCAGGCGGCCAGCCAGCCCTCGATCTGCCCGGTGGTCAGCGTGATCACGGGGTCGCGTCTAGCCTATGAGGCCGGGAATGCTCTGGATGAGCTCGCGGGTGTAATCCACGATCAGCCGGATCATCCACGGCCCGGCGATGGCGATGGCCGCGGCGATGGCCAGCAGCTTGGGAATGAACGAGAGCGTCATCTCGTTGATCTGCGTGGCGGCCTGGAACACACCCACCAGCAGGCCGGTGGCCAGCGCCACCAGCAGCAGGGGTGCGGCCAGCATCAGCGTGATCTCCAGCGCACGGGTGCCGATGGTCATCACGGTCTCAGGCGTCATGGCGAAGTCCTTGGCGAAGGCGGTCAGCGGAAGAAACTGGCGGCGAGCGTGCCCATCACCAGCGACCAGCCGTCCACCAGCACGAACAGCATGATCTTGAACGGCAGCGAGATGAGCACCGGGGAGAGCATCATCATGCCCATCGACATCAGCACGCTGGCCACCACCAGGTCGATGATCACGAAGGGAATGAACAGCAGGAAGCCGATCTGGAAGGCCGTCTTCAGCTCGCTGGTGGCAAAGGCAGGCACCAGCACCGACAGCGGCACGTCTTCGGGCGAATCGTAGCCCTCACCGCCGGCGATGCCGACGAAGGTGGCGATGTCGCTCTCGCGCGTCTGCTCGAGCATGAACTGCTTCAGCGGCACTACGGCCCGCTGCAGGGCTTCCGTGGTCTCGATGGTACCGGCCATGTAGGGCTGCACGGCTTCGGTGTTGATGGTGCTGATCACCGGGCCCATCACGAAGAAGGTGAGGAACAGCGCCAGTCCCACCAGCACCTGGTTGGGCGGCGCCTGGCCGGCGCCGATGGCCTGGCGCAGGATGGCCAGCACGATCACGATGCGCGTGAAGGCCGTCATCATCAGCAGGATGGACGGCAGCAGCGTCACCGCCGTCATCAGGATGAGCAGCTGCAGCGTCAGGGAGTAGCTCTGGCCACCGGGCTGGCCCTCGACCACCAGGGCCGGAATGCCGGGGGCGGCCGCGGCGGCAAGTCCGGGCAGCAGCAGCGCGGACAGCGCCGCGAGCAGCGGAACGAATCGCTTCACTTGCCGAGGCTCCGTCGCAGCAGTTCGGTGAATCGCGGCGGCAGCGGCGAAGACATGCTGGCCGGGGGCAGGGTCGATTCCGGTTCCGCCGGCAGTGTCTGCAGCAGGCTCACCTGGCCGGCGGCCACGCCGAGCAGCAGCCGGGAACCGGCGACGCGCACGATGACCACGCGCTCCTTGGGTCCCACCGCAGCCTGCGCCACCACCTCGATGCCGGTGGCACCGCCGGCGGAGAATCCGCGCATGCGCTTGATGAGCCAGGCGACAGCGAAGACGGCGGCGAGCACCAGCACCAGGGCCAGCATGACCTGGCCGATGCCCGAGGCCGAGCCGGGAGTGGTGGCAGAGGCGGCATCCGGTGCAGCGAAGCGACGTGGTACATCGCCCTGCGCAGCGAACAGCGCCGGTGTGTAAAGCAGGCAGGCGGCAATCAGGCGCGCGGCCAGGGAATGTTTCATCGGATCGGGACTACTTCAGCTTGCGGATGCGTTCGGCAGGGCTCACCACGTCGGTGAGGCGGATGCCGAACTTCTCGTTGACCACCACGACTTCGCCGTGGGCCACGAGCGTGCCATTGACGAACACATCCAGCGGATCACCCGCGGCGCGTTCAAGCTCCACCACCGAACCCTGGTTCAGCTGCAGCAGGCTGCGGATGGGCAGCCGCGAGCGGCCGACTTCCAGCGACAGCGTGACCGGCACATCCAGGATGACATCCAGGTTCAGGTCGCGGGGTTGTGGCGCACCGGACAGCATCTGGTCTTCCTGGATTGCCGCGTTGGCGGGTTCAATGATTCTTGCCTTGGAGGTTTCGCTGCTCATGGATTGACCTACTGCATCACGAAACTGGTGAAGTACACGGCTTCCAGCGCCGCGGCCTTGCCGCCCTCGGCGGCGATCACCTTGCGCACCGCTTCCAGCGTGGCGTTGCGCAGGGCCTCCTTGCCTTCGGGCGTGGAGACTTCCGCCACCTGCTGGTTGCCGAACAGCAGCAGCAGGTCATTGCGGAGGATGGGGTCCACGTGCTCCAGCAACTTGGCAAGCTCCACGTCGCGGGTCATCAGCTGCACGGAGACCTGCAGGAACCGGGCCTGCGAGCCAGGGGCGAAGTTGGCGACGAAGGGCGGATCCAGTTCAACGAAGATCGCCGGCGCCTTCATTTCGGCGGCCGGCTTCTTCTTGTCCTTCGCCGTTTCCCCGGCGTCCGCACCCTCTTTGCCATGGCCGCCGAGCATCATGTAGGCACCGGCGCCACCACCACCGAGCACCAGCACACTGGCGACGGCGATGATCAGGCCCTTGCGGGATTTCCTCGGTGCCGCGCCGGCGGCGGGGGATTTCTCATCGGACATGGATGGCGGCCTTGCTGGTTGCCAGAACAATTGCCGGAAGAAACTGCAAAGCTTGTGCCACGGCCAGCAGGCGGAACCCAAGTGACTGTTCCAACTGGCATTTCCGGGATTTTTCCGACTGTGACCTGGCGCACAGTGACGGGATTCAGTCGGACCCGTGCGGACCCGGCGCCGGTCAGGCGTAGAGATCGAGCAGCGCGCTGGAGAGCTGGCGCACGGTCACCGGTGCAGGCTGCATCGGTGCGCCCTCGCCCGCCACATCGGTGTCCGCGCCCGCGGCCCCCGTGGCGGCTGGATGGCGCGGCGCCTCTTCGGAAACACCGGCATGACCCAGGGACAGTCCGGCGTCACCGAAGAGCTCGCGCAGGCGGGGCATGGCCTCGGCCAGGGCGGCACGTGTATCGGCATGCTGCGCGCCGAACCAGACATTGGCTGTGTTCTGGTGGATGCTGATGCGCACCTCCAGTGGGCCCAGGTGCTCGGGCGAGAGCGTGAGCGAGCCTTCCTGCTGCCCGCGCGCCGACATCACCACCAGCCGCGTGCCCAGCTCGTCAGCCCAGCGCGGAGAGCCCACGTTGGCGCGCAGGGCCTGCTCCAGTGAATTCCCGGATGTCGCGGGCGCCACAGTCACCGCGGAGGATCCGGCGGAGGCCTGCACCATCAGGCCAGGCAATTCGGCGGCTGGCAGGCGCAGTCCGGGCCCGGCCTCGCCCTTTGCCCCCGACAGCAGGGAATCGAACTGGCGCAGCAGATCCTGCGCCACATCAATCGTCTCGCCCTCGCCCACCGGTTGCTCCGCCGTGACCTGTGCGAGCAGGGCCTCGCCCAGGGCATCGGCCTCCAGCGACTGTGTCACCGCATCCGGCAGCACCTCGCCTTCTCCGGCGGTCAGCAATGCATCGGCGGCGTCGGACTGTTCCGGTGCCTCCCCATCGCTGGCGGCAGCCTGCGGCGGGAAAAGCCCGGGCAGCAGCTGTGCCAGCCCATCGGTGAGCCAGTCGCTGCTGGATGATTCCTCCTGCGTACTGCGCTCCGGCGCGGTCCCGGCTTCAGTGCTGCTGGCCGCCGGGGCGCCGAGCAGGGACAGGAAATCACGGCTCTCCGCCGGGGCAGGCTCCGACGCTGCTGTCCTGGACTGGGCCGGCGTCGCGCCAACCCGCAATGGACTGGTTGTTCCCATGGCGTTCACTCCGTGAGGCTCCTGGCCTGCAGCGCCGCGCGCTGCGCCCGCTCGTCTGTATCTTTCTGGTCGCGTCGCTCGCCGGCCCTGGCCTCAGCCACCTGCCAGCGATGCACCACCGAGTCCACGGCCTTCACCTGGCGGGCCGCGCCCTGCCAGTGGAGGCGGCTGCCGGCGGTCTGCTCCCGCGCGGTGGCCACGATCTGTTCCTGCTGTCGCAGTGCTTCATCCAGCCGCACCAGGAAGGCCTGGAAATCGCGCAGCGCGCGCACGGATGTGCCGTCTTCCGCGCGCTTGCGGAAGGCACCCATGTATTCACCGCGGTAGGTCTGCAGTTCGGCCAGGCGCGCCTCGGCGTCGGCGAGGCGGCGCTGCGCATCGCCCAGTTCACGGGCGCGGGTCTTCTCGGTCTCCCCGAACAGGCGCTGCACCGGCGCCATGCGTTCCGAGCGCGTCATTCTGCATCCCCGATGAGATCAGCCAGCTGCTCGACGCTGGCCTTGAAGGTCACCTGCTCATGCAGGTCCTGGCGCAGGAACTCGGTGAGCTGCGGGTGTGCGGCGATGGCCGCATCGATGCGTGGGTCAGTGCCCGGCCGGTAAGCGCCGATGGCCACCAGGTCGCGGTTGTGCTCGTACAGCGACAGCAGCCGCTTGAGCGCCCGCGCCTGCTTGAGCTGCGCCGGGGGCACGATGTCATGCATCACGCGGCTGATGGAGGCTTCCACGTCGATGGCCGGATAATGGCCCGCCTCGGCGATGCGCCGCGACAGCACGATGTGCCCGTCGAGGATGGCGCGTGCGCTGTCGGCGATGGGATCCTGCTGGTCGTCACCCTCGGTGAGCACGGTGTAGAAGGCGGTGATGGAGCCGGCTTCGGCGCCGGCATTGCCCGCGCGCTCCACCAGCTGCGGCAGTCGTGCGAACACAGAGGGCGGATATCCCTTGGTGGCCGGCGCCTCGCCGATGGCAAGGCCAATTTCGCGCTGCGCCTGAGCAAAGCGCGTGAGGGAGTCCATGATCAGCAGCACGTTGTGCCCTTGGTCGCGGAAATGCTCGGCGATGGCGGTGGCGCGCCAGGCGCCATGCAGGCGCAGCAGCGGCGGGCTGTCCGCGGGTGCAGCCACCACCACGGCGCGGGCGCGGCCCTCCTCGCCCAGGATCTTCTCGATGAATTCCTTCACTTCGCGGCCGCGCTCGCCGATCAGGCCGACCACGATCACATCCGCTTCGGTGTAGCGGGCCATCATTCCCAGCAGCACGCTCTTGCCCACGCCGCTGCCGGCGAACAGGCCCAGCCGCTGCCCGCGGCCGACGGTGAGCAGGGAGTTGATGGCGCGCACGCCCACGTCCAGGGGACGGGCAATGGGGGCGCGTGCCAGCGGATTCAGCTGCGTGCCGGTGAGGCGCGCACGTCCGTCCGCGAGGATGGGTCCGCGGCCATCCAGAGGCACGCCGGCGCCATCGATCACGCGTCCGAGCAGTTCGGGACCCACCTTCACGTAGCCGGCGCCATGGCGCGGCACCACGCGCGCACCCGGCTTCACGCCGTGCACGTCGCCGGTGGGCATCAGGTACAGCCGCTCGCCTGCGAATCCCACCACTTCGGCTTCGATGGACTCGCCGTTGGCAGCGGTCACTTCACAGCGGTCACCCACCGCGGCCTGGCAGCCAAGCGCTTCGAGTGTGAGGCCGACCATGCGATTGAGCTGGCCCTCCACTGCCGGTTCGGGCAGCGTCGCGGCAATGTCCAGCGAGCGGGAGAGCTGGTCGCGCCAATGGACGGAGCGCGCTGCACTGTTCAAGAAATCTCTCCATCGCGGGGTCGCGCCCGCTCTTCGCCGACCAGGGCGGTCAGCGTCTCGTTGAGGCGGGTCTCCACGCGCGCATCCAGGCGCGCGAAATCCGTGTGCACGCGGCAGTCGCCGCGGGCCAGTGTCGGATCCTCGATGAGGATCCAGGCTGCCTCGGGTCCCGCGGCCGGCAATCTCTCGCGCAGCAATGCGGCGTCTTCCGGGTTGATCACCACGCGCAATCCCTGCGTGCTGGCAGGCAGCAGCGCCACCGTCGCGCGCACGATGCCGATGATCTGCGCAGGATCGGTGCGCAGCTCGCGCCGCACCACCGCACGCGCGATGCGCACCGCGAGCCTTGCAATCTGCTCATGGACCAGGTCATCCACCTGTGCCAGCGGACGCGACAGCGCCTCGAGCATGGCCGCACAGGCGCGGCTGCGTTCCTCGAGCGCCGCGGTGCGCGCGGCAATTTCCTTCTGGGCCGCGGCCAGCCCGGCGGCGCGTCCCGCCGTCTCGGCCTCGGCGAACAGGCGTCGCTCCTCCTCGCGCTGCGCCTCTGATCGGCGACCAGCGCGGCCGGCGGTCGGCGCGCCGTCGTTGATCAGCGGGGCTGTCCAGGCGCGTGCGTCGGCGAGGATCGCGGGGGGTGCCGCTTCAGGTGGAACCGTGTGCGTGCCGTTCATCACTCATCGTTCTCCACCCAGTCCTTCACGACCTGCGCGACCCGCGCCGGATCCTTGGCCACGATGCCGCGGGCCTGGGCAATCTGCTGCTCATAGGCAATCGTGCCGGCGGGTCGGCTGGCCGCACCGGCTGCCACAATGGCCGCGGGCAGCTGTACTGGCGGCGCCAGGGCGGCCTTCACGGAACTGCCGAGGCTGCGGATCAGCGGCCGCACGATGAACAGCAGCAGCAGGACCACGACCACCAGCCCGGCCAGCAGCCGCGCGATGTCGCGCACCAGCGGGTTTTCCCAGATGGGCGGGGACTCGATCTCGGGCACTTCGGCCACTTCCTGCAGGAAACTCTGGTTCACCACCGACACCCGGTCACCGCGCGTCTCGTCGAAGCCCACCGCATCGCGCACCAGTGTCGTGATGCGTGCGACCTGCTCCTCGCTGAGCGGCGCCTCTGTGACCTTGCCGTCTTCGGTGGTGGTGCGCAGGTTGTCGATCACCACGGCGGCCGACAGGCGCTGCAGGCGACCGGCAGGCTGGCGCGTGTAGGCCACCGTGCGGTCGATCTCGAAATTGCGTGTTGCCTGGCGCGAGGCATTCTCGGGCGCGGCGCTGGCCGCAGCCTGCCCAGCGGCGGCCGGCTGTTCACCTGGCGGCAACGCCACGCCGCCCTGCGGGGGCTGGTTGGTCAGTGCACCCGGCACGCCCTTCGGACCAGCCGCGCCACCGCTGACATCCTCGCTGGTCTGCTCGCTGCGCACGACCTGGCTTTCCGGCCGGTACTGCTCGCGCGCCTCTTCGGTGGTGGCCATCTCGATCTGCGCCACCACCTGCGCACGCACCCTGCCCGGACCGAGCAGCGGAGTGAGCAACGAGACAATGCGCTGGGAGTAGTCTTCCTCGAGGCGGCGCGCGATTTCCATCTGCTGCTCGCGCGCGGCGAATTCGGTGTTTTCCTGCGGCGAGGACAGCAGGCGTCCCTGGCTGTCGACCACCGTCACCTGCCCGGCCGTGAGCTCCGGGATGCTGGAAGCCACCAGGTTCACGATGGCCTCGACCTGCCCGCGGTCCAGCCGCTGGCCGGCATGCAGCTGCAGGAACACCGAGGCGCTGGCGGGACGACGGTCGCGCACGAAGGCGGACTGCTGCGGCACCGCCAGGTGCACGCGCGCGCCCTGCACCGGCTTCAGGCTGGCGATGGTGCGGGCCAGCTCGGTCTCGATGGCGTGCTGGTAGCGGGCGTTCTCCATGAACTGGCTCTGCCCGAAGCCGCCCTCCTTCTCCATCAACGAGATGCCGGCGGAGGCCGGCAGGCCCTTGGCCGCCAGTCCCATGCGCGCCTCGGTGACGCGTTCCGATGGTACGAGCACGGCGCCGTGCTCCACCTTGTAGGGGATGCCGGACTGGTCCAGCGACTGCACCAGCTGCGCGGCGTCGGCATCGCTCAGGTTGCCGAACAGCAGGCTGTAGCTGGGGGCCTGCGACCACAGCGCAATGCCCACGCCTGCCGCCACCGCGGCGGCAACGCCCAGCATCAGCAGCAGTGGCTTCAGCCCTGCCAGTGCAGGTGAGGTTTTCATGGGGACGGCAGCTTCGGAACTCATGGCTTGGCCTTATGCATCAGATGGGCATGTTCATGATTTCCTGGTACGCACTGACCAGGCGGTTTCTGACCTCGACCGTGGCGCGGAACGCCACCGAGGCCTTGTTCGATTCCAGCATCACCTGCGAGAGCTCAACGCCCGGATCGCCGCGCTCGAAACGCGTGGCCAGATCGCTGGACTTCGCCTGCGTCTGGTTCACGGCATCCAGCCCCTGCTTCAGCACGGTGGCAAAGCTCGCGCCGCCGGCTTCCTTCGTGGCGGCCGGGCCTTTCAGCTCGGCGGGTGCGCCGATCTTCGTCTGCTGCTGGAGGGAACGGATCTGCGCCAGCACGCTGTCGATCTGCAGGTTGCTCATGGGATTCACCAGTGGATTCAGGCAGCCGGCACGTCAGTGCCGGTGGAACGCAGCTGCGCCAGCTTGTAGCGCAGCGTGCGGGGACTGATGCCGAGCCTTTCGGCCACATCGCGACGGGTGGCGCCACCGCGCAGTGCCGTCAGCAGGATCTGCCGCTCGGCGGCGCGCAATGTGCCACGCAACGGCTTGCCCTGCAGTTCGGCCAGTGGCAGCGCGGTGCGCGGCGCGGCAGGCGACGGGGCAGACACCTCTCCCAGGCTCTCGAAGCGGATGTGCGAGGCACCGATCACTGCGTCACCCGAGAAGATCACGGCCCGCTGCAGCAGGTTGTCGAGCTCCCTGATGTTGCCGGGCCAGGTATAGGTCAGCAGCAGCTGTGCGGCGTCGGCCGACAGCGCGGGAATGCGTCCGCCGCGGCTGCGCAGCTCCAGCAAACGCATGGCCAGCGGCAGCACGTCATCGCGCCGCTGGCGCAGTGCCGAGATGGTCATCGGGAACACGCACAGGCGGTAGTAGAGATCCTCGCGGAACCTGCCGGCCTTCACTTCCACGCGCAGGTCGCGGTTGGTGGTGGCGATCACGCGCACGTCCAGGTTCACCATGGTGTGGGCGCCAAGGCGCTCCACCTCGCGCTCCTGCAGCACGCGCAGCAGCTTCGCCTGCAGCGCCAGCGGCATCTCGGTGATCTCGTCCAGCAGCAGTGTGCCGCCCTGGGCCTGCTCGAACTTGCCCGGGTGGGCATTGGTGGCACCGGTGAAGGCGCCGCGCTCGTAGCCGAACAGCATGGCTTCGAGCATGGATTCGGGAATAGCCGCGCAGTTGATGGCCACGAACGGCGCCTTCGCACGCGGCGAGCGGTCGTGGATGAAGCGCGCCAGCACTTCCTTGCCGGTGCCCGACTCGCCGTTGATCAGCACGGTGCAGTCGGTGGCGGCCACGCGGCTGGCGAGCGAGTACAGCGCGCGCGAGGCCTGGTCGACGACTACGGGGTCGCGGGCGGTGAGCAGGGAATCGTCGTTGTTCTGCATGCCCGGGAGGAGAGCAAGTTCCGTGCCGGCCATACCCTGCCCATCAGGTGAAGCACGTCACGGTTTTGGGCACCGGCGCGTCAATCGGCCGTCGCTTCGTCCGTCACTCCGATGCCGAACTTGCGCAGCTTCTCCACCAGCGTGGTGCGGCGCAGTCCCAGCAGGCGTGCTGCCTGTGCAACGACGCCGTTGCCGCGCTCCAGGGCCTGGCGGATCAGCGATTCCTCGATGGCGGCAATGTGTGCACGCAGGTCGATGCCGCCCGGCGGCAAGACTGTGCCGCTGGCGGCCGCAGGCTCCTCCAGCATCAGCAGCGCCTCGCGCTCCGACAGGCGCACGTCGGGCTCCGCGTCGATCACATCGTTGGCCGGAACCGCCGCGACAGGCACGACTTCAGGCAGCGGGCGGAAAATCATTGCCGGTGCCGGCTGCTCCGGCTCGGCCGGTGGCGTCCAGCCGGCCGGCCGGTAGCGCGCCGGCAGGTCGGCAACACCGACCATGCGGCCGGCGCTGGTAATGGAAAGCCTTTCGATCAGGTTGCCCAGCTCGCGCACGTTGCCGGGCCAGCTGTACTGCATCAGGCAGTCCAGTGCCGGGGCCGAGAGCACCACGCGCGGACGGCCGGCAGCGGTATTGGCCTCGGAGAAGTCGCGGATCAGGGTGGGCAGGTCCTCGCGGCGCGTGCGCAGCGCAGGCATCTCGATGGGAAATACGTTGAGGCGGTAGAACAGGTCCTCGCGGAACGCGCCGCGGGAGATGGCCTCCTCCAGGTTGCGGTGCGTGGCGGCAATGATGCGCACATTGCAGCGGTACTGCAGAGCACTGCCGACGCGTTCGAACACCCGCTCCTGCAGCACGCGCAGCAGCTTCACCTGCATCGGCAGGCTCATGTCGCCGATCTCGTCGAGGAACAGCGTGCCGCCATCGGCCAGCTCGAAGCGCCCCTTGCGCGTGGCCACGGCGCCGGTAAAGGAGCCCTTCTCATGGCCGAACAGCTCGCTTTCGAGCAGGTCGGCCGGAATGGCGCCGCAGTTCACGGCGATGAAGGGACGATTGCGGCGCGGGCTGGAGTTGTGCACGGCACGGGCGACGACTTCCTTGCCGGTGCCCGATTCGCCGAGGATCAGGACGCTGGAATCATGTGCCGCGACCTGCCCGATCAGGGCGAGGATCTGGCGGACGGCGGCAGAGTCTCCGGTGGGGCCACGGTGGGCATTGATTTCGGTACGAACGTCTTCAGCTGCAGTGGCCATGGACCCGTCTTTTTTCTGGTCGGAAACGACGGGAAGAATTGTTGCCCAAGGGCGGCGTCGGAAAAGTGACGCATGGCGTCAATTACCGGAGGATGCGTGTGATGGTGCTCTCACTTCCGGCGCGACGGGGCTGGCGGACGCCGGCGACCTGGCGCCGGTGACGGCGGAACGCCAGTTTTTCAAGCAGGTCGGACGTGGCTTCCCCCGGCGGCACGAAGGCGGCCTTCACATGACCGTCAGCGGCCACCTGCGTGACATTCGCCACCAGCGCCAGCGGCTGCGGCAGGCTGTCGCGCAGCCAGATCTCCAGCAGGCCCTGCTGTCCCACCCTCGGCGGGTCCAGGGTTTTCCACAGCGCACCCATGGCGTTGAACCGCACCAGGGCCGGTGCGGGCCGCGGCAGCTGGGCGGCCAGCAGCTGGCCGACCAGGTCCAGCAGCAGGTTCACCTTCACTTCCAGCCGCAGCATGTCGGCGGCATGGGGCGATGACTCGTCCTTCTTTTCGGTGGCGCCGTGTTCCTCGAGCACCGCACATACCTGCAGCATGCGCACATTGCGGTCGGTGAGGGCGGTGATGGCCGGCAGGTCCAGCGGCTTCGCCAGCGGCTTGAATGCCACCGGCAGCAGGTCCTGGTAGGCCAGCTCGTTGTTCAGGATGACAGTGTCTACGCCCTCGAACATGGATCCCTCTGGCCGGAGCGTTGACCGACTAGCCGATCAGCTGCTCCAGCGTGCGGTCCGATTCAGCCACTGCAGCCCGGAGGGCCGCCAGCGAACCGGCACCCTCCCCTGTATTCACGTGGCGTGCCAGATCGGCCATCAGGCGCTGCCGCTCGCCCATCTGTTCGCGGATGGTGGCCATCGGCGCGCACTCGCGCACGCTGCGCACCAGCCGGAATGTGGAGGCCATCACATTCTGCGCCAGCAGGCGGCGCGCCGCGGGGATGGCGCCGCGCACGGGATTCACCGCAGCCGCGCCGGGATCTGGATCCAGGCGCCGCGGATCTCGCGCAGCAGGTGGCCCACCTCATCGAGCATCTCGGGCCGGTTCTCGGAATTGGCGCGCACCAGCTGGCGACCGCAGTAATCGTAAAGGTCGCCCATGTTGGCGGCGATCTCGCCGCCGGCCTCCAGGTTCAGGCTGGCGCGCAGTTCCTGCACGATGGCCACGGCCCGGTGGATGAGGCGGTTCTTCACCTCGTTGTCGCCATGCTCCATGGCGCCACGCGCCGAAGCTACGCGCTCCAGCGCGCCGTCCATCAGCATCACGACGAGGCCATGGGGATCGGACGCATCGACGCGGCTGTGCGCGGCAACCGAACGATAGGCTGCGAGGCTTGATCTGCTGGGATAGGCCGACATGTGAGGACTCCTGCTCTACATGCGGCTTAACGGCGCGGGACGCCGGAACTTGAGGGTCCGTGGGCCACCCGGACGAGGCGGCCCGCACGGTGGCGGCGCCCCGGGCCCGGCCTAGCGCGCCTTCGCCAGGCCTTCGAGCTGCTGGCTGAGGTAGCTGGAGGTCGACTGCATCTGTGCCAGCAGCCCGTCCATGGCAGTGAACTGCTTCAGGTAGCGTTGCTGGACAACCAGCATGCGCGCATCCAGCGCCTCCCGCTCCTGCTCCAGCCGGCGGCGCTGGCCGTCGATGCGTGCATTGCGGGTCGCGAATTCTCCGGTCGAGGAGAGTCGCTCATCCAGGTATGCGGCCACGCGCACACCCACGCCGGATTCGGAAGCGAAGACCCGGTTCACGGCCTGTGGATCTGCAGCCAGCGCTTCGTTGAACCTGGCCGCATCCAGCTGCAGGGAACCGGTGCTCGTGACGCTGATTCCCAGGCTGTTGAGGGTACGGTAATTTCCGGTTGTGCCAGGCACAGGATCGCTGAGGATGCGCCGCAGCTGGGTATCGAGGCCACGCAGCAGCGAGTCTCCCAGCATGGGTCCGGCAATCCGGGTGGCCGCGTCATAGTGGCCCAGGGTCTTGACCTGTTGCGCCAGCGCGTTATACGCGTTGACGAAGCCTTCCGCCTTTTTTTGGATCGCGGCGTCATCACGCTCCACGACCAGCGCCACCGACTCCCCGGCAGTGGCCTTCTTCAGGTTGAGGGTCACTCCGTCGATGGCGCCACTGATGGCGTTGGTGGTGCCACGGATCTCGTAGCCCGAGACATGCACGATGGCATCCTGCGCCGCCACGTCGCGGTCCGCATCGAAGGCATTGAGGTCGTCCACCAGGGCCTGCAGGCCGGCATCGGCACCGGTGGCGCTCACCGTGATCGAGTTTGCAGCCCCCGTGGCCGTGCCCGTCAGCACCAGATAACTGCCGCTGGCATCACCGACCAGCGTAGCCCGCACGGTGGAGTTGTCGCTGTCCGCGTTGATCGCATCACGGATCTGCGCCAGCGTGTCGCTCTCCTGCGTGACGTCGATGCTGAATGATTTCGTCCCCACCGTGATGGTGAGGGTTCCGGTGCCGACCACACTGCCGGACCCGTCCAAGTAGACTTCAGAACCCAGCCGGGCTGCCGTCGCCAGCTGCTCCACCTCGACGTCGTAGCTGCCGGCAACCGCGGCTGAGGAGACGGAAGCGGTGAAGAACTGCTCGTCGCGCACGGTGGCCTTGCTGAGGGCAAGCGCGGCGGGCGTCCGCACAGAGTTGGCTGCGCCCTGGAGGCTCGAAATTGCGCCCTTGAGCACCGCCAGCGCAGAGAACTCTTCAGTGAGGCGCACATCCTCGCGCGTCAGGCGGCCATCCTTCGGAGCGCGCTCTGCCGCCACCAGCTGGCTGACCAGCGAGTTGATGTCGAGGCCGGAGCCGACTCCGGCGGATGAAATCGTTGCCATGCTGGCAGTATGTCAGGCGATCGAATCGATAAGCGTGCCGGATTCCGCACTTGCGCGCAGCATCCGCTGCAACGCCTCTTCGCCGGGAATGCGGCGGATCACGTTGCCGGCGACATCGCGCACGACGATCACTGGCGATCCGGACTCCCCGTCTACCTGGAACTCCAGGTTCCGGGTCGAAGTGCTGAGGTAGCGGCTCACCTGTTCGGCGATGGCCGCCTGGGTCTGCTCGATCTTCTGCACCGGGGGTTTCACCTCGGACACCGGCTGCACCGGCTGCACAACTTCCTGTACGGCAACCGCGATCGAGGGATATCTCCCCGTCGCCGACGTCAAGGTGGACACTCCGGGCACAGGCTTGTTCGATGGGAGTTCCATGTTGCCTCTCTATGGGGAAGAGGCGGGACCGTCGCCGGCCCCGCCTTTCCCGGTCAATGTGCCATCTGCAGCAGCTGTTAGCGCAGCAGCGAGAGCACGTTCTGCGGCACCGTGTTCGCCTGTGCGACCATCGCGGTACCGGCCTGCTGCAGGATCTGGGCGCGGGTCAGCGCGGCCGTCTCGGCAGCGAAGTCCGTGTCCAGGATGCGGCTGCGCGACGCGGAGAGGTTCTCTCCCACCGTCTGCAGGCTGTTGATGGTGGACTCGAAGCGGTTCTGGATGGCGCCCAGGGTGCCACGCAGCTCGGCGACCGAGGTCAGCGCCGCATCGATGCTCAGGATGGTCTTGTTGGCGTTGCCCGCCGACTTGACGTCCTGGGCCTGCAGGGAACCGCTCACGTTGTAAGTGGCGGCGGTCATGTTCAGGTCCGCAGCCGCGGCACCCGCAATCACCATGCGCTCGGCGGCCGCAACGTTCAGGTTGCCGCTGCCGTCGATGTAGGCAGCCACCGAACCACCGGTCTGGCTCGTGATCGCATCGGCCAGTTCCTGCACCGAAGCGAACGTGCCGGTGACATCCACGGTGTCGCCGTCGCCAACCGTGAACTGCAGCTGGCCAGCGGCCAGTGCGTAGGTCACGGACAGCTCGCCGGCGCTGTTGGTCACGTCGAAGGTGCCGGCACCGGCGGTGTTCAGCGCCGTCTCGAGCGCCGCAGCCGCGTCATCGTAATCGTCGTTGGCGGCCGGGGCGTAGGTGGACCAGTCGTAGTCCACGCCGAAGTAGGTCTGCGTGCCCAGCGCGTCGTAGTCCGCTGCAGTGTCCGCATCCAGGTCGCTGATGTCCTCCGAGGAACCGCCAACGGTGCTCGCAGAAGCATGCGAAGCCACTTCGCCGATGTCCGCGGTCTTCATGCTGGTGCTGAGGCCGACCGAGATGGTCTCGCCGACGTTCGCGCCGACCTGGAACAGGGCGTTGCCGAAGGTGCCGTCGAGGATCTTGCGGCCGTTGAACGAGGTCTGGCTGGCAATGCGCTGGATTTCCTGCAGGCGCTGCTGCACTTCCTGGTCCAGGGCGATGCGGTCGCTGTCCGAGTTCGTGGCGTTGGCCGACTGCACAGCCAGCTCGCGGATGCGCTGCAGGTTGTTGGTCACTTCCTGCAGGGCGCCTTCGGCGGTCTGCGCCAGCGAGATGCCGTCGTTGGCATTGCGCACAGCCTGGTTCAGGCCGTTGATCTGGGTGGTCATGCGATTGGAGATCGCGAGGCCGGCGGCGTCGTCCTTGGCGCTGTTGATGCGCAGACCCGAGGACAGGCGCTGCAGCGAGTTGGCCAGCGCACTGCTGGAAGTCGTGAGGTTGCGCTGCGCGTTCAGCGACATCACGTTGGTGTTGATGACAAGTGCCATGACTTAAAACTCCTGTTGGATGCCTGTTTTCTTCAAAGTCCGTTGGCCTTCCGGCCCGCGGTGCCCTGGTGGGCTGCCGCCTGCCAGTGCGCTCTTCAGGAGGGTTAACGGCCGGTCAGGGGGTTCCTTGAAGACCTGGTCGGCAGTTTTCCGGCCCGATGTGCGACGCACTTCACATCCGTGCGACGCGGGCGTCCGGCGTTGCTCAGAGGACGTCGAAGAGCGACATCTGGCCGATGCGGGTGTACGCCGTCTGGGCCGCCTGCAGGCCGGCGGCCTGCTGGTTGAGGCGGCTGATCGCCTCCGCGTAGTCCAGGTCGCGCAGCGCGCTGAGGGACTCGTCGAGCTGGTACTGGAGGTCCTCGCGCTGCGCACCCGCGCTGTCCAGCGCAGAGATCCGCGCACCGGTTTCGGCCCGCAGATTGTCCACATGGTCCATCGAGCGGGCCAGCTGCGCCATGGCCTTGTTGAGCCTGGTGCTCAGCTGGGCGCGTGACTGCGGAGTATCCGCCCCGCCCTCCAGGGCGGCCACCAGGTCGTCGAGTGTCCTGAACATGTCCTCGGTGCCGGCGGGCGCAATCGTGAACGTGTCTCCCGCAGCCGGCTGTCCACTGACGCTCACCTGGGCACCGTTGAAACTGATCACGGCGTTGCCGGCGTAGCTGCCGGTGGCAACCTGTGTACCGCCGGCATCGACGACCTCCCAGTTGTCCGCGGTGCCGTCGGCATCCGCGTCGGCAAACTGGATGGTGTAAGTGTGCGGCTGGGGTACCGCGGCAGCCGCGGCTGCGGCGGCGGCCCAGGCGAGCGGATCGGACACCTGGTTGGAACCCAGCACACCGGTGCCGGCATGCACGCCCGCCGACGCAACGAACTGCCCGTTGCCGGCCGGAATGTTCATGAAGACGCGCTCGCCATTGAAACTGTCGGCGATCTTCTGCGTGGCGCTGATCTGCAGCTGCCGCGCGCCCTGATCGCCGCCGTAGGTCGCGCTGAGGCCATCGTGCGCGAACGGACGCGTCGTGGTGGAGAAGCCTGCGTACAGGTATTCGCCGTTGCTGTCCTGGCGGTTGGCGATCTGCAGCAGTTCGGCGGCCCGGGCGCGGACCTCGGTGGAGATGGCCCGCAGCGAGGCATCGTCCATGGCGCCGTTGTTGGCCTGCACGGTGACCACGTGGATACGCTGCAGCAGCGAACCGAGGTCCGCCAGCGCCAGTTCGCCTGAGCCGAGCCGTTGCAATGCCATGTCGGCATTGCGGCCGTACTGGGTGAGCTGCGCCTGCGCGCGCTCGTTGGACATGATCCGCGTCGCGCCAACGGGGTCGTCCGCGGGCGACTGGATGCGACGGCCCGATGCAACCTGTACCTGGGTGCGCGACAGTGCGGTCTGCTGCTTGAGGATCTGGGCAATGGCCGCGGCATGCTGGCCGGGCGTGGACATGCGTGTGATCATCGGCGCACCGCGTTCATGAGTGTATCCATCAGTTCCTGCGTGACGCGGATCATCTGCGCTGCGGCCTGGTATGCCTGCTGGTAGCGCAGCATGTTCGCCGCTTCCTCGTCCAGGTTTACTCCCGACAGGGCGTCCACCGCGGCCACGCTGTCGTCATGGAGGATCTGCTGCGCCTCGAGGCTGGCATTTGCACCGGCCGCGGCCACGCCGATGCCGCCGACAAACCGGCCCACCGCGCCATCGAGCGACTCGGTGCCGCCGGCCAGCACGCCACGCTCCATCACCGCCGCAAGCTCCAGCGCATTGCGGTTGTCGCCGACACCGGTGCTGTTGTTGCTCACGGTGAAACTGTCGCCGGCGGCCGGCGAGCCGCTGATAGTCACGCGCCAGCCATTGACGTCGATGCTGCCGCCGGACACAAGGCTTCCGGAAGCCAGCAGGGCATTGGCTCCGTCCCGCGCCTCCCAGGTGCCGGGCGCCGTGAACTGGATGGTCACCGGATCGCGCAGCGCCGGATCACCGGCATCAAGCACCTCGCCTGCCGAGATGACACCAGTCCCGGTGTTGCCGCTGCCGGTGGCGGTGCGGATCGGAGCCGCGGCGGCGATGCGGGCGGGATCGCTGATCAGCACGTCCAGCCCGCTGATGGCGCCGGCCGCAGGGCGGACCAGGAAGCGGTCGCCGGAAGCAGCAGGCGTGCCACCGATGGTCACGGTGACGCCCTCGAAATCCAGCGTCGTGGCGGTTGCGGTGACGCTCACCGGCACTCCCGTGTCGGCACGCTGCACGCTCCAGGCTGAGCCGTTGTAGCGCACGACATAGTCGTGCGGGGTCAGCGCAGCCGCACCCGTCCGTACTGCAGTCAGCGAGGCTCCTCCGCCATTGGTGCTGGCAGCAAAGGTCTCCACGCCGCCCACGGCAAACAGGTCCCCGCCGGCGACACCATGCAGGTCGATGCCCTTGCGGTGCTGCGTATTGACGGCCTCGACCAGCCCCACTGCGATGCGTCCCAGTTCGTTGCGGGCCGGATCCAGCAATTCGCGCCGTGCGTCCAGCAGGCCACCGATGCTCCCGCCCTGCAGCGAGGAAGAGATGTCCACGGTGCCGGAGCCGGTGCGGAAGGCCAGCGAGACGCGCGATGGCTGGTAGGGATCGGCCTGCGCGACGATCTGCGTGGTGTCACCGCCGATGACCAGCGGCTGTCCGCTGCCGATGAAGACGTTGATGACGCCGGCGTCCTGCGTCACAGTGGTGGTATCCAGCCGTTGCGCCAGCTGGGCCAGCTGGTGGTCGCGGGCGTCCAGCAGGTCGACCGAGGCCGAGCCGGTCAGGCCGCTGGTCCGGGCGATCTCCTGGTTCAGCCGCGCGATGTTGGTGGCGATGGCATTGATCGAGGTGGCCTCGGCGCGCAGCTGGTCATTGATCTGTGCCTCGATGCCGTTGAGCCGGGATTCATAGGTCGCCAGGCGTGTCCTGAGCCCCTCGGCCTCCGACAGCAGCACCTGCCGCGCCGCGGTGGAGGTGGGCGTATTGGCCACTTCCTGCAGCGCATTGCTGAATCGCTGCATCGAGGCCGACAGTCCCGTGGAGCTGTCGGCGAACAGGTTGCTCAGCGCGCCGGCCTTCTGCGCATACACCTCCAGTCGTGCCTGGCCGCTGGAAGCATTGCGCATCTGTGTCAGCAGCAGGTCATTGCTGAAACGACGGATACCCTGCAGCACCACGCCGGTGCCCAGCGCGGAGCTGCCGAAGATCTCCGGCTCGCTGGTCACCAGTTCCACGCGCTGGCGGCTGTAGCCGGGCGTGGCCACATTGGCGATGTTGTGGCTGGTGGTCTCAAGGGCGCGCTGGAAGGCGCGCAGGCCCGAGACGGACACATTCAGCATGTCAGGCATGAGTCAGGGGCCTCTCAGGTTCTTGCCTGGGTTATCGGTCCGCCAGCGGCAAGCTTTAGCCGCGCGGCAACCGCCGTCAGTTTGGTGACATAGTCCGGATCGGTGGCGTAGCCACCGCGAGCCAGGCCGCGCGCGAAAGCCTCCGCGTCACTGCCGGTGCCCAGGGCGCTGGCATAACGCGGGTTGCCTTTCAGCAGGCCGACATAATCCTGGATCGACTGCTCCGGCGAACTGTAGGCGCGAAAGCCGTCGGTGACTTCCTGCATGCGCCCGCCGCTGAATTCCTTCGTCTGCGACTGGTGCACGGCGCCCGTCCAGCTGGATCCGGCCTTGATGCCGAACAGGTTGAAACTGGGGCGGCCATCGGCGCCGGTGGGCATGGAACGCCCCCAGCCGGTCTCGAGCGCGGCGTGGGCGATGATGGTGTCTGCATCCACGCCAAGTTCACGTGCCGCGGCCGTTGCAGCCGGCCGGATGGTCCGCACGAATTCGTCCGCGTTGCGTGCCGGCCATTGCCCGGCGCCGGGTACCCTGGTTGCCTGCGACGCCAGGCCGGCTGCAGGATCAGGGGGGGCGCCCGCCCCTTGCATCAGCTGCCGCACCAGCACGTCGGCAAGGCCAAGGCCCTTGCCATTGGACAGCTGCGATGCCAGCTGCTGGTCGAACATGTCCTGGTAGAAATCCTGCTGGTCGCTGCCGAAGGGATCTCCCGGCAGGCTCTCGCGCATGCTTTTCAGCAAGAGGCTGGTGAACAGGCTCTCGAACTGCCGCGCAGTCTCGCGCAGGGCCTCCGGCGTCTGCGCCGCGGCGTCGCGCTTGAGCGCGCCAAGGGCTGCCGGATCGGCATACAGCGAGGGATTGACGGCACCGACAGTCATTGCAATTCCTAGATCACGATGAGCTCGGCGCGCAGCGCACCGGCTTCCTTCAAGGCTTCGAGGATGGCGACCAGGTCGCCCGGCGCCGCGCCGACCTGGTTCACTGCCCGCACGATCTCGTTGAGGTCGACGCCGGCGTCGAACAGGAACATGCGCGCATCCGCCTGCTCCACGGAAATCTCGCTGCGCGGCGTCACCACCGTCTCACCGCGCGAGAAGGCTTGCGGCTGCGTCACGTCCAGCCGCTCGGTGATGGTCACGGACAGCGAGCCATGCGCCACCGCAGCCGGCTTCACCCGCACACGCGAGCCGATCACCACGGTGCCGGTACGTGAATTGACGATGACGCGGGCCGGGGCGTCGCCCGGTTCCACCTCGATCGCTTCGAGCGTCGACAGATAGGCGATGCGCTGGTTCGGATCCACCGGCGCGGACACCTTCACCGACACCGCATCCATCGCCTGTGCCGTGCCCTCGCCCAGCAGCTCGTTGATGCCACCGGCCAGGCGTGCCGCGGTGGTGAAGTCAGGGGTGTGCAGGTTGAGCACCACATGCGGCTGCGAAGTGAAGTTGTTCGGCACCTCGCGTTCCACGGTGGCGCCGTTGGGCACACGGCCGCTGGAGGGCACGTTCACCGACAGCTTCGAGCCATCGCTGCCCTGGGCACCAAAACCGCTCACGACCATGCTGCCCTGTGCGATGCCATACACCTCGCCGTCGACGCCGCGCAGCGGCGTCATCAGCAGCATGCCGCCACGCAGCGAGGCCGCGTTAGCAATGGAGGAAACCGTCACGTCGATCGTCTGGCCGGACTTGGAGAATGGCGGCAGGTCGGCGGTGACCACCACCGCGGCCACGTTCTTCAGCTGCGGATTCACGTTGGGCGGCACGGTGATGCCGAAGGTGGCCAGCATGTTCTTGATGCTCTGGATGGTGAACGGCGCCTGGCTGGTCTGGTCGCCGGTGCCATCGAGGCCCACCACCAGGCCGTAGCCCACCAGCTGGTTGCCGCGCACGCCGGCCACCGAGGCCAGGTCCTTCACCCGCTCCGCCTGGGCGACGGGCGCCAGTGCGGCAAGGCCCAGCAGGGCCGCGGCCATCAGATGTCTCGCATGGCGTTTCATTACATCGGGTTCCAGATGGAGTTGAAGAAGCGGGACAGCAGCCCCGGCCGGTTGGCGTCATTGAGCGCGCCGCGCGCACCGTAGGCGATGCTGGCGTCGGCGACCTTGTATGAATAGATGGTGTTGTCCGGCAGGATGTCGACCGGGCGGATCACGCCCTGGATGCGCACGAACTCACGCCCCTGGTTGATCTCGATCCACTTCTGCCCGCGCACCACCAGGTTGCCGTTGGTCAGGCGCTTCGCCACCGTCACAGTGACATTGCCCTGCAGCTTGTTCGACAGGCTGCTGTCACCCTTGCCCTCGAAGCTGCGGCTGTTTTCCATGGAGGCAGAGAGTTCCTTGCCGCCGATCGAAAGCGGCGAACCACCCAGGATGGGCGCGGCGATGTCCACGGAAGTGTCTTTTGCCGTCGTGGTGCTGGAGCTCTTCTGCGCCGCGGTGTTTTCGGACAGGATGATGGTCACGGTGTCGCCCACACGGTGCGCCACCTGGTTCTCGAACAGCGGACGGTCGTACCCGGCCTGGTAGATGGCGCCATTGCCTGGCTCGTCCCGCGGCAGCTCTTCCGGCCAGGTGGCGGCGAAGTCCTCGTAAGACTGCACGGTGGCGCAGCCCTGCAGCAGCAGGACGGCGGCCACACCCGCGGCGAGGATCATGAAACGCTGGTTCGTCACAGGTTGTTGCTCACGTATTGCAGCATCTGGTCGGTGGTGGAGATGGCCTTGGAGTTCATCTCGTAGGCGCGCTGGGTCTCGATCATCGACACCAGCTCCTCCACCACATTGACGTTGGATCCTTCCAGGAAGCCCTGCTGCAGCAGGCCGAGGCCGTTGAGGCCGGGAGTGCTGCTCTGCGCCGGGCCACTGGCCGCGGACTCCACCAGCAGGTTCTCGCCGCGCGGCTGCAGGCCCGCGGGGTTCACGAAATCAGTGAGCTGCAGCGTGCCGATCTGCGTCGGCGCGGTCTGCCCGGTGATCTGCGCGCTGACCGTGCCATCCGACCCGATGGTGACGCTCTGCGTCCCCTGCGGAATCGAGATGCCGGGCTGCACGCGATAACCACTCGATGTGACCAGCTCGCCCTCGGCGCTGGTCTTGAAGGAGCCGTCGCGGGTGTAGCCGAAGCTGCCGTCGGGCATCAGGATCTGGAAGAAACCGCGACCGTTGATGGCCACGTCCAGCGCATTGCCGGTGTTGTTCAGGCCACCCTGGGAGTAGTTCTTTTCGGTGGCCACCACGCGCACGCCGGTGCCAAGGTTCAGGCCCGTGGGTGCCACGGTGTCCTGCGAAGTGGCGGAACCAACCTGCTTCACGTTCTGGTACAGCAGGTCCTCGAACACCGCGCGGTCCTTCTTGAAGCCGGTGGTGTTCACGTTCGCGAGGTTGTGCGAGATCACGGTCATGCGCGTCTGCTGCGCGTCCAGTCCCGTCTTGGCGGCCCAGAGTGCGGAATGCATGGTGTTGGTCCTCTATGAAACTCGGTTGTCCGGCCTAGCGCATCGACAGCAGCCGCGCGGAGGCGGCGCCGTTGTCCTCGGCACTCTTCATCGCGCGCACCTGCAGGTCGAAGCGGCGCGACAGTTCGATCATGTTGACCAGCGCATCTGCAACGTTGACGTTGCTGGTCTCAAGCACGCCGGAGACCAGCGTCGCCGATGCATCGGGGACGGCATCGCTGCCGTCCCGCATGCGCAGCAAGCCGTCCTCGCCCTTGACGAGATCCGCGGCGGGCGGATTGACCAGCTTGATGCGGCCCACTTCGGCGCGGGTTTCCGGACCCTGCCCCAAGGGCACGATGGAAATCGTGCCATCGCCACCGATGGCGATGGTGGCGTGCGGCGGCACCGCGAGCGGTCCACCGTCGCCCATCACGGCAAGTCCCGTACCGGTTCGCAGCTGCCCGGAAGAATCGATGCGCAGGTCGCCGGCGCGGGTGTAGGCCTCGCGGCCATCCACTCCCATCACCGCGATGTAGCCCTCACCCTGCACGGCAACATCCAGATCTGCGCCCGTCGGCACCAGCGTGCCGGTGGTGGCATCGAACCCAGTGGTGGAAGCGGTGGCATATACCCGCGAGTTGAAGCCATCGCCAGCCACATGCCGCGCCTGGAATGCCGCCAGGTCGGCGCGGAAGCCGGTGGTGGAGGCATTGGCCAGGTTGTGGTTGTTGGCGGCCTGTGCCTGGAGGGTCTCGCGGGCACCGGTCATCGCAACGTACAGCATGCGGTCCATGGGATTGCCTGTCTGCTACTAGCGGATGTTGATGATGGTCTGCGTGATGGCGTCGGACGTGGAGATCATCTTCGCGTTCGCCTGGAAGTTGCGCTGCGCGGTGATCATGTTCACCAGCTGCGTGGTGATGTCGACGTTGGAAGCCTCCAGCGCGCCGGACTGCACCAGGCCGAAGCCCGAGCTGCCCGCCTGGCCACGCAGTGCCTGGCCGGAGCCGAAGGTTTCCGCCCAGCTGGTATCGGCCAGCTGCTGCAGCCCGTTCGGATTGGCGAAGTTCGACAGCGCCACCTGGCCCAGGATGCTGGAGCGGCCGTTGGTGAAGCGCGCCTGCACCACGCCGGCCTTGTCGATGTCGATGCCGATCAGGCGGCCGGTGGTGTAACCGTCCTGCGTGATGTTGCCCACGCTGAACACGCTGCCGTACTGTGTGGTACCGGCGACATTGATGGTGATCGTCATGTCGGCGGCGCCAGTGGGGGGTGCGTAGGCCGGGAAGTTCAGCTCGGCCGGGTTCGGGTCCACCAGCCGGCCCATGTTGTCGAAGGTGATGCCGGGGGTGGTGCCCACGTCATTGCCGTCGATGTAGAAATGCGTGGTCCACTCGCCCGGTGCGGCGTCCTTCACGAAATACACGGTGCCGGTGTGCGCGGCGCCCAGCGAGTCATACACCGTCAGCGAGGTCGCGCGGGTGAAGCTGGTGGGATCGGTGGGGCTGAAGGTGGGGTTGGCCGGTGGAACGGCGTCCGAGGGCAGGTTGGCCAGCAGCTCCACGTTGGAAGTAGCCTGGGGCGCACTCTCGGAGGTCACCAGCCTGAGGTCGGCCATGGAACCGGTATTGAAACCGCCACCGGCCACGGGCGGGAACACCTGCAGGCGCTGCCCCTGCGCATTCACCACATAGCCGCCGGCGTCGGTGCGGAATGCACCGGCGCGGGTGTAGGCGTAGGAGCCGTTGTCGCTCACAGTGAAGAAGCCCGTGCCGCTGATGGCGAGGTCGAGGCTGTTGTCGGTGAAGTCGATGTTGCCCTGGCTGAACTGCTGGGCGATGTCCGACACGCGCACGCCGTTGCCCGGGGTGAGCGTGGCCACTCCCTGCGCGGACACCGCGAAAAGCTCGGCGAACTCCGCGCGGGATTCCTTGAACCCGCTGGTGGAGCTGTTGGCGATGTTGTTGGCGGTGACGCTGAGGTCCGCGGAGGCGGCGTTCAGTCCACTGAGGGCAAGACGGAAAGGCATGGTGATCTCCTTACATCACCCGGCGCACGCGGCCGAGCGAAATGGGTCCGAGGTCGGTATTGAGGGTGAGGCTGAAATCCTTCGGATCGATGCTGACGCTGCCCACATGGGCCAGCAGGCCGGTCGGCAGCTGCTCGCTGGTGCCGGCCACGTCGGCCACCACCGCGATCTCGTACTCGCCCACGGGGGCGCGCGTGCCGTCATCCATGGTGCCGTCCCATTCGAAGACGATCTCCCCTTCCTGCGGGCTCAGCGCGACGCTGCGTACCTGCTGGCCGCTGGCGTCCGTGATCACCAGGCGCGCCGAGCGGGTGGCTTCCGGAATCTCCACGGTGCCCACCACGGAACCTTCCTCGCCGATCACGGCGGTTTCCGAGGACACGAGCACGTCGCGGCCCACCATGCTGGTGCCGCCGAGCACCTGCGATGAACGCAAGGCATCCGACAGCGTCGAGATCGAACCCTGCATCCCCTGGATGCCGGTGACTGTGCCGAACTGGGCCAGCTGGCCGAGGAAGTCGGCCGGGTCCATGGGGCTGGTCGGATCCTGGTGGCGCAGCTGCGCCAGCATCAGCTGCAGGAACGCGTCCTGGCCGAGCTGGTCCTTGGGTTTCGCAGTGGCCGCCGAGGCGCCCTGCGCAATTCCGGTGATGGCGTCGATTCCCATGATTACTGCCCGAGCCGCAGCGTGGCGAGCAGCAGCTCCTTCGAGGTGTTCAGCACTTCCACGTTGTTCTGGTAGGCGCGGGAGGCGCTGATCATGTCGACCATCTCCTCCACCACGTTCACGTTGGGCGCGAAGACATAGCCTTCGGCATTGGCGAGCGGATTGCCCGGCTCGTAGCGCATCGAAGGCGCACGCGAGTCCTCCATGATCTGGGTGACCTGCACCGCCACGCCCGGATTCACGCCCGGCTTGCCGGCCGCCATTTCCGCGCGCACGGCCTCGAACACCGGATGTTTGGCCTTGTAGGCCCCTTCTGCGGTGCCGCTGACGCTCTCCGCGTTGGCGAGGTTGCTCGCCACCGTGTTGAGCCGCACGGACTGGGCGGCCATGCCCGAGCCTGCGATGTCGAATATCTTGAAAGAGGACATTGCGGATCTCCTTACTGGCCGGTGATGGCAGTCATCAGCGAACGGAACTTCGATGAGAGGAACTGCAGCGTGGCCTGGTAGCGCACGGCGTTGTCCGCGAAAGCGGCCTGCTCCAGCTGTGCATCAACGGTATTGCCGTCCAGCGATGGGGCCAGCGGCGTGCGGTACTTGAGGAAGGCGGCGGTGGAGCCGGCCTCCAGTGTGGGGTCGGCGCTGGCGCCGATGTGCCCGGCCTGTGTGGCCTTCATCATGCCGGGACTGGATGCGGCACCTGTGCGGGCTGCCAGCGCGGCCCTGAAGTCCAGGTCCTGCGCCTTGTAGCCCGGCGTATCCGCATTGGCGAGATTGCGCGCCAGCAGCTCGGTGCGCTGCTCGCGCAACTTGAGCGCGTTGGCGTGCACTCCCAGATACGATTCCATATTCAAGGCCACGGATGCTCCGTCAATAACCCGACTTGCGGGATTGATGAGCAACAGCCGTGCCATGTGGGCTGGCAGCGCGCGGATGGGCCTGCAGCGGGGCTGCAAGGCGTGCAGGGTGTGACGCAACTCACAGCGCACCGGCAGCATGTTGCCGCCTTTGCGGCGAAGCACGCCCGCCCTGGCCGCCTCTTCACTGCTGCATCGGCGCCCCGAAGCAGAACTTGAGCCGACGGATGGCACGCAGTTTGCTCATCCATTCCCCATGAATGAGAGATACAAGAGAAACGCCTGGATTCCGGCGCTGTTGCTGGCGTCGACTGCGGGCGCGCAGTCGATACAGGCACCGGAGGGCATACAGAAGGTGGCCGAGGATTTCCTTGTCACGCAGTTTTCCGGGGAGGACCGCAAGGTATTCGCCAGCGCCGATGCGCTGGATCCGCGGCTGCGGCTGGCGCCCTGCACGCAGCGGCTGCAAGCCGCATTGCCCTCAGCCACCCGCATCGGCACTCGCGTGACCGTGGGCGTGAAGTGCGCCACGCCCCGCTGGGCCGTGTACGTGCCGGTACGAATCGAGACCGAAATGCCGGTGCTGGCGCTACGCCATGCGCTGGATCGAAACAGCCCGGTCACCGCCGCGGACGTTGAACAGCGCAGGTTGCGTGTGCCGGGCCTTTCAGCCAGCTATATCAGTAGCGTGGATCAGCTCGCAGGCCGCCACCTGCGGCGTGAAGCCGCACCTGGCACGGCGCTCACGGTAGACCTGCTGGGCGAGGACATCCTCGTGCGGCGTGGCCAGCGCGTTGCGCTGGTGATCAGTGCCGGTGGCCTGGAAGTGCGGGCCCAGGGCGAAGCTGTTTCCGACGCCACTGCGAACGGAAGGGTGCGGGTGCTCAACCTGGACTCGCGCCGGATCGTCGAAGGCCAGGTGGAGAGCCGCGAAGTGGTCCGCGTGAGCCTCTGATGCGCCTGAATGCGACATATTGCACGGTTTTGCGGCGGCCCTGCCGATATCGTGCGGACACCCTAAAGTTTGCCGCCCCTCATCCGATACATCATTCGAAGAGCCAGCAATGAAAGTACCGGGAGAGTCCCTCGTGTCCACCAAGATCACCCCCCTCGAACCGAAACCGGCGCGCGTGTCGCCCACATCGGCCGGGCGCAGCGTCTCCGGCAGTGCCGGCGGATCGGGTGGAGACTCGCCCGCTCCCGCAGCCGAAGTGACCATCACTGGCGCGGCACGCGGACTGGCCGCCATCGAGGAATCGCTGCGCGAGCTGCCGGCCGTGGATGAACTGCGCGTGGCCGCCGTGAAGCAGCGCCTGCAGGATGGCAGCTACCAGATCGATCCCCAGCGCGTGGCCGACCGGCTGCTGCGCATGGAGAGCGATCTGTCCCGCGCCGCTCCCCTGGGCGCGAGCCCGCTGAAGTAATCCATGGACCGCGACACCTGCCGCATCCGCCTCGCGCGCCTGCTGACCGAGGAAAACGCGCTGCTCGCGACGCTGACGCAACAGCTGAAGCAGGAACACGAGCTGCTGGCCGGCAACGACGTGGACGGACTTGAAAAGGCCGGCGCCGCCCGCCAGCAGACCATCGCGAAGCTGCTGCGGCTCGAGGACGAACGACAGGGACTGTGCCGACAGCTTGGTCGCAATGCGGATCGCTCAGGAATGGCTGCACTGCTGGCCTGGTGCGATCCTGCCGGCACACTCGCGCCTGCGCAATCCGAATGCGCAAGCCTGGCCGGGGCCTGCCGCGCACAGAACGAACGCAATGGCGCGCTGGTCGCTGCACGCCTGACGCGCGCCAGCAGCATGCTGGACCTGCTCACCGGCAACAACGCGCCACGCACCTACGACCAGCGCTTCGGGCGCAGCGTGCCCCTGCCCGCCGGGCGGATGCTCGCCACCAGCGCCTGAGGCGATTTCCGGCTGCCTTTCCCCAAACGTGACGCCCGTCGCTCAGTCCCGGGCGCGGGCGGCCGATAGTCCTTCCAGGGGCATGCGCAACCCCACGAGGTTCTGTTCTTGTTTGCAATCATCGGGACATTGGTCGTACTGGGGTCGGTGCTCGGCGGGTTTCTCGGCGGCGGCAGCAGCCTGCTGCTGCTCTGGCATCCGCTGGAAGTCGTGGTCATCTGCGGCGGCGCGCTTGGCGCCTTCTTCATCAGCAATCCACTGAAGGTCATCAAGGCCTCCTTCACCGGCGCCATCGGCCTGCTGAAGGGCGCGCGCTACGGGCGCAAGGAATACATCCAGCTGCTGAAGCTGGTGTACGACATCCTTGTGATGGCGCGCCGCGACGGTGTGCTGGCCATCGAGCGCCACATCGAGGAACCGCACAAGAGCGACATCTTCAAGAAATATCCCGGCGTGCTGGCCGACCACCACATGATGGAGTTCATCACCGACTGCCTGCGGCTGATCTCTGGTGGCAACCTCGATCCGCATGAACTGGAGAGCCTGCTCGAATACGAGCTGGAGACCCACCACAAGGAAGCCGCCGAGCCGGCGCACGCCGTGCAGAAGGTGGCTGACGCCCTGCCCGGCTTCGGCATCGTCGCCGCGGTGCTGGGCATCGTCAGCACCATGGCCGCCATAGATGGTGCCAGCACGGCGGAGATCGGGCACAAGGTGGGTGCGGCGCTGGTGGGCACCTTCCTCGGCATCCTTGTCGCCTATGGCCTCGTCGGCCCCATTGCCGCGGCGATGGAGCACAAGGCGAACGAGGAGTCCAAGGCCTTCGAGGTGGTGAAGATGGCGCTGGTGGCCAGCGTGCGCGGGTATCCGCCCCCGGTTGCGGTGGAGTTCGCGCGCAAGCTGCTGTTCAGCGGCGTGCGACCCAACTTCAAGGACCTGGAGCAGGAACTGCGCGGCAAGAAGGCCGCACCGGGCTGACGCGGCACACCATGGCCGACGCAAAACAACGTCCCATCGTCATCGTCAAGCGCAAGCGTGGCGGTGGCCACGCCCACCACGGCGGCGCGTGGAAAGTGGCTTATGCCGACTTTGTCACCGCAATGATGGCCTTCTTCATGGTGATGTGGCTGGTGGCCTCTGTGTCGAAGGAGCAGCGCGCGGCCATCTTCGACTACTTCAAGAACCCCAGCATGCAGGAAGGCCACAGCGTGAAGCCGGCGCCGGGCCAGATGGGCCCGGGTGGCGCCAGCACCAGCCCCATCGACCTGGGTGGCGGCCTGGATGCGCCCAAGACCATGGAGATCAATGCTGACGGACTGGGCGAGCCGGTGGAGATCCGTCCCGAGGACGTGCAGCGCATTGCCGACCTCGCTGAACGCAAGCAGCTGGAATCGCTGATGGAGGACCTGCGCGAGGCCATCGACAAGAGTCAGGCTCTGGAGCCCTTCAAGGACCAGCTGCTGCTGGACATCACGCCCGAGGGCCTGCGCATACAGATCGTCGACAAGCAGAACCGTCCCATGTTCGACCTGGGCGGCACGCGGCTGAAGGACTACACCGCGCAGATCCTGCGCGAGGTGGCCGCCTACCTGAATTCCGTACCCAACCGCATCAGCCTCAGCGGCCACACCGACGACAAGGCCTACGTGGGCCAGCGAGGCTATTCCAACTGGGATCTCTCGGCCGATCGCGCCAACGCCGCGCGCCGGGCATTGCAGGAAGGAGGCCTGGAACCCGGGAAGGTCGCCCGCGTGGTGGGCCTGGCGTCTTCGGTGCTGTTCGACCGCGAGAATCCGCACAACCCGATCAATCGGCGCATCAGCATCATCGTGATGACGAAGAGCGCGGAGGCGCGGGCGCTGTCGACCGACGCACCGGACGTGGAGGGCACGCGGATACGGATCGAGTCCGGCGAGGCGCTGTCCAGCGCCCCGCCCGTGCCATCCGCAGAACCTGCGACGGAGGCCGCCGCGCAGGCCGCAGTGGCGGAATCAGCCGCTCAGGCGGCTGCGGGCGCGAGCTGATCCAGCAGGGTGGCGATGCCGCCAGTGGCGGCGCGCGCGCCGGCGAGCAGGCGTGAAGGCAGGCCCAGGGACTGCAGTGCAACCCCCGCCAGGCCGGGCGCGCACGTATCCGCGTGCACCAGCTCCGTGGCCAGCGCCTGCACCATCATCAGAAGCGTCACGCACAGCGGCCGGTCCAGGTTTTCCTGCTCGTCGCGCCAGCGCAGGATGGTGAGGCGCAGCTCGCCCGCCAGGGCCCAGCTGCGCGTCACGCGCGATACCAGTTCATCGTCGTGCGCATCCATGATCTGCTGCATCACCGGCCCCACCAGCCGCATGCCGGTGGCTGATTCCGCGCGGGCGAGCGCGCGCAGGGCGGCGATCTCGCCGGTGCGATGCAGGAGGCCGGCGCCGGTAAGCAGCGGCGCATCGAAATTCATTTCTGCCGCCACGACCCGTGCGTAGCAGGCGCTGGCCAGGGCTTCGCGCCACAGCAGCGCCATCTCCGCATCACGTCCCGGAGCGCTGAACAAGGCAGCACGCAGGTTTTCCAGCGCACGCAGCGCCATGGGGCGTGCAGCCAGTTGCGCAGGGGATTCCTGCAGCCAGGCCACGCAGGCGGTGATGCCGGCCGGTTTAGGCGGGCAGCGGCCCAGTTCGGCGGCCAGGGCGGTGAGCAGGCCCGGCGCGATGGGCGCGAAGGGATCCGGGCGGCGTGTGGGCCGCAGTTGCAGGACAGTGGCAGGCATGGCGCAATTGTGCATTGCAGGCCGGAGGCAATCCGGTCATGGCGCACAAATCGAAAGCCATGGCAACCGCGGTGGCTCACACCGTGACCGGGTTGCGGTGATCAAGTCAAATGGCCGCCGTCGCCTGCTCCAGGTCGGCGATCAGGTCATCCGCATCCTCCAGGCCCATCGACAGCCGCACCGTTCCCGGCGCCAGACCGGACAATGCCGCCAGCTGCGCTGGCAGGTCATGCGGTCCCATCAACCCGGGCGGAATCACCAGGGACTCCGGCGAGCCCATGCTGGCGGCAATCGAGAACAGTTTCAGCGCGTCGGCAAGGCGGTCGCCGGCAGCCCGGCCGGCGCGCAGGTCGAAGCTGACCACCGTACCGAAGTGCTGCATCTGCCGTGCGGCCAGCTCATGCCGCGGGTGGCGTGGCAGTCCGGCGTAATGCACGCGCTCCACCTTGGGGTGCTGCTCCAGGAACTGCGCCACCTTCAGCGCGGTGGCGCACTGGGCCTCGTAACGCAGCAGGTAGGTCTTCAGGCCACGCTGGATCAGCCAGGCGGCATGCGGATCGAGCGTGCCGCCGAGATGCGTGAACTCCGGCCGCAGGCGCGCAATCAACTCGGCGGACCCGATCACCGCGCCGCCCATCACATCGCCATGCCCGGAGGCGTATTTGGTAAGGCTGTGCAGGAACAGGTCGACATCCGTGTCGCCGTGCTGGTGCAGCCCGGCCAGCGTGTTGTCCAGCAGCGTCAGGGCGCCGGTCGCCCGCGCATGGCGCGTGATGTGCGCGATGTCGGCGATGCGGTTCACCGGGTTGGTGGGAGACTCGAAGATCACCAGCTTCGTCGGCGTGTCGTGCAGCACACGCTCGATGCCGGCGTCATCCTCGATGGACAGCATGGTGTGGGTCACACCGAAGCGGGCAAGCTGCCGCCGGATCAGCGAGCGTGTGGGTGCGTAGGTCTCCACGAAACACAGCACATGGTCGCCGGACTGCAGCAGGCCGATCAGCGCCTGGGCGATGGCCCCGACACCTGAAGCACACACGATGGCGGCATCCCGCCCCTGCAGCCCCGCCAGCGTCTTCTCCAGCAGCCGCGTGGTCGGATTGGCGGAGCGCGAGTAGAAGAATCCCTCCTTCTCGCCGCGGAGGCTGGCCAGCGTCTCGGCCACCGTGTCGTGCTCGAATTTCACGCTCTGGTGGATGGGCGCCACCAGTGGCGTGTTCTCCGGCGGAACCTTCACCTCGGGTGAATGAACCAGCGTGGTCCTGAGTTTCATGGCCGCATTGTATTACCGCAGCGCCCGCAGCCGTTCGATGCCGCGCGCCAGCGTGCTGTCCTGCTTGGCAAAGCACAGCCTGAGCAGCGAGTGCTTGACAGGCTCGCGGTAGAACGGTGCCAGGGGAATGGCTGCCACTCCGCCTTGCACCAGCAGCCGCTCCGCCGCCGCCATGTCATCGAGTCCGGCCAGCAGCGTGCAGCGGGAGTAGTCGACCAGGGTGAAGTAGCTGCCCTCGGCCGGCACCACCTGGAAGGCGCTGTCGGCAAGGCCCCGGGTGAGCAGCTCGCGTTTGGCTGCAAAAAACGGCCCCAGGCCGGAGAACACCCCGGGGTTGCCGGCGATGTAGGCGGCGATGGCGTGCTGGAACGCCGTGGTGATGGTGAAGGTGTTGAACTGGTGCACCTTGCGCAGTTCGCTTGTGAGCGCGGGCGGCGCGATGCAATAGCCCACGCGCAGCCCCGTGGCGTGCAGGGACTTGCCGAAGGAATACACGGCCAGCGCACGCTGCCGCAGGGCCGGATGCGACAGCACACTGTGGTGTCGCGCCGGTGCATGCACGATGTGCTCGTAGACCTCGTCGCTGAGCACGGTGAATCCGTGTGTTTCGGCCAGCTGCGCGAGATGCGCCAGGTCCCCTGCACTCATCACGGTGCAGGCCGGGTTCTGCGGCGTATTGATGATGACCAGCTTCGTCCGCGGCGTGATGGCCTCCCGCACCCGGTCCCAGTCGTGGCGGAACGTGGGTGGTGCCAGTGGCACATGCACGCAGGTGGCACCGGCCACGCGCACAGCCGGATCATAGGAATCGTAGGCGGGATCGAACACCAGCACTTCGTCGCCCGGACCCACCAGTGCGGCAATGGCAGAAAAAATGCCCTCGGTGGCGCCGACTGTTACCGTCACCTCCTGCTCGGGATCGACGTCGATGCCATGCCGGGCCGCTGCCACGCTGGCAATGGCCTCGCGCAACGCCGGCAGCCCGGCCATGGGCGCGTACTGGTTGTGCCCGGCGCGCATGGCCTCGCCCACCAGCTCGGTGAGCCGCGGGTCTATTGGATAGTCCGGGAATCCCTGGCCAAGGTTCACCGCACCCAGTTCAGCGGCGCGGCGCGAGATCACGGTGAAGATGGTGGTCCCGACGTCGGGAAGCTTGCTCACGCAGCGGCATGCCCCGCAGCCGCCAGCGCCGCACCAACCACGCCGGCCGCAGGTCCCAGGGCAGCGGGCTTCAACGGCGCGCGGGATTGCAGCAGCGGCGCGAACTCCGCCCAGTTCTCGGTCACGCCGCCACCGACCACGATCAGCTCCGGCCAGAACAGGCGATTGATGGCATCCAGGTAGCGGTTGACCCTTGCGGTCCACTGCTTCCAGGACAGGCCCTCATCACTGCGGATACGCGCGGCGGCACGCTGCTCGCCTTCCGCGCCATCCACTTCCATGTGCCCGAGCTCGCTGTTGGGCCAGAGCTTGCCATCGAGGATCAGCGCTGAACCGATGCCGGTGCCGAAGGTGAGCATCATCACCGCGCCACGCACTCCCCGCGCCGCGCCGAAATGCGCCTCCGCCAGCCCCGCTGCATCGGCGTCGTTGAGCAGCGCCACCGGCCGGCGCAGTCTGGCCGACAGCTCCCGGCCGGCGTCGAACCCCAGCAGCGAGTCATCCAGGTTGGCGGCGGTATGGATCACGCCATGCAGGATCACGCTGGGCAGCGCCACGCCGACAGGCGTGCCAGCCGGAGTGGATTGCGCCAGTGCGATGAGTGCATCGCACAGCGCCCGCACGGTGGCTGGCTGTGGCGTCGGCACACTGGCCAGACCTGCCTGCAATGCACCACTGGCCACATCCACCGGCGCGTGCTTGATGGACGATCCGCCCACATCGAGCCCCAGCGCCAGGGTTGCCACTAGTGTCCTCCTTCCGCCATGCGCATCTCGCGCTGCCGCCTGCGTTCGGATCGCCGCAGCAGCCAGGCGGAAGTGAGCACGCCGGTGGCCACCAGCAGCACCATCAGCGTGGCCAGTGCGTTCACGTCCGGCGTCACACCCAGGCGCACCTTGGAGAAGATCACCATGGGCAGCGTGGTGGAGCCAGGACCGGCGACGAACTGCGCGATCACCAGGTCATCCCAGGACAGCGTGAACGCCAGCAGCCAGCCGGACAGCAGCGCCGGGAAGATCAGTGGCAGCGTGATGCGGCCGAACACCTTGGCCGGACGCGCGCCCAGGTCCATGGCGGCCTCTTCCAGGGAATCATCGAATGAGGCCAGGCGCGACTGCACGATCACCGCTACATACGCCATCGAGAAGGTGATATGGGCGATAACGATGGTGGTGGCGCCGCGCCCTGCCGGCCAGCCGATGATCTGCTCCATGGCCACGAACAGCAGCAGCATGGACAGGCCGGTGATCACCTCCGGCATCACCAGAGGCGCGGTGGCCATCACGGCCAGCAGCGCCCGTCCGCGGAAGCGGCCGAAGCGTGACAGCGCAATGCCGGCCAGCGTCCCCAGGACCACGGCGCCGGTGGCGTTGATGGCGGCGATGCGCAGCGACAGCCAGGCAGCATCGAGGATCTGCTGGTTCTGGAACAGCGCCGTGTACCACTTGAGCGTCGGTGAGTTGGCCGCATCCCACACCGTGACCAGGCGCGAGTTGTTGAAGGAGAACACCACCATCAGCAGGATGGGCACGTACAGGAACACGAAGCCCAGGATCATCAGCGTGGTGACCAGCCAGCCGCGACGCATCAGGCCGCCTTCGCGCTGGCGCGCGCCTGGGTCCGCTGCAGCAGCATGATGGGGATCAGCAGCAGCAGCAGCATGAAGATGGCCACCGCGCTGGCCACCGGCCAGTCGCGGTTGCTGAAGAATTCATCGGACAGCACACGCCCGATCATCAGCTGGTCGGGCCGTCCCAGCAGCGTGGGGATCACGTATTCGCCCACCGCAGGTATGAACACCAGCAGCGAACCGGCCGCGATGCCCGGCCGCGACAGCGGCAGCGTCACGCGCAGGAAGGCGCGCACCGGCCGTGCGCCCAGGTCCGCGGCGGCCTCCAGCAGCGAGGCATCATGCTTCTCGAGATTGGTGTACAGCGGCAGGATCATGAACGGCAGGTACGAATAGACGATTCCCACATACACGGCGAAATCGGTCTGCATCATCTGGATGGGCTGGTCGATCAGGCCCATTGACATCAGGAAGTTGTTGATCACGCCGTTGTTGCGCAGCAGCCCCATCCACGCGTACACGCGCAGCAGGAAGGAGGTCCAGAACGGCAGGATCACCAGCATCAGCAGCAGGTTGCGCCGCGCGGGCGTGGAGCGGGCGATGCCCAGCGCCATTGGATAACCCAGCAGCAGGCACAGCAGCGTGGAAACCGCCGCCACCTTCAGCGAATAGATCCACGTCTGCACATACAGCGGATCGGTGAACAGGAAGCGGTAGTTGTCGGTGTTGATCAACACCTCCATGCGCCCTTCGACGAAGTCCACCAGCGGCGCATAGGGCGGAATCGCCAGCCGCGTCTCCGAGAAGGAGATCTTCAGGTCGATGAAGAAGGGCGTGAGGAAGAACAGCAGCAGCCACGCCATCGGGATGCCGATGACCAGCATGCGGCCCACGCCACTGCGGCGCAGCCAGGGCACCCAGCGCGGCGGACCGAAACGATGCCAGGCCAGCCAGAACGGCACCCAGCGTTCGTGCTGGCGGGCGTAGGCCGGGACCTCGGCGTTCAAGGCGCGCTCACCCCGCGCCCACCACTGGGGCGGCGCTGTCCCACAGCAGATAGACCTCGTCATCCCAGGTGAAGCTGTCGCCGGCCTTGCGTGCCGAGTTGGTCTGGGTCACGCGCACGTCGCGCCCGGAATCCAGCCGCACGACGTAGATCGACAGGTCGCCCATGTAGGCGATGTCCTTGATGATGCCGCGCGCCCAGTTGTCTTCGGCGACAGGCTTCTCGCGCTGCAGGTTCAGCTTTTCAGGGCGGATGGCCACCCACAGCTGCGCATCGGGCGGTGCCGACACGCCATGATCCACATGCACCGGCACCGGCAGTTCGGGGCAGCGCACGCGCACGTACTCGGGTTCATCTTCGGACAGGGTGCCGTCGAATAGATTCACCGACCCGATGAAGTCGGCCACGAAGCGCGTGGTCGGGAACTCGTAGATCTGCCGCGGCGTGCCGATCTGCACGATCTTGCCCTTGTTCATCACGCCGATGCGCGAGGCCAGCGTCATCGCCTCTTCCTGGTCGTGCGTCACCACCACGAAGGTGACGCCCAGCCGCTCCTGGATGGCGATGAGCTCGAACTGCGTGTGCTCGCGCAGCTTGCGGTCGAGCGCACCCAGCGGCTCATCGAGCAGCAGCAGCTTCGGCCGCTTCACCAGCGAGCGCGCCAGGGCCACACGTTGCCGCTGCCCGCCGGAGAGCTGGTGCGGCTTGCGGCCGGCGAGCTCGCCGATCTTCACCACGTCGAGGATTTCGGCCACGCGCTGGCGGATCTCTTCTTTCCTGATGCCCTCCTGCTCCAGGCCGAAGGCCACGTTGCCGTACACCGTCATGTGCGGGAACAGTGCGTAGGACTGGAACATCATGTTCACCGGCCGCTCGTAGGGCGGGATGCCGGCCATGTCCTGTCCGTCGATCAGAATGCGCCCGCCCGAGGGCTGCTCGAAACCGGCCAGCATGCGCAGCAGCGTGGTCTTGCCGCTGCCCGAGCCGCCGAGCAGGCAGAAGATCTCGCCCCGGAAGATGTCGAGGGTGATGTCGTCTACGGCGGCAAAGTCGCCAAAGCGCTTGCTGACCGACTCGATGCGCACGTAGGGTTTCTGCGTGGCATCGAGCCAGGGCTCCGGCGCCGTACGCGCGGGACCGGTCATCCGGCTACTTGCCGGTCTTGAAGCGTGTCCAGCTGCGGGTCAGCAGGCGGGTGAACTCCTGCGACCGGGCAAGGTTCGGGTACATCTTCGCCTGCACCTCGGCCGGCGGATAGATATCCGGATCGCCCGTGATCTCTGCGTCGATCAGGTCGTGGGCCGCCTTGTTGGGCGAGGCAAAGGTGACGAAATTGGTGTTCTTCGCCGCCACTTCCTTGCGCAGCAGGTAGTCGATGAACTTGTGCGCATTCTTCGGGTGCTTGGCATCGGCAGGGATGGCCAGCATGTCGAAGAACAGCACCGCCCCTTCCTTCGGGATGTGGTATTTGATGGTGAAGTCCTTGCCGTTCTCCTCGGCGCGCGCCGCACCCATGCCCACATCGCCGCTCCACCCCAGCGCCAGGCAGATCTCGCCATTGGCAAGGTCATCGAGGTAGCCGGCCGACTTGACCTCCTTGATGTAGGGGCGGATGGACATCAGCACCTTCTCGGCAGCCTCGAGGTCTTCCGGCTTCTCGCTCATGGCGTCGCGGCCCAGGTAGATGAGCACCGTGGCCACCACCTCGTCAGGCGCATCGAGAATCGTCACGCCGCACTTCTGGAAATTCTTCACCACATTCGGGTCGTACAGCATCGCAAAGCTGTTGGTGGGCGCGTTGGGCATGGCCGCGGCAACGGCCTCGACGTTGTAGCCGATGCCCGAGGTGCCCCAGAAATAGGTCACCGAGTGCGCATTGTCCGGGTCGTGCTTCGCCGTGAGCGCCGTGATCGCCGGATCAAGGTTGGCGAGGTTCGGGATCAGCGACTTGTCGAGTTTCTGGAACACCCCTGCCTCGATCTGCTTTTCGAGGAACGACGCCGACGGCACCACCAGGTCGTAGCCGGTATTGCCGGACAGCAGCTTGGTCTGCAGCAGCTCGTTGCCATCGAACACGTCGTAGTTCACCTTGATGCCGGTTTCAGCGGTGAACTCGTCGAGGATGGTGGTGTCGATGTAATCGACCCAGTTGTAGACGTTGAGCACCTTCTCTTCTTCGCCCGCGACCGGAGTATCACCCTGCTTGCCACAGGCGGCCACCAGCACGGCGATGGTCAGGACGGAAAGCTGTCGGAGTGGAAGGGCCATGGGAACTCCTCGTCGGGGAAGTTGCGGAAGATAAGGACGTTGCGCGGGCGCGAGGCTGCCTCGCGTGGCAACTATAGCCCGCAGCAAACCCGCAGGCCACTGCCCGCGCTAGACGTTCAGCAGCAGGTGCTCGCGCTCCCAGGAGCTGATCACCTGCATGAACACCTCGCTCTCGGCTTCCTTCACGATGGTGTAGGCGGCCACGAAGGGCTCTCCCAGCAAGTCGATCAGCACCCGGCTCTCGCGCATCTGGCGCAGCGCCGAGTCCAGTGACCGCGGCAGCGAGAAAGGCAGGTCATGTGCACTGCCGGTGATGGGGTCCGATGGTTGCAGGTTCTCGATCATGCCCAGGTAGCCGCAGGCCAGTGATCCGGCAATGGCCAGGTAGGGATTGGCATCGGCGCCGCCCACCCGGTTTTCCACGCGCCGGTTTTCGGGTCCCGACACCGGCACGCGCAGGCCGGCCGTCCGGTTGTCGTAACCCCAGTGCACGTTGATGGGTGCCAGCGCCGCACGGGTGATGCGCCGGTAGGAATTCACATTGGGCGCGAACAGCGCCATGGCCGCCGGCAGGTACTTCTGCAGGCCGGCGATATGCGAGAAGAACAGTTGCGAGGGCGAACCGTCCTTGTTGCTGAACACGTTCTGGCGCGTCTTGCGATCCACGATGCTCTGGTGGATGTGCATGGCGCTGCCCGGCTCCTTGCCATGCGGCTTGGCCATGAACGTGGTGTACATCTTGTGCCGCAGAGCCGCCTCGCGCGCGGTGCGCTTGAAGAGGAAGGCCTGGTCGGCGAGGTCCAGCGGATCCCCGTGCAGCAGGTTGATTTCCATCTGCGCCGGCCCGTCCTCGTGGATCAGCGTGTCGATGGCGATGTCCTGCGCCTCGCAGAAGGCATAGATGTCATCGAACAGCGGATCGAACTCGTTCACCGCCGCGATGCTGTAGCTCTGCCGGCCCGGCTCGGCGCGGCCGGAGCGGCCCACCGGCGGCTTCAGCGGATAATCCGCGTCGATGTTCGGCTCGATGAGGTAGAACTCCAGCTCCGGCGCCACCACCGGCTCCCAGCCGCGCGCGGCGTAAAGTTCGAGCACATGCCGCAGCACCTGCCGCGGCGCCATGGTCACGCTGCGTCCGTCGGAATAGAAGCAGTCGTGGATCACCTGCGCCGTGGGTTCCGCAGCCCAGGGCACCACGCGCACCGTGGGCGTGTCAGGCTTGAGCACGATGTCGATCTCCGCCGGGCTCATGGCCTGGCTGGTGTCGGCCGGATAATCCCCGGTCACCGTCTGCAGGAAAATGCTCTCCGGCAGCTTCATGCCCTCGTCGGCGGCGAATTTCTCGGCGGGCATGATCTTGCCGCGCGCGATGCCGGCCATGTCCGGCACGATGGCCTCGACTTCGGAAATGCCGCGCTCGCGGAAGAACTGGTGGATGTCAGCCATGGGTCACCTGCCTGTTGGCGGCGCGCTCGCGCGCCGCGTCGCCGAATGCCTCGAACAATGCGGTGGAGAACGGGTCTTCACCCGCGTTCCACTCCGGATGCCATTGCACTGCCAGGGCCAGGCGCTGTGCGCCGGCCACGCGGAAGGCCTCGATCAGGCCGTCATCCGCACGCGCTTCCTCCACCAGCCCGCGCCCCAGCTGGCGCACGCCCTGGTGGTGCAGTGAATTCACCGTGATGCGCGGCCGTCCCGCGATGCGCTCCAGCATCCCGCCCGGCGCCAGCTGCACCTCGTGCGCGGGACCGTACTGCACCTCCAGCGGCTGGGTGTCGTCCTCGTGGTGCACGAAGTTGCCCGGCACCTCGTGCACGTGCTGCCAGAGCGTGCCGCCGGCGGCCACGTTCATCTCCTGGAAGCCACGGCAGATGCCCAGCACCGGCACGCCGGCCGCGATGGCCCGCGGGATCAGCGCCAGCGTGGTGGCATCGCGCGCCGGGTCATGCAGCGTGCCCTCGCGGCTCGGCTCCCCCGCGTAATGGTGCGGCTCCACATTCGACGGGCTGCCGGTGAACAGCAGGCCATCGAGCTCCGCCACAAGAGCCTCCAGCCCCAGCTCATCGCCCAGCGAAGGGATCACCAGCGGCAGCGTGCGGGCAATGCGCAGCAGCGGTGTGATGTATTTTTCCCCTGCCGCGTGGAAGGGGTGCATACCCAGCGTGCGCCGGTCGGCGGGAATACCAATGACGGGACGACGGACAGACATGCGGGGACTGGCCTGATCAGGCCGGACTGGGGCTCCAAGTATCTGATTTCATTAGACCACAGCCGGGGGCCTCCTGGCTCGGACGTCTGGGCAACCGGGCGCAACCCGTTGAATCCACAGGAGTCTTGTGCAGACGCAGCATTGCATATTGAACCTTCGCCAGCCGGGCTGCATGGTGTGGGAACGATGAAGGGAATCCCCCCAATGAAATCCGCCCCCCTGCAGGCGGCCTCCTGGTACCAGGCCTCCCTGCCCCCCGTGCCCCGACTGCCATCACTGACCGGCGCGGCGCGCTGCGATGTGGGGGTGGTGGGCGCCGGGATCACCGGCCTGTCAGCGGCGCTGCATCTGGCCAGCCGGGGCTACAGCGTCACCGTGCTCGAAGCTGGCCAGGTGGGCTGCGGCGCCTCCGGGCGCAATGGCGGCCAGGCCATCTTCGGCCTTGCCGCCGGGCAGGAGAAGCTCACCGCACTGCTCGGCGCCGCCGATGCCCGCCGCGTGTGGGACCTGTCCCTGGAAGCACTGGCGTTGCTGCGCGAGCTGGTTTCCACCCATGCCATCGACTGCGACTACATCGCTGGCCAGATGCACGTGGCGATCAAGCCGCGCCAGCGCGAGGAGCTGTCCGCCTGGCACCGCTCGCTGCGCGAGGAGTACGGATACGCAAGCGTGTCGCTGCTCGATACGGCCGCCACGCGACAACTGGTATCCAGCGAGCGCTACGTGGCCGGCCTGCTCGATACCAATAGCGGCCACATCCATCCGCTCAAATACGTGCGCGGCCTCGCCACCGCTGCGCGCAGTGCCGGTGTCATCGTGCATGAGGACAGCCGCGTACTGCGCCATCGCCGCGCGGATGGCCTGCTGCAGCTGGTCACCGCGCACGGCACGCTCAGCTGCCGGCAGGTCGTGTTCGCAGGCAATGCCTCGCTAGGCGCCACAGTGCCGCAGCTTGCCCGCCGCGTGATGCCGGTGAGCACATACATCGTCGCCACCGAGCCACTGGGCGCTGACCTTGCACGCCAGCTGCTGCCGCAGAACACGGCCATCAGCGACATCAACTGGGTGCTGGACTACTTCCGCCGCAGCAGCGACCACCGCCTGCTGTTCGGCGGCCGCGTCAGCTACTCCGGCCATGATCCCTTCGATACCGCCGAGGCCACGCGCCGCCGCATGGTGCAGGTGTTCCCGCAGCTGGGCGACGTGCGCGTGGAATACGCCTGGGGCGGCGACGTGGACATCACGCTCAACCGCGCGCCGGACTTCGGGCGCCTTGAACCTGACGTGTATTACCTGCAGGGATTCTCCGGCCATGGCATCGCACTCACGGGCCTGGCTGGCAGGCTCGTGGCCGAGGCCATTGCCGGCGAGGCGGAACGCTTTGATGTGTTCGCACGCATCCCGCACAGCCCCTTCCCCGGCGGCGGGATGCTGCGGCGGCCGGCGCTGGTGCTCGCGATGCTCTGGTATCGCCTGCGCGACCTGCTGCCCTGAGTGCGCCGGCCACACGGGCGATGACCCGCGCATCGGCCTCAAATCAGCGTGGGGTCGTCAGGGTCGCATTCAGCAGTGCTGCAAGACGGAGCGCGGCCTGCACGACGCGTCGTTCGGCCAGCGGCCGGTGCGCTTCGAGATAGTGCTGGTCCAGCATGTGTCCGGCAGGATAGATGCCATCGAGCAGCGCGCAGGATTCCAGTGCCCATTGCAGCGGCGGGAGTGCAGATGAGGTTCCCGCGGTTGGCCCGGCCGGCGATGACAACACTCCGCGCAACCGTGCTGCAAGCCGATCCCTGCCCTGCCCCGCCGAAGCCAGCACGTGATAGTCCCACACGGCATGCAGGTTGGTCCCGAGCGTGGCACCGCGAGTGCCACCACGCCTGGGCTCCGTCGTGGACGACGCCGCAGGCGACGCAGTGGTCAACCGCACCTGGAAGCGATTGCCGCCTGAATCCTTGCGGTCACTGGCATGCAGCGGCTGGTGGACGTCGCCCACGAGGTGCACGATGAACTTCAGCGCGTCGCGGCGCCGATCCAGTTCCTGGCCAGCGTCGGCCAGGATGCGCCGCTGTGCTTCGATGGCCGCCACCACACATTGGCCGTCCACGCAGTCACGCGCCAGGTCGAAGCCACATCCGGCATTGCGCGCATTGATGTAGTGCCAGCGGGAAGTGGCGCGGAAGCGCACCGGATCGGACTGTCGCAGCGCGTCGGCCCATTCCGCTACACCCCCGAGCGTGGGATCTTCCTCCCCCGCAAGCAGCCTGCGCACTTCGGCGCGCGCCTGCGACGTGAGCTGCGGCTCGGCCAGTTCGCCCACCAGCCAGTGGCCGACCTCCGACCACGCCAGCGCGTGTGCGGGCAGCAGGACCAGCACAGCGCACAGAATTGCCCGCCACGCGGGCGCAGCGCATTTCATCAACGCAGCGCGCCCTGCGCCCCTGCACCCGCCACCTTCTCCCACGTGCCGCTGCGTTCCGAACGCCACAGCGCATCGATCACCTGCATCTGGCAGATGGCATCCTCCAGGTCCCAGAACGGCGCCGGCTGCCCACGCACCGTGCGCGAGAAATTCTCCACCAGTCGCTGGTACTGGTCGGCTTCAGCCACCGTCTCGATCACCGCGCTGCTGCCATCGAGCGCCGAGCCGTCGTCGATGCGGATGCGGCTGGTGCCGCCCTGCGGCGGACTGAACGGAATCTCCAGCTCGATGCGCCCTCGCGTGCCCAGCACCACCAGGCGCTGCTGCGAGGCGCATTGCGTGGTGACCGTGAAGGCCAGCTGCCGGCTGGCACCGAAGTCCAGCAGCCCCGAGGTGGCGCGATCGACGGCAAGCTGGGGATCGCGGTCCATCATTGCCAGCACGCGCAGCGGCTCGCCCTCGAACACGAAGCGGCCGGCGGCAATGGCATAACAGCCGATGTCATACAGCGCCCCGCCGCCGATCTCACGCTGGTTGCGGATGTCCGCCGGGTTGTCGTTGAAGAAAGAGAACGCCACCTGCACCACGCGCGGCACGCCGATGCGGCCGCCCCGCAGCAACTCGCGCAGCCGCTCCCACTGCGGATGGTGGCGCACCATGAAGGCCTCGGCGATGCGCACGCTTCCGGCCACCTCGCGCAGCTGCGCGGCCTCTGCCGCATCCAGGGCGATGGGCTTCTCGCACAGCACATGCTTGCCGGCGCGCGCCGCCGCCAGAGTGAGCGGTACATGCAGGTGATTGGGCAGCGGGTTGTAGATGGCCTCGATGGCCGGATCGGCGATCAGTTCCTGATAGCTGCCGTAAGCACAGGGAATCCCCAGCTCCCGCGCTGCCGATTGCGCCGTGCCCAGCGAGCGGGAGGCAATGCCCCTCACCTGCACCAGCGGGCTGCGCAACATGCCGGGGATCACTTTCTGCAAGCCTATGCGCGCCGTACTGAGCACGCCCCAGACCACCGGCTTCATCGCAACCTCCCTGGATTTTCCGGTTCCGGACATGCAACGGCCCGCAGGGTTTCCCCGGCGGGCCGCCACAATCATCGCGATTGCGATCGCGTCACACCACCGAGAACCCCTCGCGGGTGATCGGCAGCGTGCGGATGCGCGTGCCAGTTGCCGCGAAGATGGCGTTGCAGATGGCTGCGCCCGCCGGCGGATACGCCGGCTCGCCCACGCCCGTCGGATTGAAGTCCGTCGGCAGGAAGTGCACATCCACCTCAGGCGTCACCGGCATGCGTGCCAGCTGGTACTGGTGGAAGTTGGTTTCCTTGATGCGACCCTTCTCGATGGTCGCCTCCTGCGACAGCTGCGAGACGGCATCGACGATCGAACCCTGCACCTGGTTGAGGGCACCGGAGGGGCTCACGATCGGCGAGCCGATGTCACCCACCACCCACATCTTGTGCACCTTCACCTTCTTGTCGCGGGTCACGCTGACCTCGGCGACCTCGGCGAAGTGGCCCTGGTGGGAGAAGTGGAATGCCAGGCCATGGTGCCGGCCCGCGGGCGGCTTGCCATAGTTGGAGCGCTTCACCACTTCCTTGATGGTCGCGATGGCGCGATCGGCACGCAGGCCGCCACCACCACCACCGAAGCCGCCCGGGGCCGCCGCCGGAGCCGGCTGCGCCTGGTTGAACAGTTCGATCAGGAACTCGTCGTGCTTCTTGCCGGAGGCCACTGCCACTTCATGCAGGAAGGACTGCGCCACCCACGCGGCCGTGTTCGAACCCGGCGCGCGATAGGGACCGCAGAGGATCTTCAGCGGCATCAGGGTCTGCGTGACGCGGAAGTTCGGCGTGTAGGCAGCCGGGAAGTCGCCGGCTGTCCAGCCACCACCCTGCACGGCACGCGGGCCGGCAGGACCGCGGCCACCGGGACCGCCGGGACCGCCGGGGCCACCAGGACCACCGCCCGGAGGCGGGGCGGCCACGTTGCCGTCGGAGAACGAGATGGCATGCCCATCCCACGCCACCAGCTTGCCGTTCTCGTCGAGGCCGGCCTTGAAGTTGTGGAAGCCACCGGCGCGGTAGAAGTCATGCGCCATGTCGTCTTCGCGGGTCCACATCAGCTTCACGGGGATGCCGCCAGCCTGCTTGGAGATCTGCGCCGCCTCGAGCACGTACTCGTTCATCAGGCGCCGGCCGAAACCGCCGCCCACGCGCATCTGGTGGAGCACGGCATTGGCAGGCTGCACGCCTACCAGGTTGGCCGCCGCGGTGCGGGCACCGTCGGGAATCTGCACCGAACCCCAGATCTCAAGCTTGTCGCCGTCCGCTTCCTTCTTGAACCAGGCCGTGGTGTTCTGCGGCTCCAGCGGCTGGTGCGAGATGAAACCGAAGGTGTAGAAGGCCTCGACGGTCTTCTTCGCGCCCTTCAGCGCGCCTTCCACGTCACCGGTGTTGCGCAGTTCCTGCGCGCCGGGGGCCTTGCGTGCTTCCCTGGCCTGCGCCGAGAAGGCGTTCCAGTCATCCTTGGAGGCATTGCTCTCGTCCCAGGTGACCTTCAGCTTCTTCTTCGCGGAGAAGGCAGCCCAGGTGTTGTTGGCCACGATGGCCACGCCCGGGGCCAGCTGCGAGACATTGCCGTTGCCCTCGACGATGAAGGCATCGACCACACCGGGCAGCTTGCGGATTTCATCGAGGTTGGCCGACACGGCCTTGCCGCCGATGGCCGGGCACTTCTCGAACACCGCCACCTTCATGTTGGGCAGCTGTACGTCGACGCCGAACAGCGGCTGGCCGGTCATCAGCTTCACGTTGTCGACGCCGGTGATGAACGTGCCGACGATCTTGAAGTCCTTCTTGTCCTTCAGCTTCAGCTCGGCAGCGGCCGGCACCGGCATGGTGGCGGCAGCGGCGGCCAGCTGGCCGTAGCTGGCGCTGCGACGGCTGGCGGCATGCGTGACCACACCCTCGGAAGTGGTGATCTCCGACGCCGGCACACTCCACTGCTGCGCGGCCGCGGCCACCAGCAGCGCACGCGCCGCGGCGCCGGCCTGGCGCATGCTGTTGTAGTTCGACGGGATGGATGTGGAGCCACCTGCCAGCTGCGAGCCATAGGCACGCGAGTCGATGGGCGCCTGCTCCACCGTGACGTCGGACCACTTCGCATCGAGCTCTTCGGCGATCAGCACGGCGAAGGCGGTCTTGATGCCCTGCCCGATCTCCGGGTTCTTGGCCATGATGGTGATCTTTCCATCCGGCGTGATCTTCACGTAGGCGGAGGGGTTCAGCGCCTGCGGTGCGCCGAAGCCGCCGGGTGCACCGGCTGCAGCCTTCTCGCTGCCCGCCAGGCCAAAGCCCAGCATCATCCCGCCGCCCGCCGCGGCGGACACGGTGAGGAAGGTACGACGCGACACAGGCTCGGCCGCCAGCGCCTTCGCGCCTTCAGGCGTCTTCCAGCCGAACTGCTCGAGCAGGACGTCCGGGTAGTATTCGTTTTCGAGATTCGGTTTCATCACGAGGCACTCCCGCTCAGCGACTTGGCCGCAGACTTGATGGCGGCGCGGATACGAAGGTAGGTGCCGCAGCGGCAGATGTTGCCCTGCATGGCGGCGTCGATCTGCGCGTCCGTGGGATTCGGCGTCTGGCGCAGCAGTGCCGTGGCGCTCATCACCTGGCCGGACTGGCAGTAGCCGCACTGGGGCACGTCGTGCTCGATCCATGCCTTCTGCACGGCGGTGAGCGCGCCATTCTGGGCCAGGCCCTCGATGGTGGTGATCTTCTGTCCCTGCACCGCCGTGGCCGGCGTCTGGCAGGAACGGATCGGCGTGCCGTTCAGGTGCACGGTGCATGCGCCGCACTGGGCCATGCCGCAACCGAACTTGGTGCCAACCAGCTTCAGTTCATCACGCAGCACCCACAGCAGCGGCTGGTCGTCCGCCACCTCCACTTCGTGGTCGGTGCCATTCACGTTCAATTTGACTTTGGCCATTGTGACCGCCCCAGACTTGTTTAGAGAGAAAACCCCCGGAAGCCCGCGAGCATAACTGCGCGGGTATATGCATTCAACGATGCCGGACCTCGAAACAGCGATGGATGCGGGGATTGCCCTTGAAATCAAATGGCAGCGTCGCGGCCGACACATCCGCAACGCGAAAAGCGTTATGTACGTCAGTATCTAACGTAAATCGCTGCGCGTTGGTGGAGAACACCAGCATGCCCCCTGGCGCGAGGATGCGCATGCAGTCGGCGACCAGCCGCGCATGGTCGCGCTGGATGTCGAGCACCCCTTCCATGCGCGCGGAATTGGAGAACGTGGGCGGGTCGAGGAAAATCAGGTCCCAGGCGGGAACATCCGGCTGCTCCGCCAGCCAGCGCAGCGCGTCGGCCTGCTGCAGCCGGTGCCCGTCGCCGGCCAACCCGTTCAGTTCAAGGTTGGCGCGCGCCCACTCGAGGTAGGTGCGCGACATGTCCACGCTGAGAGAAGCCACCGCGCCGCCGGCCACCGCATGGACAGTGGCAGTCGCCGTGTAACAGAAGAGATTGAGGAAGCGCGTGCCGCGCGCGGCCTGGCCCAGGCGCTGGCGCGTGACGCGATGGTCCAGGAACACGCCGGTGTCCAGGTAGTCATCCAGATTCACGCGCAGTTTCAGTCCCGCTTCCTCCACCACGTGGAACTCGCCACTGGCGCCGCGCCGCTCGTACTGCCCGCTCTTCTGCGGCCGGCGCGTGCGCAGGCGGATGTCCGCAAAGGGCACGCCAGTCACCTCGGGCAACACCGCCAGCGCCTCCTCGCGCCGGCGCCGCGCAGCGGCCGGATCGATGCTGGCCGGTGGCGCGTATTCCTGCACATGCAGCCAGCGCCGCCCCGCATCCGGACCCGCGCCGGTGTAGAGATCCACTGCCAGCGCGTATTCGGGCATGTCCGCGTCATACAGTCGCCAGCACGACACGCCCTCGCGCCGCGCCAGCTTGCCCAGCCGCGCGAGGTTCTTCCCCAGCCGGTTGGCGAACATGCGCGCACCGGTACCCTGCGCAATGGATGCATCGTCGATGACGATGCCGCGCGTTGGCTCGCGCCGCGTCTTGCGCTCGCCGGAGTTGAAGCGCAGCAGCCGGCATTCAATCGCGCCGTTGAACACGGTGTGCACGCGGGCCGCCTCGGCGCCGATCTGCTGACCCAGCTCCGGTTCGCCAGTGAGCACGGCGGCATGCCAGGCAGCGAAAGGGCCGCGCAGCGCTGCGCCGATGGCGCGATGGGCGGCAGCCGCATCCTCCCTGCCCTCGATGCGCGCGCCGTAGGGCGGATTCACGCACAACAGCCCTGGTGGCGCATCGGCCGCAGTGGCACACGGAGTGAGCGTGGCGATGTCACAGTGCTCGAATACCAGGTCGCGTCCCACCTGTGCGCGGCGCGCATTGGCCTGCGCCGTGGCGATGGCGCCGCGGTGGTGGTCCGCACCGCGGATCACCATGGGCAGCTGCTGGCGCATGCGCGCCGTCGCCGCCGCCACCAGCTCCTCCCACAGCGCCGCGTCGTGCCCGCGCCATCCCTGGAATCCCCAGTAGTCGCGCAGCAGTCCAGGCGCGCGGTCCAGCGCCATCCATGCGGCCTCGATCACGAACGTGCCCGAACCGCACATGGGATCCAGGAACTCGCCGCCCGCGGCGGCAATGCGCGGCCAGCCAGCGCGCATCAGGATGCCGGCAGCCAGGTTCTCGCGCAGCGGCGCTTCTCCACCCTGCAGTCGATAGCCGCGCCGGCTCAGCGCCTCGCCCGCCAGGTCGATCGACAGCGCCACCTCGCCGCGCGCCACGTAGGCATAGACGGAGACATCCGGCCGCTGCGTCTGGATGCCCGGGCGCTGCCTGGTGGTCTCGCGCAGCTGGTCGACGATGGCGTCCTTCAGCTTCAGCGCACCGAAGTGCGTGTTGCTGATCGCCGGATGCTGCCCGGTGAACTCGCAGGCCAGCGTGCCGCGCGGGTCCAGGTGTTCGCGCCAGTCGATGCCGTGGGCCAGCGCGTACAGGTCATCCGCACTCGACATGCGGCCGCGTGCGATCTCCAGCAGCACGCGGCTGGCCAGGCGCGATTCCAGCAGCACGCGATAGCCAACGGCAAGGTTGCCTTCGAAGGTGACGCCGCCGGCACTCTCGCGCACCTGCAGTGCGCCCAGCGCGGCCACCTCGGTGGCAAGCAGGTCGGAGAAGCCGCGCTGCACCGTGGCCACGAAACGCAGTGGTGCTGCCGTGGCAGTCCCGTCGGCAGGCGCCGCAATCTCGCCGCTCACGAGAGATCGATCCAGGTGGTCTTCAGTTCGGTGAACTTGTCGAAGGCATGCAGCGACTTGTCACGCCCGGTGCCCGACTGGCGAAAGCCGCCGAAGGGCACGGTGATGTCATCGGCGTCATAGCAGTTCACGTACACCATGCCGGCGCGGATGGCGCGCGCCATGCGGTGCGCGGCAGACAGGTCGCGCGTCCACACGGCCGCCGCCAGGCCATAGGGGCTGTCATTGGCGATGGCCACCGCTTCGGCCTCGTCACGGAACCCCGTCACCGCCAGCACCGGCCCGAAGATTTCCTCGCGTGCGATGCGCATGGCCGGCTGCACGCCGTCGAACAGCGTCGGCTCCACGTAATGGCCGCGGCTCTCGATGCGCACCTGCGAGCCGCCGAAGGCCAGCCGCGCGCCTTCGCTGCGCCCTGCCTGGATGTAGTTGAGCACCCGCTGCAGCTGCTGTGCGTCGACGATGGCACCGAGCCGGGTGGCCGGATCCAGTGGATCCCCCGGAGCCAGCTCGCGCGCCACGGCGGCAATCTCCCCAAGCAAGGCATCCTTCAGGCTCTCGTGCACCAGCAGTCGCGAGCCGGCCGAGCACATCTCCCCCTGGTTGAAGAAGATGGCATAGGCTGCTGCGCGCGCCGCCCGCCGCAAATCCTGCCAGTCGCCCATCACGATGTTGGGTGACTTGCCGCCGCACTCCAGCGACACGCGTTTCAGGTTCGACTGCGCGGCGCAGCCCATGATGAGCTTGCCGGTGGCCGTGGAGCCCGTGAAGCCGATGCCGTCAACGTCCATGTGCAGCGCCAGAGCCTTGCCGGCCGTGTGCCCGAAGCCCGGCACCACGTTGAACACTCCCGGCGGCAGTCCCGCCTCCACCGCCAGCTCGGCCAGGCGCAGCGCGGTGAGCGGGGATTTCTCCGACGGCTTCAGCACCACGGAGTTGCCGGCGGCAAGGATGGGGCCGAGCTTCCACGCCGCCATGATCATCGGGAAGTTCCACGGCACGATGGCCGCCACCACGCCCAGCGGCTCGCGCGTCACCAGTGCCAGGGTGTCGTGCCCGGTGGGCGCGATTTCGCCATACACCTTGTCGATGCTCTCGGCGAACCACTGGATGCAGTTGGCGGTGGAAGGCACGTCGACGCTGAGCGCATCGCTGATGGGCTTGCCCATGTCGAGCGTCTCGGTGAGCGCCAGTTCTTCCCCGTGCGCGCGGATCAGTCCGGCGAAGCGCAGCAAGACGGTCTTGCGCTCGCGCGGCGTGCGGCGCGCCCAGTCGCCCCGCCCGAAGGCAGCGCGCGCGCTCGCCACGGCGGCGTCCACATCGGTGGCATCGCCGGCGGCCATGCGCGCCAGCAGCCGCCCGTCCACCGGACTGAGCACGTCGAAGGTCTCCCCCGTGGCAGCGGGACGGAAACGCCCGTCGATGAACAGGCCGTCACGCGGTCGCAGTGCCGCGGCGCGGCGATGCCAGTCGATGGGTGTTGCTGCAGTCATGGGGGAAACGCCAGAAGGGCCGGTTATTTCGGTATGTATCGCCGCCCCTGTCAACTTTTCCTATGATCCACACCCGGCCCCGACTGGAGTTCCCATGAACGCCCGCCCTGCAGATTTCGCCCCGCGTGCCCTTGCCCGCGAGGAGCTCGAGGCCCACTGGATGCCGTTCACCGCCAACCGGCACTTCAAGGCCAACCCGCGCCTGCTCTCCCACGCGAAGGGCATGCACTACTGGACAGCCGACGGCCGGCAGATCCTCGACGGCGTGGCAGGGCTCTGGTGTGTGAACGCCGGGCATGGCCGCCGCGAGATCAGCCAGGCCGTCGCCCGCTCGCTGGAGCAGCTGGACTTTGCCCCCGCCTTCCAGATGGGCCATCCCCAGGCCTTCGACCTGGCCAACCGGCTGGCGAAGATCGCCCCCGCCGGCCTCGACCATGTGTTCTTCGTGAACAGCGGCTCCGAGGCCGTCGACACCGCGCTGAAGATCGCCCTGCAATACCACCGCATGAAGGGCGAGGCCACGCGCACGCGACTGATCGGGCGCGAGCGCGGCTACCACGGCGTGAACCTGGGCGGCACCAGCGTGGGCGGCATGGTGGCCAACCGCAAGAGCTGGTCGCCGGCCATGGTGCCCGGCGTGGACCACCTGCCTCACACGCACAACCTGGCGAAAAACGCCTTCACCAGGGGCGCACCCGAGCATGGCGCAGAGCTCGCCAACGAGCTGGAGCGCCTGGTGGCGCTGCACGATGCCTCCAGCATCGCAGCCGTTATCGTCGAGCCCATCGCCGGCTCCACCGGCGTGCTGGTGCCGCCAAAGGGTTACCTGCAGAAGCTGCGCGAGCTGTGCACGAAGCACGGCATCCTGCTGATCTTCGATGAGGTGATCACCGGCCTCGGCCGCACCGGCGCGGCCTTTGCCGCGCAGGATTTCGGCGTGACGCCCGACCTCATCACCTGCGCCAAGGGCCTCACCAACGGCACCGTGCCCATGGGCGCGGTGCTGGTGAAGAAGGAGATCCATGACGCCTTCATGACCGGGCCGGAGGCTGCCATCGAGCTCTTCCACGGCTATACGTATTCCTGCCATCCCACCGCCTGCGCGGCTGGGCTGGCCTCGCTGGATATCTACGAGAAGGAAGGCCTGTTCGAGAGGGTGAAGGAAATTGCTCCCTACTGGGAAAACGCCGTGCACAGCCTCAAGGGCCTGCCGCACGTGATCGACATCCGCAATTACGGCCTGATGGCCGCGATCGAGTACGACCCCATCGCCGGCAGCCCGGGCAAGCGCGGGTTCGATGTGTTCCTGAAGGCCTTCGAGGCCGGCATCCTGGTGCGCGCGGCCGGGGACATTACCGCCATGTCGCCACCGCTGATCATCGAGAGGAACCAGATCGACCAGCTCGTGGAGACCCTTGGGAAGGTGCTGAAGACCGCAGACTGAGCCGCCCCCGAAGCTCCAAAAGAGAAAGGCCCGGCGCGATCGCTCGCACCGGGCCTTTTTTTCATCTCAGCCGTGAGGCTGATCGATCACTCGCCCCAGGGCAGGGTGGTCGAGATACCGAACACCACGCGGGCCAGCTGGTTGTTGCCGCCGCCGCCCACATCGCTGCCATCCACCCACTTCACGAAGGTGGAAAAGTTGCCGACGTCGTAGCCGATGCCGGCGGACCAGTCCACGTAGCTGTCGTCACCGCCGTAGTACAGCTCGATGCCGTCACCGGTGCTGTAGCCCACATGCGCCAGGAGGTTCAAGCCACTGTCACCCAGCGGCAGGGCGGCATTGCCCTCGACGTAGAAGGCGGGATCTCCGCCGTTACCGCCAAACTCGGGCGAGTACCACAGCTTGCCGCTGAACACGCCATAGCTGAGCCCTGCATAGGCCTCGAGGAAGTTGGCGTCGGAGGTGCCGGTGTTCGTGTAGGTGTAGTAATTCAGGCCCACATCGAAACCCAGGCCCGAGTCACCGATATCGCCTGCGTAGCCGGCGAACACATCGATCTCGGCGTTCGAGATCAGGGAGCTGCCCCACAAGCCGGCGTAGAAACCGCTGTCATGGGTGTAAGTGCCGCTCAGCTGGAGGGCGTCGTGACCCTGGGTCTGCTGGATGCCGCGCCAGTCGTACTCGCTGACCCAGGCCGCATTGACCGAAACATCGGCCTGTGCGGCGCCGGCAACTGCCAGAAGAGCCGCTGCCGCGGCGATACGAGACTTGATCATTCTTGACTCCTTCGATTTGGACAGAATCTGACGCACTGTTGCGCGCGCCATACGCCTTACGCGTGTGCGTAGCCTACCAGCTAAGGATGAGATGGAAAAGCAACGGCTGTTGCGTCAGCGGCTACTGCGTCGATTTGCGCGGCACGGCGCCGAGAGCAGTAGTTAAATGCTTGTTTTTTAGTTGGAATCTCCAACCAATGGTCATGTGTCGTCAGGGTCTCCACGCACCAGGGAAGCCTTCTGCCCGCTGCAAAGACTTCCCGCAACAGCGAAAACATCAAGTCTCTTTTTGGCAACACCGTACTCAGCCGACCATGAAAAAGGCCCGATGCGTCACCGCACCGGGCCTTGTTTCGTAGCAGTGGATCCGGATACGACCTTGCGGTCTTACTCCCCGCCACCCAAGGTGGTCGAGAGCGAGAACACAAAGCGACCCAGGTTGCGCGGATTGCTGTTCGCGTCGCTGCCATCGACGTACTTGAAGGCTGCTGTCCAGCCATCGACGTCCAGGGCAACACCCAGCGACCAGTCGAGGTACTCACCCAGGCCCCCGGTGCGGCCCCAGCGGTTGTTGTGGTACTCGGCTCCGCTGTACCCGGCGTGCACCAGGAAGCTGAAGTCGTTGGCCATCGGCAGGTTGAAGTTGGTGTCGACGTAGTAGGCCGTGTCACCCGAACCGGCGTAGTCCCACGAGTACCAGAGCTTCAGGTTGAAGAAACCCTTGCTGACACCGGCATAGACTTCAGGGAAGTTGCCGGCAGTGCCGTTGGGATAACCGTAGTAGATGGCACCGATGTCGTACCCGAAGGTCTCTTCGGCATCGCCGCCGGCATAACCCGCGTAGACGTCGATCTCGGTGCTCGGACGACGGCCGTAGATCTGCCAGTCTTCGGTGTTGCCGAACTTGACGTTGCTGCCCCAGACGCCCATGTAGATGCCCGAATCGGCACCATAATTCAGGCCCAGCTGGAACGCAGGCTCACCCTGCGTCTGGGTGATGCCACGGAAATCGTAATCACTCGTCAGGGTCGCCGTGGCGGTGATTTCGGCGGCGCCTGCCGCCCCGGTGACGGCGAGCAAAGCCCCGGCAACCGCAATACGTGCTTTCATCTGAATCCACTCCCCATTTATTTGTAACTTGCTTGGACACGGGGCACGAACGCCTGTTGCGAGACCCCGACGCACTGGCGTGAAAGCTAGCCTATCAGCATGAGCCGGGAAGTAAAAGGCTTTGCGCCGGCAGAGGCAAGGTCCTGTTCCGCCAGCGTATTCCGGCGGCAACGATCGCCCGGGTCAGTCACCGCCTCCATACGCCTGCCACTGGCCCGTGGCCTGTGCGAGCGCCGAGCGGGCCACCCAGTAGTCACGCTGCGCCAGCAGGTGCGCGCGTTGCGCCTCCAGCAGCGCCAGCCGACGATTCAGCCGCAGGATGTCCCCCGGGTCGCCAGCCCCCAGCCCGGCCGCTGCGCGTTCATGGTTCGGCAGGACATCACGCTCGTACCGCTCCACCACGCGCCGCATGACGGCCAGCGACTGGGCATGGAGACGCACCTGGCGGCGCGCCTCCAGCGCTGTTGCTTCCAGCTGGCGCACGGCAATCCGCAGCTCTGCGTCGGCCTGCAGCACGGCCTGCTGCCGCTGGTCGAACAGCGGCACTTCCAGCGCGGCGTTGGGACCTGTGAATGGCGTGCCGCCAAGGGCCTTGTCGCGGAATACACCAATTTCAAGCTCGCTGAGCCAGCGGAAACGCCGTTGCATGGCAAGTTGCCGCAGGCGCATCTCCACTGCCTTGCCTGCGGCGATGAGATCGAGCCGTCCCTGCATCGCAGCGGCCTCGGCCGCCGCTGCATCCGGGTCGCTGGCGGGCAGGGGTGGCAGCGCACCGGCAGTCTCCCAGTCATCCCGCCAGCCGGCGATGCCCATCAGGCCCGCCAGCTCGATACGTTCGGCAGCTACGTCGAGCTGCGCGCGATCGACGTTTTCCTCCATCGCATAAAGCTCATTGCGTCCCTGCGGAAGGCCTTCCTGCGCCTCGGCATCGCCGTCGGCCGCCATCACGGCCAGGTTGTCGAGCGCGGTGCGCACCACGTTGAGGCTGCGCTCGTGCAGCGCCAGCTGCTGGCGCGCGGCGCTGTATTTGTACCAGGACTCGGCCACTGCGGCGGCATGCGCTGCTGCCTGCTGGGCCACTTCGTGGCGCACGCGCTCCATGTTGCGCGTGGCGTATGCACGCCGGTCGGGAATGGTCAGCAGCGAGATCACGTTCTGCAGCACGCCCACGCTGATGGTGCGATCGGGATAGAACGCCGCCAGGTCGCCGCTGGGTTTGCGCGCCCCGATGATCAGTACAGGATTGGCCGGTCGCGTGGCCCCCACGAGTTCCGCGCGCGAGATCTCAAGCTGTTCGAAGGCGATCTGCAGGGCGGGACTGGTGAGGAACGCGACGCCAATGGCTTCGTTCAGCGTGAGGCCGTCGTGCAAAAGTTGCTCGGCCTGCTCACGCGCCTGCCGGTCGGCTTCGGCATCGCGACGCCAGGCCAGTGGCGCCGGCACCCGACCCTCCAGCAATCTTGCGGCAGCGCTGGCGTTGTCGCGTGCCGTCGGCGCCGCGCAGCCACCGGCCAGCAGCAGCACTCCCAGGCAAGGCCAGCGATACCGAAGCATTGGCGGGCACTATATAGTGCCTCGACTTTCATGGCCACGACACCGGCATGACCCAGCGACCCCGCATCCTGCTTACCCGCCGCTGGACCCTCGAGGTCGAGCAGCACCTGGCCTCCCGCTATGACGTCACGCTCAATGAGCGGGACATACCGCTGAGTGCCGATGCACTGCGCGCCGCCATGCGTGAGTACGATGCGCTCTGCCCCACCGTCACCGACCGCATTGACGCCGCGGTGCTCAATGTGACGAACCGCCGCGTGCAGCTCATCGGCAATTTTGGGGTGGGCTTCAACCACATTGACGTCGCTGCGGCCCGGCAGCTGGGCATCCGCGTCTGCAACACGCCGGACGTGCTCACCGATGCCACTGCGGAGCTGGCCATCCTGCTGCTGCTGATGGCAACCCGCCGCGCCGGCGAGGGCGAGCGGGAGCTGCGGGCTGGCCGCTGGACCGGCTGGCGTCCCACGCACCTGCTCGGCCAGAGCCTCGGCGGCAAGATGCTGGGCCTGGTGGGCTTCGGCCGCATCGCGCAGTCAATGGCACGCAAGGCACATGCGGCCTTCGGCATGCAGATTGCCTACCACCGCCGGCATCGCGCCGCGCCTGAAATCGAGGCAGAAACCGGTGCGCGTTATTTCGCCCAGCTCGATGAGCTGGTGGCGAGCGCCGATGTGGTGTCGCTGCATTGCCCCGGTGGCCCGGAAACATTCCATCTCATCGATGCGGCGCGCCTGTCACGCATGAAGCCGCACGCTGTGCTGGTCAACACCGCGCGCGGACCGGTGGTGGACGAGGCGGCGCTGGCCGCGGCACTGGCGCAGCGGCGCATCGCTGCCGCCGGGCTCGACGTCTATGAAGAGGAGCCCCTGGTGCATCCCGCACTGCTGTCGCACGAAAATGCGGTGCTGCTGCCGCACCTGGGCAGTGCCACCGAGGAGACACGCACGGCCATGGGCATGCGTGTGGCCGAGAACCTGCACGCCTTCTTCGCGGGGCAGCCGCTGCGCGATCCGGTGTCCTGACCACGGTGGCCGACTGGATCGACAGCTTCCTGCAGCGTGAGCGGCTGCCCGTGGCCTACCGCCACACCATCGACAACGCGCTGCTCCCGCTGGCCTCCGCCATTACGCAGCGTGCGCGCCTCTCTGACCACATGGTGACGGTGGGGCTGTGCGGCGCGCAGGGCAGCGGCAAGTCCACCGCAGCCGCCGCGCTGGTGGAACTGCTGGCGCAGGAGGACCTGCCGGCCGCGGCGCTGTCCATCGATGACTTCTACCTGCCGCGCGCCGAGCGCGCCGCGCTCGCGCGCAATGTGCATCCGCTGCTGGCCACGCGCGGCGTGCCGGGCACCCATGACGTGGAACTCGCGCAGGCCACCATCGATTCACTGGCCGGCGATGAGACAGTTCTGCTGCCGGTGTTCGACAAGTCCCGCGACGACCGGCTGCCGCGGCGCGAGTGGCGCACGGCCACCGGCCCGCTGCGCGTGGTGATACTGGAAGGCTGGTGCGTGGGCGCACTGCCGCAGCCGCCGGGAGAACTGGCCACGCCGGTGAACGCACTGGAGCGCGAGGAGGATGCGGAAGGCCGCTGGCGCAACTATGTGAACAACGCCCTGGCCGGACCTTACCGGCCACTGTTCGACCGCCTCTCACCGCTGGTGCTGCTGGAGGCGCCTTCTTTCGCGGTGGTTGAGGGCTGGCGCACGCAGCAGGAACAGAAACTGCGTGCGCGGCTCGAGGCGCAAGGCGCGGACACCAGCCGCGTGATGGACGATGCCGCCATTGCCCGCTTCATCGCCCACTACGAACGCGTGACGCGGCACATCCTGGCGGAGATGCCGGGCCGCGCGGATCACGTCATCCGGCTTTCCACGACGCGAACCGCGCACTGGCTGCGGTGATGTACTCGCGGGCTTCCGCGGCATCGCCCCAGCCCATCACCTTCACCCACTTGCCGGGCTCCAGGTCCTTGTAGTGCTCGAAAAAATGCTGGATCTGCTGGCGGGTGATCTCCGGCAGGTCGGTGTAGTCGTGCACATTCTCGTAGCGGCGCGTGAGCCGCGGCACCGGCACGGCCACGATCTTCTCGTCGCCACCCGCCTCATCGGTCATCTTCAGCACGCCCACCGGGCGCACGGCAACCACCGCGCCGGGTACCACGCCTCGCTGGTTGGCGATGATCACATCGCAGGGATCACCATCCTCTGAGAGCGTGTGCGGAATGAAGCCGTAATTGCCGGGGTAACGCATGGCGGTGTAGAGGAAGCGGTCCACCACCATCGCGCCGGAGGCCTTGTGCATCTCGTACTTGATGGGCTCGCCGCCTACCGGCACCTCCACGACGACGTTGACTTCATGGGGCGGATTGCTGCCGATGGGAAGGGCTTCGAGACGCATTGGAAAAGCTCCGGAAAAACGGGGGGATTGGGAACCGGCAGGGGTGGGGGACCCCATGCGGGGCCGGTGATTATCGCGCATCATGCACCGCATGGTCCAAGGCTCCGGCAATGAACCTGTCTACCGCCTCGAGGGCGTGCAGAAGCGCTATGGCGCGGGAGAGGCGGCCGTGCTCGCGCTGCGCGGCGTCGACCTCACCGTGCTTTCCGGCGAACTCATCGTGCTGCTGGGGCCGTCGGGCTCGGGCAAATCCACGCTGCTGAACATCCTCGGCGGGCTGGACCGCCCCACCGCCGGCCACGCCTGGTCGGGCACGCTGGACCTGGCCACCGCCAGCGATGCGGCCATCACCGCCTTCCGCCGGCGCAACGTGGGCTTCGTGTTCCAGTTCTACAACCTCATCGCCAGCCTCACCGCCGAGGAAAATGTCGAGCTGGTCACCGAGGTGGCCGATGATCCCATGCCTGCCGCTGAAGCCCTCGACCTGGTCGGGCTGGCGCCACGCCGCCTGCACTTTCCCGCGCAGCTCTCCGGCGGCGAGCAGCAGCGGGTGGCGATTGCACGCGCCATCGCCAAGCGGCCGCGGGTGCTGCTGTGTGACGAGCCCACTGGCGCGCTGGACGTGGCCACTGGCATCCGCGTGCTCGAAACCCTGGTGCGCGCCAACGAGCAGCTGGGCACCACCACCCTGCTGATCACGCACAACGCCGACATCGCCTCCATCGGCGACCGGGTGATCCGCTTCGCGGATGGCGCGATCCGCGGCATCGATACCAATGCCAGCCGCGCGCGCCCCGGAGACCTGCATTGGTAAGGCTGTCCCAGCTCGACCGCAAGCTGCTGCGCGACATCGGCCGCATGAAGATGCAGATGGCAGCCGTGAGCGCGGTGCTGGCCTGTGGCGTGGTGCTGGCCGTGATGGCCAATGGCATGTACGACTCCCTTGAAGACGCACGCGACACCTACTACGACGAGTACCGGATGGCCGACCTTGCTGCCGGCGTGGTGCGTGCGCCGCTGGGCGTGGTGCGTGACATCCAGGAAATACCCGGCGTCCGCGAGCTGGAAGCACGCGTCTCCGGCGTCGGCCTGCTGGACATGCCCGGCCGCAGCGAGCCGGTATCGGCCCAGCTGGTATCCCTGCCCGAAGGGCGCGCGCCGCGCGTGAACAACCTGGTGCTGCGCGCCGGACGCATGCCGGCGCCCGCGCGCGACAACGAGGCGCTGATCAACGAGGCCTTCGCCGAAGCCAATGGCCTGGCCCCGGGCGCCACGCTGGCCGCACTCATCTACGGGCGGCGGCGCGAGGTGACCGTCACCGGCATCGCCAGCAGTCCCGAGTTCGTGTTTGCCGTGGCCCCCGGCGCCATGCTGCCGGAGCCGGAACGCTTCGGCGTGCTGTGGATGAACCGCGAGGCACTGGGCCGCGCCTTCGACCTCGACGGCGCCTTCAATGACCTGGTGCTGCGCCTGGAGCCCGGCGCCAGCGAACCGCAGGTGGTGCGCGCCATCGACCGTGTGCTGGAGCGCCACGGCGGGCGGGGCGCCTATGGACGCGATCGCATGATGTCGGCGCGCTTCATGGCCGACGAGCTGGAGAGCCTGAAGACCATGGCAGGCATCCTGCCGCCGGTGTTCCTGCTGGTGGCTGCATTCCTGCTCAATGTATCGCTGTCGCGGCTGGTGACCACCGAGCGCTCGAACATCGGACTGCTGAAATCCTTCGGCTACGGCAACCGCAGCATTGCCCTGCACTACGCCAAGTTCGCGCTGGTGTTCGGCGTGCTCGGCGGCATCATCGGTGCCATCGGCGGACGGCTGGTGGGCGAGTTCATGGCCGGCGTCTATGCCAGCGTGTACCGCATCCCGGGCCTGGCCTTCACGGCCGGACCGGGCGTGTATCTCAACGCCATCCTCATTACCCTGCTGGCCGCGCTGGCTGGCGCGGTGCAGGCCGTGCGCAAGGCCGTGGCGCTGCCGCCGGCCGCGGCGCTCGCGCCACCGGCCCCCACCGGGTTCGGCCACGCGGGCGGGTTCATCGAAAGCTTTACCGGCCGCCTCGACGGCAAGTCGCGCATGGTGGCGCGGCGCATCCTGCGTTTCCCGCGTCGCGCCGCCACCACGGTGGTCGGCATCGCCCTGGCCACCGCGCTGATGGTCACCACGCAGCACTTCCCGCTGTCGCTGGACCGTATCATCAATGTCACCTTCGGCGTGGCGCAGCGCATGGATGTCATGCTGGCCTTCTCCGAGGCGGCGGATGAATCCATCCTGCGCGACGTGGCGCACCTGCCCGGCGTGCTGCGGGTGGAACCACTGCGCACCGCCGAGGTGGTGTTCGTGGCGGGCAGCCGGCGCGAACGCAATTCCATCTCCGGCGTGCCCGAGGGTGCCTCGCTCAACCGCCTGCTCGACGCCAACCTCGCCGCGGTCGCTGTGCGTCGCGACGGCCTGACGCTGTCGGAAAACCTCGCCAGCAAGCTGGCCGTGGCACCGGGTGACACGGTGCGCCTCACCGCCACCGATGGCCATCGCGCCAGCGTGCAGCTGCCGGTGGTGGCCATCGTGAGGCCATACCTGGCCGCCTCCTCCTACATCGAGCTGGAAGCCCTGGGACGCCTGCTGCGTGAACCCGGCCGTGTCACCGCCGCGCACCTGCTGCTCGACCGGCGGCAGCGCGATGCCTTCAGCGCGCAGGCCAAGCAGCTGCCGCGCATAGTCTCGGTGAGCTACCTGGACAATGCGCGCGATTCGATGACAAAGCTGCTCAGCCAGGGCTCGGGATTCTTCAACAGCATGTTCATCTTCTTCTCCTGCCTGATGGCCGCCGGCGTGGCCTTTTCCGCCGCCAGGGTCACGCTGGCCGAACAGGAGCGCGACCTGGCCACCTTGCGCGTGCTTGGCTTCCGCCGCGCAGAGGCCTCCTACGTGCTGCTGGCGGAGATCGGCGCGCTGCTGCTGCTGGCGCTGCCGCTGGGCGCATTGCTGGGCCGCTGGTTGTCGCAGTGGCTGATGTCGCAGTTCCAGACCGACATGTTCACCTTCCCCTACATCACCGGCCCGCTGGCCTACGGCAGGCCCATGCTCTTCGTGGTGGTGGCCGTGGCCGCGGCGGCGCTGCTGGTGCGACGGGGAGTGGATCGACTCGACATGGTGGGCGTGCTGAAATCAAGGGACTGACAATGAACCAGGAGAACTTCAAGGATCGTCGTCGCCGCGTGCGCCTCTTCTGGATTGGCGCGGCCGCTCTCGCCGCGCTGGTGATCACATGGCTGATGTGGCCGAGGCCGGTGGAAGTCGACGTCGCGGTCATCGACCGCGGTGACCTGCGACTGGAGCTGGTCGATGAGGGCCGCACGCGCATGCACGATGTGTACACCGTGTCCGCGCCCGTATCCGGCCGGCTGCTGCGCGTGGAGGTGGAACCCGGCGACACCGTGCAGAAAGGCATGGTGGTCGCGCGCATGACGCAGACCCAGGCCGGATTCCTCGACACCCGCAGCGACATCGCGGCCCGCGCCGCCGTTGACGCTGCCCAGGCCGCAGTGCGCGCCGCCGACACGGAGCTGGAACTGGCCGGCCGTGAACACGAGCGCATCCGCTCGCTGGCCGCACGGCAACTGGTGGCGCAATCGGTCGTGGACAACAGCCAGGCCCGGCTGGATGCAGCCCGCGCCGCCCGCGATGCGCGCGTTGCGGACCTGGCGCGCGCCCGCAGCGCAC
>JALYWF010000026.1 GCA_030852845.1 Pseudomonadota bacterium
GGCCGGAGCGCGGCAGGATCATCGCGGCGTAGCCGGGATTGTCGATGTGGATGGCGAGGCCAGTGGGAATGAGCGTGGTGGCGCCAGCGGCGAGATCGAGCGGCGCATCGATCACGGCGCGCAGGTCCAGGCCCGCGGAACCGGTGGTGGCATAGGTGGGCAGCGGCCAGGTGCTGCCGATGCGTGCGTCGAGCACGCGGACTTTCAGTTGGTACATGCTGCTGATAGTAGCGGCATGACTGGCGATTTGCCCTGTGTACAGTGTATATGTACACTGTATAGCGCATGACGAAGATCAGGATAGATCCCGCCTCGCCCGTGCCCGCGATCAGGCAGATCGTTGATGCACTGCGGGTGGAACTGGTGGAAGGGCGACTGAAGCCCGGAGATGAGCTGCCATCGGTGCGACGCGCAGCGATCGACCTGGGACTTCACTTCAATACCGTGGCCGAGGCCTACCGGCTTCTGGCCACTGAAGGCTGGCTGGAGCTCAAGCACGGTCGCAGCGCCCGCGTCACGGACCGCAAGCAACCCAGGCCTTCCCGCCAGGCGGTGCAGGGCTATCGGCAGCGACTGCGGGAACTTGTGTCCCAGATGCGGGCAGAAGGGATCCCGGAAGACCGCATCGCAGACGAGTTGCTGCAGGTGGCCAGGGGATCGAAGTCATGAGCCTCTCGGCCCGGGCACGCGCCAACCTCGTGGGCGTGGCAGCGGCCGTGCCGTATGCGCTGTCCCTCTACCTCGATGGGGGGCCGCCAACGCGACCCAGAATGTATCTGGCACTGGCCTGGGGCCTTGGTGTGTCGGTACTGTGCCAGTGGGTGTATCACCGCTATTCACCCCGCGTGCCTGCTTCGGCCCTGCCGGCGCCGGAACTCAGCCTGACCGCAGACCGCGTTCCTCGGGTGGCGTGGATGGCGATCATCCCCCCCGTCATCGCCGGCGCGATCCTGTGCGGCGTGTTGGCCTACGGCAGTGAACTTCCATGGCGCGATACCTGGCTGGGACCGCAGCTGCCGGCTTCCAGCCATGGCTTCCTTTACCGGCACATGGTGATCACTCTCATTGGATGGAACTGCCTTTTCATGTGGCTGGTGCTATTCAACCTGGCAAAGTGGCATGGATTGTCTCGCGCCTACACTGACCGCCGCGCCGGGCTGGTGTCGGCCGTCGCTGCGCAGTGGCTGGTCCTGGTAATGACCATCAGCCAGGCCAGCGGCATGAGCATGCGATTGCCGCCCGTGCTGGCCACCACGTGCGGCATTGTCTACGGCGCAACCCTGGCCGGCGTAATGTGGATCGGGTGCGAATCGGAGCGCAGAAGGCGGCGTGCCGCGCAACCGCCCACGGGCACCTGGATCTATTTCGACCTTCAGGATCCCAGCTTCTTCGGGCCGCGTGGGCTCAATGCAGGCAATGCCTGGTCCTGGGTACTCGGGGCAGCGGCGCTCGCGCCATTGCTGCTCGGGGAATGGATGCTGCACCTGGCGCGGAGCTAGGGAATGGGATTGCGCGATTTCATCCATGCCTGGCCGCGGCAGATCCAGCTTGTGATCGTAAGCCTTCTTGGCGCGATGATCGCCCTCGCCAGCGTCATCTATTTCAACACTCCCCCGATGCCACATTCACAGAGCCACGTAGGAAACGTAGCAATCAACCTTGCGCAGTTCGACTACCGGCCGACCTATGATGATCTGCAGTCGTTGGGACTGTTTGCCGGAGTCCCGTGCAGGAAGTGCGATTTCGGGCGGGACGGCGAGACTCTGAAACTGAACGATTTCGACGACCCTTCATTCATGGTCTCGCTGACCAGATACGGAGAATTCCTGTACCTCCACTTCTACAGCGCGGACGCTTCTGCAGGAATGTTGAAGTTCGATGCATTGGCGCGCCGGCTGAGAGACCAGTATCCGGGGCGCGGCGAGGCGATGGTGATCAGCTTCCCCCACGCCCGATGAACGATGACGCGAACCAGCTCACGATGGAGACTATCAGCCAGCCGGACAGCGCCGCCCAGAAGCCGCTCACGGAGAAATCCGGCAGCATCCAGGCGACCAGCGCGAACATCGCCGCGTTCAGGACCAGCAGGAAGATGCCCAGCGTCACGATGGTGATCGGCAGCGTGAGGATGAATGCGACAGGCTTCACGAGGGCGTTGACAATGCCCATCAGCAGGGCGGCGAGGAGGAGCGTGCCGGTGCCCTGTATCGTTATTCCGGAGACGATCGCGGCGGCGAGCCACAGGCCCGCGGCGCTGATCAGCAGTCGTATCAGGAAGGCCTGCATGGCGGCACCTCAGCCTGGAAGGATTGCCGGAAGCCTACACCTTGGGAACTGACGACTGCACGCAGGCGGGATAGCATCGGCTGGTGCCTGCCGCGATCCAGATTCCGCCGACCGCCCGCCTCGCCTTCCGGCTGATGGACAGCGCTGATGCGCCGCTGCTGTTCGAACTGGACCAGGACCCGGAGGTGATGCGCTATCTCAACGACAGCAAGCCTTCCACCTGGGAAGACATCCAGCAGAAATTCGTGCCGCGGATGATGGCCTTCACCGATGCCGCATCAGGTTGCGGGCTGTGGGAAGTGCGCCGGCGGGATGACGGGGATTACCTGGGATGGATACTGGTGCGCCAGTACGGCATCGGCACTTCCTACCACGATGGCGGCATCCTGGAACTGGGCTGGCGACTGAAGCGGCACTGCTGGGGACAGGGCATTGCCACGGAGGCCGCTTCGGCCATCATCGACGTGCTTCGCCAGCAGCCGGGCATCCGCGCCTTCTGTGCCATTGCCGATCCGGCGAACCTGGGCTCCGTCGCAGTGATGCGCAAACTCGGCATGCACTTCGTGGACAACCGGGTGCATCGCACGCCGTGGCGGAACTTCGACGTGGCCTATTACGAGATGGCTCGCTGACTACGCCACGATCGCCGGCTTGGCGCCCACATGCTGCAGGAAGCGCGCCGCAATCACTTTCACCAGGTTGCGCGCCAGCTCCGTCTTCGCGCCGGACCCGAGCTCCAGCTTCCCGCCATCAGGCCAGTACAGCGTGATGGCATTGTCATCGCGCTCGAAACACTTGGTCTCGCCCACCTCGTTGGCCGCGATCAGGTCCAGGCGCTTGCGCTCGAGCTTGGAGAGCGCGTGCTTCTCCACATCGTTGGTTTCGGCCGCGAACCCCACCATGTAGGGCCTGTCCCCGCGCGCGGCCACGGCGGCCAGGATGTCCACGGTGCGCTCCATACGCACTTCCAGTGTGTCACTGACCTTCTTGATCTTGCAGCCGGCGGGCTCGGCGGGACGGTAATCGGCCACTGCAGCGGCGCCGATGAAGATGTCTGTGCCCGGCAGTTCGGCCATCACCGCCTCGTACATCTGCTGCGCGCTCTCCACGCACACGCGGCGCACGCCGGCAGGAACAGCGAGGTTCACGGGCCCGCTCACCATCACCACTTCGGCGCCGCGCTCGCGCGCGGCCTGCGCCACGGCATAACCCATCTTGCCGGAGCTGCGGTTGCTGATGAAGCGCACCGGATCGATGGCCTCACGCGTCGGGCCGGCGGTGATCAGCACCTTGCGCCCTTTCAGCGGCCCCTCGGCGGGCAGCACGGCAAACGCGTTGGCCGCAATGTCCGCCGGTTCCATCATGCGGCCTTCACCCACCTCGCCGCAGGCCTGGCTGCCGCTGTCCGGGCCGAACACCTGCACACCGCGTGCGCGCAGCGTGGCGATGTTGGCCTGCGTGGCGGCATTGGCCCACATCACGCGATTCATCGCCGGCGCCACGGCCAGCGGTGCGCTGGTTGCCAGGCACACGGTGTTCAGCAGGTTGTCGGCCATGCCGTGCGCCAGCTGCGCGAGGAAGTCGGCCGTGGCCGGGGCGATCAGCACCAGATCCGCCCAGCGCGCCAGCTCGATGTGGCTCATCGCGCGCTCGGCGCTTTCATCCCACAGGTCGCTGCGCACCTCACGGCCGGAGACCGCCTGGAAAGTCAGCGGCTGCACGAACTCGCGTGCGCCGGTGGTCATCACCACCTGCACTTCCGCGCCGCGCTCGATCAGGCGCCGCACGACATCCGGACTCTTGTAGGCCGCGATGCCACCGGTGACGCCAAGCAGGATGCGTTTGCCGCTCATCTCGAAAGTTTGGAATCGCGGCCGCCGGTTATCCATGTGCCGGAAGCGATTTGCTTATCCACAATGACTTGGCGGGGGACAAAACCTGCCCAAGCAGCCACGTCTGGGCTCGATGCGCGGCGCTGGTGGTTGCGGTCACCCGTTTTTCACGATGTAGCCAGGAATGGCGCGCAAACGGGCGGCGGCGGCCCGCCACACTGGCGGCCAGGAGGATCCACATGTCGATTCGTGACTGGCCGGCCGAGCAGCGGCCGAGGGAAAAACTGCTGGTGCATGGCCCGGGCCGGCTCACCGATGCCGAACTGCTGGCGGTGCTGTTCGGTACGGGTTGCCGGGGCAAGAGCGCGGTGGAGCTGGGCGGTGAGTTGATCCGCCATTTCGGCTCATTGCGCGGACTGATGTCGGCCGACCGGGGGCGATGCAGCGACATTCCGGGACTGGGTCAGCGCCGTTACGGACTGATGCAGGCTGCGCTGGAGCTCTCCCGCCGCCATTTCCAGCAGGAGGCAGCCGCTGGCCCACTGCTGGGGTCCCCGGCGGCCACCCGGGTTTTCCTGGTGGCGCAGCTGCGCGACCTGCCCTACGAGGTGTTCTGCGCCCTGTTCCTCGACAACCGGCACCGGCTGATTGCCTTCGACGAGCTGTTCCGGGGCACCATCGATGGGGCCAGCGTGCATCCGCGCGAGGTGGTGCGGCAGGCACTTTGCCGCAATGCAGCAGCCGTGATCCTGGCCCACAACCATCCTTCCGGGGTGGCCGAGCCCAGCCAGGCGGACGAGCTGATCACGCTGCGGTTGCGCGATGCCCTGGGGCTGGTGGATATCCGGGTGCTGGACCACCTGATTGTGGGCGACAGCCGCTGTGTGTCGCTGGCCGAGCGGGGGGTACTCTAGGCGCGGCCATCGCGGGCGGGCCTCCACGCGGCCGCCGCGCCTCTGCCGGGCACCGGCCCTTGCCCGCAACCTGCCCCGGCTGGTATAAAGCACGCCCTTTTTTGGCTCCCTGCCTCCGGCCGGGCGCCGCAACTGGAATCCAAGGATCACGCCATGTCCCGCGTCTGCGAAGTGACCGGCAAGCGCCCGGCGGTCGGCAACACCGTCTCGCATGCCAACAACAAGAAGAAGCGCCGCTTCCTGCCCAACCTGCACGAGCAGCGTTTCTGGCTGGAAGACGAAAAGCGCTGGATCAAGCTGCGCGTTTCCAGCCGCGGCCTGCGCACCATCGAGAAGAACGGCATCGATGCCGTGATCGCGAAGATGCGCGCCTCCGGCGCGTCTGTTTAAAGGACCCTGCCATGCGCGAAAAAGTGAAGCTGCTGTCGTCCGCCAACACCGGACACTTCTACGTGGCGATGAAGAACAAGCGCCTCCATCCAGAAAAGCTGGAGACGAAGAAGTACGACCCGGTGGTGCGCAAGCATGTCACCTACAAGGAAACGAAGATCAAGTAAGCGGCCCTCTCCAGGCACTTGCTAGTCCGCGCAAGACCCGCTTCGGCGGGTTTTGCGTTTTGTGGGTTCCACAAACCGCCCGGTGCAGGCAGCTGGCGACTTCTGGACAGCGTGGACGCCGGTGCGATACTCCCGCTGAACATGCCTGAACTGCCGGAAGTCGAAACCACTGCGCGCGGCATCGCGCCACATGTCACCGACCGCACCATCATCCGCCTGCCTGTGCACCAGCCGCGCCTGCGCTGGCGCGTGCATGCGCGCCTGCCGGCCTGGGCACAGGGGCAGCGCATCCATGCCGTGCAGCGGCGCGCGAAGTACCTGCTGCTGCGCCTGGACGAGGGCCACCTGATGGTGCACCTGGGGATGTCGGGCAGCCTGCGCGTGCTGCCGGTGAGCACTGCGCGCGAGACGCACGATCATTTCGACGTGGAGCTCGATTCCGGCTGGACGCTGCGGTTCAACGATCCACGGCGGTTTGGCAGCCTGCATCACCTCACCGGTGATCCGGCGGGCCACCCGCTGCTGCGCGACCTGGCGCCAGAACCACTGGATGAGGCCTTCGATGCGGACTACCTGCACGGGGTGCTGCGCCGGCGCCGGGTGGCCGTGAAACTGGCCATCATGAACAGCCAGCTGGTGGTGGGGGTAGGCAACATCTATGCAAGCGAGGCGCTGTTCCGCGCCGGCATCCGCCCGGGACGTGCGGCGCGCTCGCTGACGCGCGCGGAGTGCGCCACGCTGGTGGATTCGATCAGGACGGTGCTGGGTGAGGCCATCCTCGCCGGCGGCACGACCCTGCGCGATTACGTGGGCGCGGGCGGAGAACCGGGTTACTTCAAGCAGAAGCTGTTCGTCTACGGCCGTGCCGGGGCGCAATGCCTGCGCTGCGGGGCACTGGTGAAGCAGCGCGTGCAGGGCCAGCGGGCCACCTACTGGTGCCCGACCTGCCAGCAATAGAGCGGGCAAAGGCAAGGGGATGAAGGCTCGATTACTGCGTCATTTCGCCACAAAAGACCCCGTGGTGGCTTCTATTGTTTCAATTTCGACGGCCTACGACCTCCGCCGCAAGCCGGGTCGCACGGTGTTCGAGACGCTGGCCCGCTCCATCGCCAGCCAGCAGCTCTCCGTCGTGGTGGCCGGCAAGATCATCGGGCGCCTGGTTGACCTGCATGGCGGCAGCTTCCCCACCCCGCAGCAACTGGTCGTGGCCACGCCGGAATCCCTGCGGGCAGTGGGCTTCTCCTTCGCCAAGATCGCGGCATTGAAGGACCTGGCTGCGCACGTGCTCGACGGCAGGCTGCCGGCGGATGAGGTGCTGGCCACGCTGGAAGACGACGAGGTGATCGCGCGCTGCGTGGCGGTGCGCGGCGTTGGCCCCTGGACGGCGCAGATGCTGCTGATGTTCCACCTCGGCCGGCACGATGTGATGCCCGCCGATGACTACGGCGTGCGCAATGGCTTCCGGCTGGCCTACGGGCTGAAGGGACTGCCGAAACCCCGGGCCCTGCTGGCCTACGCGGAACGCTGGAAGCCGTATCGCTCGGCCGGAGCCTGGTACCTGTGGCGCGCGGTGGAACTGCACCAGCAGGGCCTGCTGCCAAAGCGCGCCGGGCGTGCGCCGCGCATCGAGGTGGTGCTGCCCGATGCGGCGCCGGTGAAGAAGGTGAAAAAGCCCGGCAAGGCCAGGCGGGCTCAGTAAGGCAGCGCGGGCACTTCGGCGACGACGACGGGCCGCGCGCCGGGCGGCAGCGGCGGCGCATCCGGGGATTCCTTCGTCGCGCCCAGCTTGCGCAGCGCTGCGGCCATCTCGTTCTTCGGCGCCGGCGCGTTCTCGAGGAAGCCCAGGCGGTAGCGGCCCATCGCATAGTCCAGCGGCGTCTTGCCGTCGGCATCCTCGGCATTCACGTTGGCGCCCGCCTCTTTCAGCACCTGCGCCAGCTTCGGCCAGCCCTGCAGCGCCGCGCCGTGCATGGCGGTCTCGCCCACATAACAGTCGGGGATCACCACGTAGCCTGTGCAGCGGATTTCGCCGTGCCTGCCGCCGGGGGGCTTGTAAGCGGCGGCATTGACGTTGGCGCCGGCCGCCAGCAGCAGCTTTGCCGCCTCGATGGCGCGCTCTTCGTTGTAGTTGCCGCCACGCGTGGGCACGGCGCGGCCGCGCGTGGCGCCCGCCGCCACGATCAGCGGCGTGTGGCCATAGGCATTGGGCAGATCCACCAGCGCGCCGGCGTCGAGCAGGGCCTGCATCGCCGGCAGGTCCGCGGCCTTCGCGGCACGCAGCAGCGGCGTGGCGCCGTAGTCGATGGCCGGATCGGCCAGGCGGTCCTGCGACACCATGCGATAGGGCGGGCGCAGTTTCAGCTGTGCATCGGGATTTGCGCCGCGCGCCAGCAGCAGGCGGATGATGTCGAGGCCGGTTGCCTGGTCCATCGCGGGTAGTTCAGTGCGCGCACCGGTGGGCAAGGTGTTCATGTCCACCGCCATGTACAGCGGTGTCTGGCCCCACCAGTCCCAGGTGTGCACGTCGGCGCCGGATTCGATGAGCAGGCGCGCCGTATCCCAGTGTCCGTTCATCAGCGCCAGGATCAGCGCGGTGCTGCCGTCCGGATCGGAGAAGTTGATGTCGGCGCCGGCCTTCAGCAGCGTGCGCACGCTGTCGAGGTGACCATTGCGCGCCGCGAACAGCAGCGCTGACAGGCCACCGCGGTTCAGGTCCTTGGGTCTTTCCTCCGCCGTCATGCGGCGCGGCCAGTCGCGCACGGCGGAACGCGCGTTGACGTCGGCGCCCTTCGAGGCCAGGTATTGGATCATCTGCGGCTGGTCCTGCGCCGCCGCCCAGATCAGCGCGGTCTGGCCGCCCCAGCTTTCGCGCGCATCCACCTGCGCGCCAGCCTTCACCAGCAGCTTCGCGGCCTCCACATTGCCGGTGCGCGCCACGATCATCAGCGCCGTCTCACCCTCGGCATTGGCCCGGCGGGGATCGGCCCCGGCGTCGAGCAGCAGCTTGAGCACTGCGGTGTCGCCGCGACGTGCGGCTTCGAACAGCGGCGTGGCCCCGAAGTCATTGGCCTCGCCGGGATCGGCACCTTCCCGCAGCAATTGCGCCACGCGGGATGCATCTGCTCGGTAGGCGGCCTCGAGCAACGGCGTGCTGTCTGCGGCCAGCGCCAACGGCGCGCCGAACCACAAGACCAGGGAGAGCAGCCCGCGGGCCATGACTACTGCGTGCGCTTGCGGCGCAGTTCCGCGGACACCAGCGGGTCGACGAACTGGCTCACGTCACCGCCATAGACGGCGATCTCGCGCACCAGCGTCGAGGAGATGAAAGTGAACTGCTCCTGCGGCGTGAGGAAGACCGTTTCGATGCCGGACAGCAGATGACGCTGCATGTTGGCGAGCTGGAACTCGAACTCGAAGTCGGACACCGCCCGCAGGCCGCGCACCACGATGCGGATCTGCTGCTGCCGCATGAACTCGGCGGTCAGGCCCGAATAACCCACCACCTCGACGTTGGGGATGTCGGCCAGCACGCTGCGCGAGAGTGCCACGCGCTCCTCATGCGTGAACATCGGTGTCTTGCCGGGATTGGCGGCCACTGCCACCAGCACCTGGTCAAAAATGCCTGCGGCCCGGCGCACCAGGTCCTTGTGGCCATTGGTGACCGGATCAAATGTCCCGGGATAAATCGCTCGGCGCGTCATGCAGCAGATGATACCCGACCTCGCCAGCCTTCCCGGAACGATGCAAGGCCCAGCCTGGTGGCAACCCGGGCAGATCCCTGCCGGCGGCACATTCCACATAACAGAAGCCGCCGGGCGACAGCAGGGTCCGTTCGCCGACCAGGCGCAGCGCCGGCCCCAGCAGGTCGGAATCGAAGGGCGGATCGAGGAACACCAGGTCGCAGCTGTGCGCCACCTGCGAGCGCAGGAAGGCCAGTGCCTCGGACCGTTCGACGCGGGCGGCGAGGCCGAAACGCGTGACCGTCTCGCGCAGCACCGCCAGCGCCGCCGCGTTCTGTTCCACCAGCACCGCCGAGGCCGCACCGCGCGACAGTGACTCGAAGGCCAGCGCACCGCTGCCGGCGAACAGGTCGAGCACACGCATGCCCGCGATATGCGGCGCCAGCCAGTTGAACAGCGTCTCGCGTACACGGTCGGGCGTGGGTCGCAGGCCCGGTGCGTCGGGAATGCGCCATTTGCGGCCACGCAGGGCACCGCCAATGATGCGCAGTTCACCAAAGGAGCGTTTCATGCGCGAAGCCTATTACAATGCGCTGCTCCTCCCCGCTGCTTTTTCCCGAGGGCGCCAGCAAGCAGTACATGGCCGAGTCTCCCGGATTTTTTGGCCGCCTGCGCGAGAAGCTCTCGCGCAGCGCGACGCGTCTTGCAGGGGATTTTGCCGGCCTCTTCCGTGGCCGCAAGATCGATGCAGAGCTGCTCGATGATCTGGAGGCGCGGCTCATCGGCGCCGACCTGGGCGTGGCCGCGACGCAGTCCATCCTCGAAAAGCTGCGTGCCAGCGTGGCCCGGCACGAGCTGGCCGATGCGGACGCATTGCTGGCGGTGCTGCGCGCCGAGCTGCTCGCCATTTTGCAGCCCTGCGCGAAGCCACTCACCATCCCGCGTGGCCGGCGTCCCTACACCGTGATGGTTGTTGGCGTGAACGGCTCGGGCAAGACCACCTCCATCGGCAAGCTGGCGCTGCGCCTGCGACAGGATGGCCACAAGGTATTGCTGGCCGCGGGCGACACCTTCCGCGCCGCCGCCGCCGAGCAGCTGGACATCTGGGCGGAGCGCAGCGGCGCCGAGATCGTGCAGCAGGCCAGCGGCGCCGACCCTGCCGCCGTGGTGTTCGATGCCCTGCGCGCCGCGCAGGCGCGGGGCTTCGATGTATTCATCGCCGACACCGCCGGCCGCCTGCACAGCCAGGGGCACCTGATGGAAGAGCTGAAGAAGATCCGCCGTGTGCTCACGCGGGTTGATCCGGCGGCTCCGGATGAGGTGCTGCTGGTGCTCGATGCCAACCAGGGGCAGAACGCACTCGCGCAGGCGCGTGAGTTCCACGCCGCGGTGGGCGTCACCGGCCTGGTGCTGACGAAGCTCGACGGCACCGCCCGCGGGGGCATCGTGGTTGCCATCGCGCGCGAGCTGGGCCTGCCCATCCGCTTCATCGGCATCGGCGAGCAGCCGGCGGACTTCGGCGAATTCCAGCCCGAGGCCTTTGTCGATGGCCTGCTCGGGGGCGCTGGCAGTGTAAAGTCCAGCGCATGATCCGCTTCGATCGGGCCAGCAAGCGTTATCCAAACGGCCGTGAGGCCCTCAGCGCCGCCAGCTTCGAGGTCGGCACTGGCGAGATGGTCTTCCTCACCGGCCGCTCCGGCGCCGGCAAGAGCACCATCCTCAAACTGATCGCGCTGCTGGAACGGCCGACTCGCGGGCTGGTGCTGGTGAACGGCCACAACACCTCTGCGCTGTCGGTGCGCCGCATTCCCGCCTTCCGTCGCGAGTTGGGCGTGGTGTTCCAGGACCACCGCCTGCTCACCGAGCGCAGCATTTTTGACAACGTGGCACTGCCACTGCACGCCGCCGAAACGGGAATTTCCCTGAAGGACATCGACCGCCGCGTGCGCGCCGCGCTCGACCAGGTGGGCCTGCTCGACCGCGCCACGGCGCTGCCGCTGGAGCTTTCCGTGGGCGAGCAGCAGCGCGTGGGCATCGCGCGCGCGGTGGTCAGCAAGCCCAGGCTCATCATCGCCGACGAACCCACCGGCAACCTCGACCCTGCGCTGTCGCTGGAGATCATGGAGCTGTTCCGCCGCTTCAACGACGTGGGCGTCACCGTGGTCATCGCCACGCACGACCTGGACATCGTGAGCGCCTGGGGCCTGCGCGAGATCATCGTGGATGCAGGCCGGGTGCAGAACACCGCTCCGCCGCCGGCGTTCGACCTGCCGCACATGGAGGCGCAGCGATGAGCGGCTGGCTCACGCGTCATCTGCAGTCCGCGCTTTTTGCCGCCGGGCGCCTGGCGCGCTCGCCGCTGAACACCGCCTTCACCGTACTGGTGATCGCCATCGCCCTCACCCTGCCCACCGCGCTCGGCCTCGCCATCGTCAGCGTGCGTCAGGCCACGGGAGATTTCGCCACCTCGGTGGACGTGAACCTGTACTTCAAGCAGGACGTGCCGCTGGAGAAAGCCCAGCAGCTGGCCGCCAGCCTGCGCCAGCGCAGCGGCATTGCCAGCGTGAAGCTCATCAGCGCCGAGGAAGGGCTGGAATCCTTCTCCGCCCAGGGCGGATTCGGCGAGGTGCTGAAGGCGCTGGGTTCGAATCCCCTGCCACATGCCCTGGAGGTGCGCCCCGAAGCCGGCGCCACCGACCCTGCGCGCATGGCCTCGCTGCGCGAATTCCTCGCCGCATGGCCCGAGGTGGATTCGGTGCAGATGGACCGCGACTGGATCGTGCGCCTCGATGCCATCCTGCAGCTGCTGCGAGGGCTGGTCACCGGCGCCTCGGTGCTGCTGGGCGTGGGCGTGCTGGCCATCGTCGGCAACACCGTGCGCCTGGAGATCTACAACCGGCGCGCCGAGATCGAGGTGACCAAACTCGTGGGTGGCAGCAACGCCTTCGTGCGCCGGCCCTTCCTCTACACCGGCCTTTTCTACGGGCTGTGTGGAGCGCTGCTTGCCGCCCTGCTCGTCCTGGTGGGACTCAGCCTGCTGAATGCCCCCGTGGCGAAACTCGCACAGAGCTATGGCAGCGGCTTCCGGCTGCTCACCCCCACGCTGCGGGATGCGGGCACGCTGCTGGGCGTCGGGGCCCTCCTGGGACTGCTCGGAGCGGGCCTTGCGGCCGCCCGGCACCTGGCCCGCATCGAGCCTCGCGCCTGATTTTCAAGCTCCTGTTTTAAAAGGGAATCCAGTCCTCTTTTTGGGGAACCTCCACCCCTCTTAGCACTCCAACCCCCAGAGTGCTAACATCAGGTTCCAGGAAGGAGGTATCCCTGTCGTGACTGCAACCCAAATGCTGGTCGCCCGCCCGGACACCCTGCTGGCCGGTCCACTGGGCAGCTTCGAGGCCTATGCCGATCGCGTGGCGCGCATCCCCGTGCTCACCCGTGAGCAGGAGCATGAGCTGGCCACCCGTTTCCGCAACGAGGATGACCTCGCGGCCGCGCGCCAGCTGGTGATGTCGCACCTGCGCTTCGTGCTGCACATTGCACGCGGCTACTCCGGCTATGGCCTGCCCCTGGGCGATCTGGTGCAGGAAGGCAATGTCGGCCTGATGAAGGCCGTGAAGCGCTACGACCCCGACCAGGGCGTGCGCCTGGTGTCCTTCGCCGTGCACTGGATCCGCGCTGAAATCCACGACTACGTGCTGCGCAACTGGCGCCTGGTGAAGGTCGCCACCACCAAGGCCCAGCGCAAGCTGTTCTTCAACCTGCGCAGGATGAAGAAGAACCTCGGCTGGCTGACGCACGACGAGACGCAGGCCGTGGCCCGCGACCTGGGCGTGGAGCCCGCCGAAGTCACCGAGATGGAGCAGCGGCTTGCCGCGCGCGACATGTCCTTCGATCCCACCCCCGATGCCGGGGACGATGAGCGCCCGCACGGTCCCGCCTACTTCCTGCCTGCGCCCGGTTCCGATCCGGCCCAGGAAGCCGAGAACGAGGAATGGGATGCGGACCAGCGCGACCGGCTCGGCGTCGCGCTGGAAGGCCTCGACGCCCGCAGCAAGGACATCCTGCGCCGGCGCTGGCTGGCCGACGAGAAGGCCACGCTGCACGAGCTGGCTGCCGAGTACGGCGTGTCGGCGGAGCGCATCCGCCAGATCGAAGTGGCGGCAATGAAACGCCTCCGCACGGCGCTGGCTGCCTGATCCTCTCCCGTGAGGGGCTCCTGAGCCCCTCACGACCCCTGCCTGTTGGATCAATGCGACGAAAAGACGCTGTTTTTTCGTGGCGACAGTTTATTTGCAACAACAATCGCGCTACACTCGACCCCAACAGTTGGTCGTAGCGGATTTCCCCTCGGCTAACTGTCTGGAATTCTTGAAGATTCGGTCTGTTGTTGGATCGAAGACACAAAAGAAGCCCAGGCGATGATGTTGGGCACGGCAGGCAACGGCTCCATTTGCGGGTTCGCTGCGGTGCGACAGAAGGCGAGAACGCCTTGGCCGACCGTCGATCGGCCGGACTGAAAGGTCCAGTCACACCACCCGGGTGAAATTTTTTCGTCCATGCATTGTTGTTTGAACTTGGGACGATCGCGCACTCATGACCCCGCCGAAAGGCGGGGTTTTTTTATGCCCGGCCATTCAGTGCGCCATGCCTGCAAATAACTGCGCAGTTATTACCGTCTGGCCACATATCACGCGTCGCTTATACTCGCTGCGACTGCCTCGCGGGCCACACTCATGTCGATCACTTTCCGGCAGCTTGAGATCTTCGTAGCCGCCGCCGGCGACTGCAATTTCCGTCGCACGGCCGAACGACTCGGCGTGAGCCAGCCTTCCATCAGCAACCAGATCCGCGCGCTCGAGGGTCATCTCGGCCACAACCTGTTCGAACGTCGCCGCGGCTCACCACCTGAGCTCTCCGATGAAGGACGCGTGTTCCTCGAGAAGGCGAAGGAGCTGGTGGTCGGACGACAGGAGATGGAGCAGCAGACGCGGCACACGCGTGGGCCGCGAGCCATCCGCCTTGCCGTCACCGCCACACCGCTGCTGCTCGACGCCTACATCCGCCCGCGGCTGCCTACCTTCTGCGAACAGAATCCGAACATCCAGCTGGACTTCGTACCGCTGCACCCGACGCGCGGCGCAGCGCCCATGGTGCTTTCCGGCGAGGTGGACCTTGCCGTGTTCACCGGGGACTTCCAGGTCGATGACCGCCTGCAGTCCGAAGTGGTGAACACCGTGGGCGTGTCGATCTACTGCTCGCCGCAGCTGGCCAGGCGCGCAGCGCGTGGCGTGCGCCTGTCGGACCTCCCATGGATCATGCCGCCGGACGAGTTCAAGCCCACGCGTTTCATGTGGCGCATCCTGAAAGAAGCAGGCATCGAACCGACGAACATCATCGCGCGCTCGCAGTTCCCCGATGTGATTGCCAACATGTGCCTGGAAGGGCACGGTTTCGCGGTGCTGTTTGATCATCATGCCGCCAACGGCCTCACCGACGGACGCATCGTGAAACTCGGGCCGCCATTGCCGAGCACCTCGCTGATCCTGCTGGTGGGTCCACGCGCACAGCGTCCGGCCGCGCAGCCGGCGGTGGACATGTTCCGCCAGGCCACGCGCCGTCTCGCCAACCGCTGATCTGCCGGTCGTGCCACGGCACGACGCACGCACATGCAGCAGACGCTCACCGTAACGCCCATCGGCCACCTGCGCACTTCATGGGCCACCAAGGTGGAAGCGCCGCGCCAGCCCGCGGCGGCGGCCGATGTGCCGGGCGTCATCGAGCTGCTGCCCGGCATGAACCTGGAGCACGCCATCGAGGATCTCACTGGCTGGGAGCGCATCTGGGTGATCTTCTGGTTCGACCGCAACCAGGGCTGGCGGCCGAAAGTGCTGCCACCGCGGTCCGGCTCCGGCCGCAAGGGCGTGCTGGCCACGCGCTCGCCCCATCGACCGAACCCGCTGGGACTTTCCGTGCTGCGGCTGGAGCGCATCGAGGGCCTGCAGCTGTTCGTGCGCGATGTGGACCTGCTCGATGGCACACCCATCCTCGACATCAAGCCCTACGTTTCCTACACCGACGCCTTCCCCGAATCCGGCCAGGGCTGGCTCGCCGCAGATCCGCGGCGTGACTGGGTGGTGGAATTCAGCGCGCGGGCGGAGGAGCAGCTGGCATGGATCGCGGCACGCTCACCATTGCCGCTGCGCGAGCGCATCGAGGCCACGCTGAAGCTGGGGCCACAACCCCATCCTTATCGCCGCATCCGCCACCTCGGCGGCGGCGGGCTGCAACTGGCGGTGCAGGACTGGCGCGTGGTTTTCACCGTCGTGGGCGAGGTAGCGCTCGTGCAGGGCGTGCGCACCGGCTACAGGGCGTCGCAACTGGCGCAGCCCTCCGCCGGAAATAACGACCCGGTGCAGGTGCAGCGGGAGTTTGTTGCCCGCTTCGGTTGAGCGGCGCTGGCGCGACTCAGCCAGCGCGCAGCTGGGTCTTGATGTCCTTGTACGCCGCGGCGACCAGCGCATCCAGGGCCGCCTCATCGACCGCCAGGCCAGGGCGGAGCTTCACATGGCGCATGTGCCTGCCCTCACCCTCCAGCAACCCGGCTGGGTCAGGCAGGCCCGCGCCATTGAAAAAGCCGACATTGACGTGGGACTTGAACACGGCCACGTAGGCAAAGGCCGCCTGCCTGACGCAAGCGGTGGGCATGCCGTCGTGGAGCACCTCTTCCACGTCGCGTCCACACTCGCGCAGCCTGCGAAACCAGCGCCGCGCGATGATGCCGCGCTCGTCGGCCCAGTGGCCCAACCATTCCTCAACCGCAGCACTGCTGGAAGCCGCGCCGGAAAGCTGGAAAAGTCGTGTCATCAGGCCAAGTCCGGCGCTATCCGCCGGCCTCTTCCGGCCAGTACAGCCGCATCGGATTGGTCACCAGCAGTTTCCGCTGCAGCTCTGCCGTCACCGCAATATGCGGGATGAAATCCACCAGCAGCCCGTCATC
>JALYWF010000187.1 GCA_030852845.1 Pseudomonadota bacterium
ACCGGGGTGTACGGCATCAACTTCTGGCTGCCCACCATCATCGGCGAGACGGGCATCCAGTCCGTGCTGGTCATCGGGCTGATCACCGCGGCCTGCTATTTCAGCAGCGCGGTAATGTCGGTGCTGATCACGCGCAATGCGGAGCGGGTCAACGAGAAGCGCTGGCACGCGACCATCGCGGCCGTGGGCGGCGGGGTGTGCCTGGCGCTGAGCGCGACCTGGACAGACAACACGCTCGTCACGGCGGTGCTGCTGTCGCTGGCCACCACCGGTGCACTGGTGGCCACGGCGCTGTTCTGGAGTTTCCCCGGGTCCATGCTCACTGGCGTGGGCGTGGCGGCGGGCCTGGCCGTCATCAACTCCTTCGGCAACCTGGGCGGCTTCGCCGGCCCGTACCTGCTGGGCCAGCTCACCGAATGGCTGGGCAGCCGCACCGCGGGTGTGGGGGTGCTCGGCGGTTTCATGGCCTGTGCGGGCGTGCTCATCGCATTGAACTGCAAGGGCTACGGGCTGCGGATCAAGGAAGGGGGAAAACATGACTGACGGGAAAAACACCAGTGCGGCGGCGATCTGGCCGCGCATCGCAGCAGGCCTGTTTTTCGCCACGGCGCTGGCGGCCTGCCAGGGCAGCAGCGGGCAATCGAACACACCGGCCCAGGCCGGCGTGGCCGCGGGCATGTCGAAGGAGCGCCTGCAGCACCTGGACAATCACTTCCACCGCCTGGTGGACGAAGGAAAGATCGCCGGCGTGGTCACATGGATCGCGCGCCACGGCGAGGTGGTGCACGAGGACGCCTACGGCATGGCCGACATCGGGGCGCAGCGTGCGATGACCCCCGATGCGTACTTCTATGTGTATTCGATGACCAAACCCATCACCAGCGTCGCATTGCTGATGCTGTACGAGGAAGGACGCTTCCAGCTGGGTGACCCGGTGGCCCGCTACCTGCCGGAGCTGGCAGACCTGAAGCTGTACGCCGGCGAAGGCGCGGGCGGAAAGATGATCCTCAAGGCTCCCGCGCGCCAGCCCATCATCCAGGATGTCTTCCGGCACACCGCGGGTTTCCTCTACGGCGCGGCCGGCAACCGCGGCATCGACAATGCCTATCGCGAGGCGGACGTGATGGGCGGCACGCTCACCGATCTCACCAAACGCCTGGGCACCGTGCCGCTGGCCTACGAGCCGGGCACGCAGTGGATCTATTCGGTCTCGCATGACGTGCAGGCCAGGCTGGTGGAAGTGCTGTCCGGCATGCCCTTCGACCAGTTCGTGCGCCAGCGCATCTTCGAGCCGCTGGGGATGAAAAATTCCGTATTCGGCCGGCCGGATGCGCTGAAGGACAAGTTCGCCGTGATCTACACCGTGGGCCAGGACGGCAAGCTCACGCCCAATGGCGCCCTGGACGCACCGGGCGCCGCCACGCGCGTGCTGGGCGGATTCAGCATCTCCACCACGGCTGCCGACTACGGCCGCTTCGCGCAGATGCTGGTGAACTCCGGCGAGCTGGACGGCGTACGCCTGCTCTCGCGCAAGACCATCGACCTGATGGATTCCAACCACCTGCCGGCGGGTGTCACCCGCGGCGCCGCGGGCGGCGGCACGGCCGGCGGCGAGGGTTATGGCCTGGGCGTGCGCGTGGTGCTCAGTCCGGCGCAGGCCGGCAACCTCACCTCGGCCGGCACCTTCGGCTGGTCTGGCGCGGCCGGCACGCATTTTTTCGTCGACCGGGCGGAAGACCTCGTGGCCGTGTTCATGGTGCAGCGGATGGGCGGCGCCGACGGGCCGGGCATGGCCGCGCAGTTCGAGACGCTGGTGTACCAGGCCATCGTGGATTGACGACGTACCCGGGGAACAACATGAAACTCCTGCACCTGAAGCTGCTCGCACCGGTGACCGTCGCGATGGCACTGGCCGCCTGTGGCGCGTCCTCCTCTTCCGGCGGGGCGGATGTCGCCGTGGCACCGGCACAGCCCGCCTCCACCCTGGCCCAGGACCGCATGGCCATCGAGGAGACCCTGCGCCGCTACGTGCGCGGTCTTGATGATGCGGACCTCGAGGGCTACCTGGCCACGCTCACCGACGATGCCCGCTTCGTCGCGGAAGAAGGCAGCCATGAGGGCAAGGTCGCCATCCGCCGCTACGTGGAACCGGTGATGAAATCACGCGCCGAGCGTCGCGCCCGCGAGGGCGTCGCCGCCACGGCCACGCACCATGTGGTAACCAACCAGTCCATCGAGTTCATCGATGCCGACAACGCAGTGGTGCGCGCGTACTGGATGTACCTGGTGGCCCACGGCACCGGCAAGCCGATGACCGTGGACCTGATGGGCAGTTCCGAGGACTACCTCACGCGGCGCGATGGCGCCTGGCTGATCCGGGAGCGCCGCGTGGCGCCGTGAGGCACCGGTGGCTGCGCCTTGCCTTCAGGGCAGCTTGCGGCCCGCCTTCTTCGCCAGCTCTTCCACCCGGTTGAACCAGAACTCCTCGTTGCATTCGTAGGGCAGCAGGTGCCCGCCGGGCACCTCGGTCCAGCGCCGCGTGAACTTCACCGGCTGGGCGTAGAACTCCGGATCGGTCATGGTGACGTCGGCGACCAGCACGCGCCGTCCCTGGCCGTCGGGCCCTTCCACGCGATAGCGCTCGACGATCACGGCGTGCTCCGAGTGGGGCGTGGTGCGCTGGTCGAGCTGCTCGACGAGGCTGGTGGTCTCGATCACCAGCTCATTGCCTTCCCAGCGTCCGCTGGAATAGCCACTGCGGCCTGGCACGCGATCCTTCACGGGTGCATTGCGGTCGCCGAAATACACCCGCCGCGCCTCGCCGTGCAGCTCGAAGATCATCGTGATCTGGCGGGGCTGCTGGATGATTTCCATCGGGTAGCCGCCGCCGCCCATCAGCATGCCGGGCATGCCGGCGCCCAGGCACACGCCCCCTGGCGTGTCGCCCGTGGGCGAAACGATGGCATTGAAGGCGTCGTGGCGCTGCTTCGCTTCGGGCCGTAGCGGCAGTGACTGGCCTGCCCCCTCGCCGCGGGCACCGCCGGTACCGGTGCCGACGGGGCTCCAGATGCCGTTGAGGTCTGGAGGTGAAGGCGCTGCGGCCGAAGCCGGCAATGCAGCCAGCGCGATACCGGCGGCGACAACCGCAGCCAGAGAGGCAATCCCGCGACGCTTCATGTTGATCACTCCAGCGACCTGGCCACGCGGAAGCCCAGGTAGTCGCGGCCGCGCGTGTTGGCGGCATACGGCGCCCCGCGGCGCGCCGAGCGATGCATGTAGGGATTGCTGGTGAAGGTGCCATTGCGGAACACACGCACCGAACAGTCGCCCTCGGTACTGGCGCTGCCGTCCAGGGGCGAATTCTTCATGTCCGCCTCATAGCAGTCCTGCGTCCATTCGAAGACATTGCCGTGCATGTCGTACAGGCCCCAGGCATTGGGCGGAAAGGAGCCGACCGGGGCGGTCTCATTGCCCCAGCGATCGGCGCCGTCGGTATGCGGGCCGCGTTCGCCGTGCCCGGGCTTGCCGAAATTGCCGCGGTTGTAGTCGATGGTCGCGCCCCAGGGATAGGGGGTGGTCGTGCCGGCGCGGGCGGCGTATTCCCACTCGGCCTCGGAAGGCAGGCGGTAGAGGTCGTCATGGCCGGTCTTCCAGTTGAGCCATCCGACGAACCGCTGCGCGTCGTACCAGCTCATTCCCACTGCCGGTCGCGTGCCGCGGCCGTAGTCCTTGTAGTTCGGATTGCGCGAGCCATCGGCATTGGAACGCAGGGCGCGGTCGATCTCTGCTCCTTCGCACCAGTTGTCCCGCACACAGGCTTCCCACTGGTTCCATGTGACCTGCGTGGTGGCGATGGCGAAGGCGCGCTTGATGGTCACGCGGTGCTGTGGTTCGTCAGGGTCGCGCTCCGGCTCGCTTTCCGGCGAACCCATCATGAATTCCCCGGCCGGCAGCTCCACCAGCTCCGGGCAGCTGCGACATTCCTTGATGCGCTCGCCCGCTTTCACGCGCTTGCCGGCGGCGTCCGCCGGACCGGCCGCCAGTGCCGCCGCT
>JALYWF010000030.1 GCA_030852845.1 Pseudomonadota bacterium
CCCCCCCCCCCCCCCCCCCCCCGACTCCGTGCCTCACCTGATGTCGCATCTTCAGACTTCGCTGAAGGCGCCGGTGGAATCCCCGAAGCTCTCCAGCTTCACGCCGGCCCGCTGCGCCATCGTCAGCAGGATGTTGGCATGCGGGGTGTCCTTCGGCATGGCCAGGTGCTGGCCACCCTTGATTCCACCACCCTTGCCCGCGAGCAGCTGCGGCAGCGGGTTGTTGTTGTGCAGGTCGCTGTTGGCCATGTTGGAGCCGAACAGGATGATGGAATTGTCGAGCAGGTTGCCGTTGCCTTCCTTGATCTCCGACAGGCGCTTGATGAAGCGCGTGAAGCGCTCGGTCTGGTAGGCCTGCACGCGCACCAGCTTCTCGTGCTTGTCCGAGTCCTCGCCATGGTGCGAGAGCGGGTGGAAGGCTTCATCGACGTTCACCGACGGGAAGGTGCGCATGGTGGCCTCGCGCATCATGCGCATTGAGGCGATGCGCGTCTGGCCGGTCTGGAAGGCCAGCGCAATCATCTCGAACTGGATGTCCAGCAGCTCGCCGAAGTCATCCGGTGCGCCGATGGGTGCATCGGGCAGGTTGCCCAGGCTGTCGGCCTTGGCCATCAGCTTCTGCACGCGGCTTTCGACCTCGCGCACGGACTCGAGGTAGTCGTTGATCAGCGCGCGGTCGGAAGCTCCCAGCTTGCCGCTGAGGCTCTTCGTGGCCTCCTGCGTGTAGTCCAGGATGCTGCCCGTGAATTCCAGGCGAGCCATGCGGTCGGCGTTGGAATCGCCGGCGCCGAACATGGTGAAGAACACCTTGCGGGGATTGCCTTCCAGCGGCAGGCCCTGGCCGCCCTGGCGGAAGTTCACCGAGCCGCCGGGTTCACCGCACACGTCCAGCGTGGTCAGCGGCGTGTCCTGGCCGATCTCCTTCGCGGCGACCTGGTCGATGGACATGCCCACCGTCGGGCCGGTGCTGGTGCGGTCATCCGGGCTCTTGCAGGTGAGCCAGGTGGATTCGATGATGCCGTGCGGGTTGGTGCTCTCACCCGGCTTGTTGCGCAGGTTGGTGACCACAGTGACGTAGTCGCGCATCGGCTCCAGCGGCTTCAGGATGGGCGAGAACTTGAAGTTCCTGCCCGTGCCTTCCGGCGTCCAGAACTTCTGCACCGCCCCATGCGGGAAGTACACGAAGCCCAGGCGGGTCCGGGGAGCGGCGGCGGTCTGGGCCAGCGCAGTGTGGGCCGGGATCATGGCATCCAGCAGCGGCAGTGCGATCGCGGCGCCCGCCCCCTTCAGGACCGTGCGGCGGGACAGGTACTTCTTGGTGAGGAACATGGCTCTTTGCCTCCAGACCTTCAGGGAGCAGATGAAACGTTGTCGGAAATGATATTCGCAGCCTGCGCCCTGGTCGACGCGGGCAGTGGTGCCGCCTCGCGCCGGCGGAAGGCATCGCTGTTCACCACGCCGAGGACGATGTCCTCGAAGCGGTAGTTGTTGGCCGCGGCGGCCCGCACGATGCGGCGCACGGCCGGCATGTCGCGGTATTCCACGTGGCGACCCACCGCGTAGGTCATCAGCTTCTCGGTGATCACCTGCGCCAGCTGGTCGCCGCGGGAGGCCAGGGCCTTCTGCAGGTCTTCAGGACCCTTGAGCTGCGTGCCATCGGGCATCACGGCGGCCGAGTCGATGGGCTGGCGCGACTGCGGGTCCACCGCATGGTACTGGCCGACGGTGTCGAAGTTCTCCAGCGCGAAGCCCAGGGGATCCATCACGGCATGGCAGCTGGCGCAAGCCGGGTTCTTGCGATGCACCTCGGTGCGCTCACGCACCGTAGCCGGCCGGCCGCCGACATTGGCGGGCAGCTGCTCCACGTTTGGAGGCGGCACCGCCGGCGGCGTACCGAGGATGCGCTCCAGGATCCACGCGCCGCGCAGCACGGGGGCGGTGCGGTTGGGGTTGGCGGTGATGGTGAGGATGGCGCCCTTGCCCAGCAGGCCGAAGCGCTTCGGGTCGGTGAGCGTCACGCGGCGGAAGCCATTGCCACGCACGTCGGTGAGGCCATACACCTGCGCCACCTGTTCGTTGATGTAGGTGTGGTCGGCCGTGAGCAGGTCCACGACGCTCCTGTCCGAACGCAGGATGCTGTCGACGAACAGTTCCAGCTCCTTCTTGAACGCCGCACGCACGTCGTACACGCCGGAGGCATGGCCGAACTGCGCACGCGCCGGGACGATGGCATCGAGCTTGGCGACGTTCAGCCACTGGAAGGCGAAGTCGCGCGTGAGCGAGGCGCCGCGGTCGTCGCGGATCATGCGGCGCACCTGTGCCTTGAGCACATCCGGCTTCGACAACTGGTTGTTCGCGGCCAGTTTGAGCAGCTCGTCGTCGGGCAGGCTGCTCCAGAGGAAGAAGGCCAGGCGCGAGGCCAGTTCCAGGTCGGTGAGCTCGCGGCTGCCTTCCTCGACCATCGCCTCGGCGCGATAGAGGAAATGCGGGCTGGCGAGGATGGCCGACAGTGATTCGCGGATGCCCACATCAAAAGTGGTTCCCGCCTTGCGCGAGCGCTCATAGAAGCTCATCAGCGGCTTGATGTCTTCTTCCGCCACGGGGCGGCGGAAAGCCTTGCGCGCCAGGTTCTCGACAATGCTGCGCGCGCAGGCAGGTTCTTCTGCCGGGGTGGCCGGCTTGCAGATGAAGATCTTCTTGCGGCTCTCCGAGTCGCTCATGCCGGTGATCTTCGTCGGGCCCTTGATGTAGATGGCATGCACGGCCGGCACGCGCTGGTTGCCGCCTTCCAGCGGGTTGTAGCCGCGGCCGTCATCGGAATGCCCCGGTGAAGCGGAGCGATCGTCGTGCTCCGCATAGCTGCGACGCAGGAAGGTCACTGCGACGGTGTGCTGGCCGGCCGTGGCGTAGAAGCGGATGTCCTTCAGGCGGCCATTGATGCTGGCCACGGCGTCATCCAGCCGCTGGTCGATGCCGCGGTGGTCGTCCTCGCCACCCACCACCGTGCGCCAGAACTCCTTGCCATCGAGCAGGGCAATGACGGTGTTCTCGAACTCCATGTTGGGCACCGTGCGGGCCAGCGCCATGTCGCCGATGCTGAGGATGTATTCGCCATCGGCGGGAAAAATATGCTCCACCGACATGCCGCCGCGCGTGCCGAAGGGCATGCCATCCTTGTACTTCTGCTGGTTGCCAGAGCCTTCGGCGGGGCGGGCTGCCAGCGAGAGGATCATGCTGGCCACCGGACCATATGTGGTCTCCAGCGGCACCGACTTGGCATCACCCACGGCAAACAGGGCGAGCGTGCGTGCGGCGGACACGGACTGGTCGAGGAAGGCCGGCGTCACGCGCAGCGACGCGGCGTCGGTGTCGAAGCCATCGACCACCTGGTCAGTGGGCAGGTAGGTGGCCGGATCGATCTTCAGCCCGATGAGGTCGTAGACCGCGTTGGCGTATTCACGGCGGTTGAGCCGCCGCAGCGGGATATGGCCGGCATAAGGGGTGCTTTGCGCCTTGTCGAGCGTGCCTTCCAGGAAGTTGATCAGCTGGGCGGTGGCTTCCTTGCCGGGCTGCTTGTTGCCCGGCGGAGGCATCAGCCCGCCCTTGAGCTTCTTGATCGCGGTCTCCCAGACCTTGCCTTCCTCCGGGATGGTGTCCGCCGACATGGCGTCGAAGGCCACGCCGCCGGCCCAATCCTCGGTGTTGTGGCAATCCAGGCAGTAGGTCTCGATCGTTTTCCACTGGGAATGGGCATCCGCAGGTGCAGCTGCCGCGGCAGCCACCGAGGAATACAGGCCTGCGGCGCCAAGGCCCGCAACCCATGCCAGCACATGCCCAGTACGATTCAGTCTCACGTTCGCGATCTCCCCCGGGGATTGACGGCAAACGCCCAAACGCGCTGCGTCCATAGCCAGTCAAGTATAAGATCAATGCGCCTGGCAAAGGGTTCCCGGCAAAGGTGACGCAACTGCGGCAACTGCCTGCTTCGATTAACGAATCTGCATTGCGGCGCCCATTCCCATCATGATTTCGAACCTTCCTCCCGCGCTGGTGGCCATCGCGCTGCTCACCCTGTCGAACGTGTTCATGACCTTCGCCTGGTATGCGCACCTCAGGGATCTGAGTGGCCGGCCCTGGTTCGTGGCCGCGCTTGCGAGCTGGGGGATCGCGCTGTTCGAATACCTGCTGCAGGTGCCGGCCAATCGCATCGGCCACACCACGCTCACGCTGCCGCAGCTGAAGATCCTGCAGGAAATCATCACCCTGTCGGTGTTCGTGCCGTTCGCGATTTTCTACATGCGTACGCCCATCAAGCTGGACTTCCTGTGGGCGGGGCTTTGCATGGTCGCGGCAGCCTGGTTCATGTTCCGTGGGGCTTCCGCAGGCTAGACTTGCCGTTTTAGCCTGCGAGGCCCTTTTTGACGGCATCCCATTACACCCGCACCGCGGTAGGCCTGCACTGGGCCATTGCGGCACTGGTCCTGACCGCACTGTTCATGGGCTGGACGATGACGGAAATGGCAGTCAGCCCGCAGCGCCTGAAGGTGTACAACTGGCACAAATGGGTGGGCGTGACCGTGCTGCTGCTGGCCACGGTGCGCCTGCTGTGGCGGCTGACCCACCGGGCGCCGCCGTTCGCGGCTGCGATGCCAGCCTGGCAGCGCACGGGAGCGCAGCTGGGCCACGGGCTGCTCTACCTGCTGCTGTTCGTGATGCCGGTGACCGGCTGGGTGTACAGCAACTATTCCGGCTATCCGGTGGTCTATCTGGGCAAGGTGCCACTGCCGAACCTGGTGGAGCGCAACCGCGAACTGGCCGCCACGTGGCTCGACGTGCACGTGACCCTGTCGATCGTGCTGGTGGTGGTGGTGGGCCTGCATGTGCTGGCAGCGCTGCATCACCAGTTCATCGTGCGCGACGGCACACTGCAACGCATGCTGGCGTGGCGGCGCAATTGAGGAGGACCACATGAAAAGATCACAGCGTTTTCTGGCGCCGGCGCTGCTGGCAGTATCCGGCCTGCTGATGGCCGCGCCCCTGGCCGTGGGCCCGGCCACGAAGGGCACCCTGACCGCCACCTTCAAGCAGGAAGGCGTGGCGGTCGAAAACCCCTTCCTCAAGTGGTCGGGACAAGTGAACTACGACCCGGCCAATGTGGCGGCGTCCACTGCACAGATCGAAGTGGACATGGGCAGCTACGACATCGGTGATCCGCTCTACAGTGCCGAGCTGGCCAAGAAGTCGTGGTTCGACACGGCCACGCATCCGAAGGGCACTTTCAAGTCCACCTCGATCAAGCCGGTGTCGGCTACCCGCTTCGACGCCACCGGCACGCTCACGCTGAAGGGCAAGTCGCAGACGGTCACCGTGCCGGTGACCGTGAACGGCAACACCTTCGATGGCACCTTCACGATCTCGCGCAAGGCGTTCGGCATCGGCGATCCGGTGTGGGATGGCACCGTCGATGACAAGATCACCATCAAGTTCCACCTCGTCGGTGGCCGTTAGGCCCCCGCGACACTACTTTTCTGGCAAGAGGAAACCGCATGATCCGCAGACTCACGACGCTTGCACTGCTGGCTGCCGCCGGCACGGCCATCGCCGCCCCGGCCACCTACAACATCGACCCCTCCCACACCTATCCGGCCTTCGAGGCTGACCACATGGGCGGGCTGTCGCTGTGGCGCGGCAAGTTCAGGAAGACCAGCGGCAAGGTCGTGCTCGACGTCGCGGCGAAGACCGGCGAGGTGGACGTGACCATCGACACCGCCTCGATCGACTTCGGCCACGACGGAATGAACAACCACGCGAAGAATGCCGACATGTTCGACGTGGCGAAATTCCCTACTGCCACCTACAAGGGCAGGATCAGCAAGTGGAACGGCGATACGCCGGCCGAGGTCGACGGGCAGCTGACAATCAAGGGCGTGACCAAGCCGGTGAAGCTCACCATCAACAGCTTCCTGTGCAAGCCCCATCCCATGCAGCGCCGGGAAGTGTGCGGTGCCGATGCCTCCGGCAAGTTCATGCGCGACGAGTTCGGCCTGGATTACGGCAAGCCCACCTTCAAGATGGACACGAAGATCCTGATCTCCATCGAGGCCATCAAGGCCGACTGATCCCGTGACCGACCTGATCCTGCGCCGTCACGAAGACCGGCGTCTTCGTGGCGGCCACGCCTGGGTATTCGCCAATGAGGTGGATACCGCTGCCACGCCGCTGTCCGGCATCGAGCCGGGGGCGGCCGTGCGTGTACTCGATCATCACCGGCGCTTCATCGGCCACGCGCTGGCCAATCCCCGCGCATTGATCTGTGCGCGGCTGTACAGCCGCGAGGAAGGCGAGAGCATCGGTCCGGCGCTGCTGGCGGACCGCCTGCGCCAGGCACTGCGGCTGCGCGAGCGTTTCACTGGCGGGGCGCACTACCGGCTGGTCTATGGGGAATCCGACGGCCTGCCGGGCCTGGTGGTCGACCGATTCGGCGACGTGCTGGTGGGACAGATCGCCACCCTGGCGATGGAACTGCGACGTGCTGACATCGAGGCGGCACTGCGCCAGTTGCTGCAGCCGCGGATGCTGGTATGGAAGCACGAAGGCGGGGCGCGCGACCTGGAATCCCTGCCGCAGGAGATCCTGTGCAGCGACGGTGAGCCACCCGCCTCGGTCGAGGTGCTCGAAGGCGCGCTGACTTTCCATGCGCCGCTGGCCGGCGGACAGAAAACCGGCTGGTTCTACGACCAGACGGCAAACCGCGCACTGCTGCGTGGCTTCCTGCCACCAGGCGCGCGTGTGCTGGACGTATGCAGCTACGTGGGCGGGTGGGCTGTCTCAGCGCTGGCGGCAGGCGCCGCGGAGGCCCTGTGCGTGGACTCTTCTGCGACTGCGCTGGAAGCGGCGGCCGCAAATGCCGTTCGCAACGGGCTCACCCTGCAGACCCGCCGGGGTGATGCGTTCGACGAGCTGGCGGCACTGCATGCCGAGGGGCGCCGCTTTGACGTGCTGGTGGTCGACCCGCCGGCGTTCGTGAAGCGCCGCAAGGATCTGCCGAAAGGTGAGGCGGCCTACAGGAAGCTCAACCAGCTGGCCCTGAAGCTGGCGTCGGATGATGCCTTGCTGGTGAGCTGCTCCTGCTCCTGGCATCTGCCCGCCGAGGAATTCCCGCGCATCCTGCAGTCTGCGGCGCAAAGTGCCGGCGTGCAGCTGGCCATCATTGCGGCCGGCGGGCAGTCGCCTGATCATCCCGTCCATCCCGCCATGCCCGAGACGCGTTATCTGAAAGCCTTGTTCGCGCGCGTTTGCCGGTAGAATCCGGCGATGCTCCAATATCCCCAGATAGATCCGGTGGCGCTGGCGCTCGGCCCGGTGAAGATCCACTGGTACGGCATCATGTACGTGATCGGCTTCGCGGTGGCCTGGTGGCTGGCGCGGCGGCAGGCAAAGCGGCCGGGCAGCACCTGGAGTGCCACCCAGGTCGACGACATGATCTTCTGGGCCATGGTGGGCGTGATCGTCGGCGGGCGACTGGGCTACGTGCTGATGTACGTGCTGCCCTATACGCCAGAGCTGCTCACCGACGACTGGCTCTATCCCTTCAAGATCACCCAGGGCGGCATGTCGTTCCATGGTGCGCTGGTAGGCACCATCCTGGCGCTGGTGCTGTATGCGCGCGCCCAGCGGCGGCGCGTGATCGATGTATTGGATTTCTGCGCGCCCCTGCCGGGCTTCGGCATCCTGGCCGGGCGCATCGGCAATTTCATCAACAACGAGCTGTGGGGTGCGCCCACGGATTTCCGCTGGGGATTCCTCGTGCCTGATCCGCGCACCGGCGAGCTCGTGGGGCGGCACGCCACGCAGCTGTACGAGGCGGCGCTCGAAGGCCTGGCACTGGCGCTGCTGCTGCTGTGGTTTGCGCGTCGGCCGCGGCCGGCTGGCGCGGTGATCGGGCTGGGCCTGCTCTGGTACGGACTGGTGCGTTTCACCATCGAGTTCGTGCGGCTGCCCGACATCCAGATCGGTTACCTGGCTGGCGACTGGTTCACCATGGGCCAGCTGCTGTCGCTGCCCATGCTGCTGGCCGGCGCCTGGCTGCTGCTGCGGGCCAGCACCGACCCCCGTCCTTCCGGCAACTACACGGCGGCGTGAAGACCTACCTGGACCAGTTGCGCGCGGTGCGGGAGCGCGGAGCGCGCAAGGGCGATCGCACTGGCACCGGCACGCTGGCGCTGTTCGGGCTGCAGATGCGCTTCGATCTTGCCGCGGGCTTTCCGCTGGTCACCACCAAACGCGTGCACATACCATCGGTGGTGCACGAGCTGCTCTGGTTCCTGCGTGGTGAGACCAACGTGGCCTACCTCAGGCAGCATGGCGTCACCATCTGGGATGAGTGGGCCGATGCCCAGGGCGAACTGGGTCCGGTGTACGGAAAGCAGTGGCGCGCCTGGGGCGCGGCGGATGGTCGCAGCATCGACCAGCTGGCCGGGGTCGTTGCCACGCTGAAGCGTGATCCGGCCTCGCGGCGACTGGTGGTCAGCGCGTGGAACGTGGGCGAGCTGCCGGAAATGGCGCTGCTGCCCTGCCATGCCCTGTTCCAGTTCTTCGTCGCCGAGGGCCGGCTTTCCTGCCAGCTCTACCAGCGCAGCGCCGACATGTTCCTGGGCGTGCCCTTCAACATCGCCTCCTACGCGCTGCTCACGCACCTGGTGGCCGCGCAATGCGACCTGGCGGTGGGCGAGTTCGTGTGGACAGGTGGCGACTGCCACCTTTACCTGAATCATCTGGAGCAGGCCGACCTGCAGCTCTCGCGCACGCCGTTGCCGGCGCCGCACCTGAAGCTGCATCGCCGGCCGGCCAGCCTTTTCGAGTACCAAGCAGAGGACATCGAGTTCGTGAACTATCAGCATCTCGCGCCCATCAAGGCACCGGTGGCGGTCTGACATGGCCCGTATCAAGATCAATGATTCCGGCAAACCGGACAACAAGTGGCTCATCGTGCGCAATTCACCCGTGCATGGTTACGGCTGTTTCGCGCGCCGCGACATCAAGAAGGGCACGCGGCTCATCGAGTACCTCGGTGAGCGCATGTCGCACAAGGATGCGGACAAGCGCTACGAGGATGCCGATCCCAACGACAATCACACCTTCCTGTTCATTGCCGACCGCAAGACGGTGATCGATGCCACCCGGGGTGGCAACGAGTCACGCTTCATCAACCACAGCTGTGATGGCAACTGCACCTCCGAGATCGAGAAGGGGCGGGTGTTCATCGACGCCACGAAGGACATCAGGAAGGGCGAGGAACTGGGCTACGACTACCAGATCCCGCGTGACAAGAATGATCCCCTCAACGTGGACAAGATCTACGCCTGCCGCTGCGGTTCGCCGAAGTGCCGCGGCACGATGCTGTGGCCGGCCAAGCGGCCCAAGGCGAAGAAGAAGGTGAAGGCCAAGGCCAAGACCAAGACCCGCGCCGCAAAGAAGACCTCGCGCGGCAAGTCGGCTGCGAAAAAGACCACCGCGCGCAAGAGCAAGGGCAAGCGCGGCAAGGCCGGCAAGCGCTGACGGCGGTGGGTACGCTGCTCACGGCGGTGTTTGCCGCGTCCGAGAACGACGTCATCGGACGCGACAACGCGCTGCCGTGGCACCTGCCCGCGGACCTCGCGCATTTCAAGCGCGTGACCATGGGCAAGCCCATCCTGATGGGGCGGCGTACCTTCCAGTCCATTGGCCGGCCGCTGCCGGGCCGGCGCAACCTGGTGCTGACGCGCGGGGATTTCTCCGCGCCCGGCGTCGAGACGGTGCACACCATCGAGCAGGCGCTGGACCTGGTGGCAGGTGAGCCGGAGCTGGCCAACATTGGTGGCGCGGAGGCTTTCCGGCTGGCGCTGCCGCGCACCGGTCGCATCTACCTGACCCGTGTGCATGCGGTGGTCGAAGGCGACACCTTCCTGCCGCAGCTGCCGGCCACGGAGTGGCAGGAGGTGGCGCGCGAGGAACGCGCCGCCGACGAGCGCAACGCCTATGCGATGAGCTTCATCACGCTGGAGCGCATCACCCGGCCGTAACCGGCCATTCCTTGCGGATCTGTACCAGGCCTCCTTCGAGGATGCTGCGCAGCACGTCGATGTCCACGTCCGCCAGCTTGTTGATGTACAGGCACTGCTTCAGCTGACGCTGGCGTTGGTGGCCCGGGTCTTCGTCTTTGCCATGTCTCACACCCTGAGCTGCAGGCGCGCTTCGATCATTCTGTCAGCCAGTTGCCAGTCGATGGATTCGAAACTGGATCCTCCATCCGGTGCCAGCTTATCGAGGATTTCCTGCTGCACCTGTCCACGCGCCAGCGCGACGGAGTAGGGGATGCGGTCATGGAACATCACCATCGAATAGCGCGGGATGAACCTGCCAGGATGGCGTCGTTCCAGCGCCAGCTCCAGCTGGCGGTGCAGCTGGTGGCGCGGATCGAGCACGTCATCCCGCATCTCCACGTAGTTCTCCAGCGACATCGCGGCGATGGCAGCCGCGTCGGGTTGGCGCTGCGCGGCGAAGCGGGCGAAGGGCAGGGGCTCGCCATCGGCGAGCAGCTCGTCGAGGATGCGGCAATCCTCCAGCGCGCAGTTCATGCCCTGCCCGTGGAAGGGGACGATGGCGTGGGCGGCGTCGCCGATGAGCAGCAGCTTTTCGCCCAGGTTCCAGGGCGCGGCGCGCACTGTGCCGAGGATTCCCTGTCGATGCGCGGCGAACTCGTCGTCGAAGTGCGGCATCAGCGCCAGGGCATCGGGGAATTCCCGCTCGAAGAACGCCCTGGCGGCCCCGGGTGCAGCCAGCGTATCGAAGCCCGGGTTTCCACTGCGCGGCAGGAACAGGGTGGCCGTGAAGCTGAAGTCCGAGTTGGGCAGGGCGATCAGCATGAACCCGCGCCGTGGCCAGATATGCAGCGCGTCGCGGACCGCCAGCGCGCTGCGGCCGGCCACAGGTGGAATCGAGAGTTCCTTGTAGTCGTGGTCGAGCAGGTCGTTGCTGGCCGTGATGAGGCAGCGTTCGGCCATCGCCTTGCGCAGCGCCGATCCGGCGCCATCCGCCGCTACCACCCGCGGAGCATGCAGCGTGTAGCGGCGTCCACTGTCTTCGGCCTGCATCAGCGGCGCGCCATCATCCGCCAGGCCCAGGCAGCGTTGCCCGAAGTTCAGCGTGATCGCCGGTTCGCGTCCGGCATGTTCCACCAGTTGGCGCGTCAGCTCGGCGCGGGATATGGAGTGGTTGATCTCGCCGGGGTTCTGCCCGTAGGCAGAAAAACTCTCCGTGCCGTCGGCAGGATGCAGCTGGCGGCCCGGCATCCGCACCATGTGCGGGATCAACGCGTCTAGCACACCAGCAGCTGCGAGGGCCCGCTTGCCACGGGCGGCCAGGGCCAGGTTGATGGAGCGACCGGCTTCCGCCGCGGTGGTGCGCGGATCGGCACGGCGTTCGTACACTTCGACTTCGTTGCCGCGGCGGGCCAGCAGCAGCGCCAGCAGGCAGCCTGCCGGTCCGCCGCCGACGATGGCGATCACGCCCTGCGCTCCACCGCTGCGGCCAGCAATGCGCAAAAGCGCGCCACTTCGCCGAAGGTGTTGTACAGCGGTACGGGCGCGAAACGCAGGATGTCCGGCTCGCGCCAGTCGGCCACCACGCCCTGCTGCGCAAGACTGTCGAACAGGCGGCGACCGGCCTCGCGTCCGGCGTGAACGCGCAGCGACAGCTGGCAGCCACGGCGCGCTGTGTCGTGCGGCGTGATGCTGGCGATGGCGCCGCCGCAGGCTTCGATACCCTGGAGCAGCAGTGCGGTCATGGCTTGCGACTTGGCGCGCAGTGCGGGCATGCCGGCTTCCTCGAAGATCTGCAGGGAAGCCAGCAGTGGCGCGGTGGACAGGATGGGCGGATTGCTGACCTGCCAGCCCGCCGCACCGGCTGACGGCAGGAATTCCGGCTCCATCTGGAAGCGCGAGCCGCGATCGTGCCCCCACCATCCGGCAAGGCCCGGCAGTTGCGCGCGCGCGTGGCGGGAGTGCACGAAGGCACCGCCGATGGCACCGGGACCGGCGTTCAGGTACTTGTAGCTGCACCACACGGCAAAGTCCGCACCGCCGTCGTGCAGCGACAGGGGCGTATTGCCGATGGAGTGGGCGAGGTCGAAGCCGCACAACGCCCCGGCGGCGTGTGTGGCGCCTGCGATGCGCGGCAGATCGAAGCTCTGGCCGGTGAGGTATTGCACACCCGGCCAGAGCACCAGCGCGATCTCCTCGCCGCGCTGCCGCAGCAGCGCCTCGAGGGTTGCCTCATCCACGAGTGCGTCGGCATCGGCGTCGACTTCCAGCAGAGCTTCCTGCGGGGAGATGCCATGCCATTGCAGCTGGCTGGCCACGGCATGGCGATCCGACGGGAAGGCACCGCGTTCGATGACGATGCAGCGGCGCCTGCCCTGTGGCCGGTAGAAGCTCGCCAGCAACAGGTGCAGGTTGATCGACAGCGAGTTCATCGCCACCACTTCTGCAGGCTGCGCACCGACGAGGCGGGCGAGCCCGGGCTGCAGCAATTCGGCGTAGTCGATCCAGGGGCGGCGGCTGCGATGATGGCCCTCGACACCCAGCTGCTCCCAATCCTGCAGCTCCTCGTTCACCTTCTGCCTGGCAGCCAGCGGCGCAAGTCCCAGTGAGTGGCCGCAGAAGTACACAAGCGGTGTGCCATCGGCAGCACGCGGCAGTGCGAACCGCCCGCGCAGGCGGCCCAGCGGGTCGGCTGCATCCAGTTCGCGCGCACGCGCGATGAGGTCCGCGGGTGTCACGATGCCGCCACCAGGGGCAGGTACAGCGGCCGGCTCGGCACCGCATCGCCGGTCCATGCGGGAATCTGGATCTGGACCGCGCAGGGACCATCGGCAATTCCAGCCGGAAAGGCGGCCAGTTCGGTGATTGTCGCGCCGCTGCGTGCCGCCTCACCCAGCCGGGTGCTGCCGGCCGGCAGTCCGAAGAAGATGCGATGTGCGGTGAGCCTGCCTTCATCGGCGAGACGGTCGACGGAGGGCAGGTCGGTCACCAGGTGCTCGATGCCGCGCGCCACCAGTTCCTGCACCAGCTGGCGCGAGAGGAAGGGTGGGGCAGGATCGCTCCAGCCGGTGCCACTGCGCAGCAGCAGTGCCCGCGGTTGCCACTGCGGATGATGGCCCCACGCCGACAGCAGCGCGCTGCGCGTGATCAGGCGATCACCGGCCTGTGGAGCAGGAATGGAATCCTCCCCGCTGGAAACGGCATCCTCTGCAGCCACGGTCAGCAGCAGCGCGCTTACCGGCCCCGCAGGCAGGACTTCCTGCAGCGGGCGCTGCTCGATAGTGAGGTGCGAGACGCTCTCGGTATGCGTGCCGTTGCAATGGGGAATGAGCTGCACCTGCCGGCAGTTGCAACTGCCGCCGCGCGCCACATCGCCCTCGAAGCTGCCCACACGGAAGGCTTCGCTGCTGGCCGCAGGCGCGCCGAAGTGGCGCGGATGCGGACGCGAGAAATCCAGCGTCAGTGCCAGCGACACCGCTGCGGAGAAGTCGACCCGCGGCGTGACGATCGGCTCCATGCGCAGGTCAGGTGGCCTTGCGCCGGGACGCCGGCACCGGCGCCACTGTGCCGCAGTTGCGGCAGGTGCGATGCTGCACGCTGTCGTAATAGCGCTGGAACACGGCCGGGAACTGCGTCTCTATGTTCGTGAGCTCGAAGAACTCTTCGTACAGCTTGTGGTTGCAGCCCTCGCAGTACCACTGCAGCCCGTCCTTCTCGCCGGGGCGTCGCCGCCGTTCCACCACCAGGCCAACGCTGTCGGGCTGGCGCTGCGGTGAGTGGGGCAGGTCGGGTGGCAGCAGGAAGACCTCGCCCTGGCGAATGGGGATGTCGACGATGCGCCCGTCCTGCAACGTGCGCAGCGTCATGTCTCCCTCGAGCTGGTAGAAGAATTCCTCGCCCGGATCGACGTGGAAATCACTGCGGACATTCGGTCCACCCACCACCATCAGGATGAAGTCACCGACGGGGAACAGCAGCTTGTTGCCCACCGGCGGCTTCAGCAGGTGCCGGTGGGATTCGATCCATTCCCTGAAATTGAAAGGCTGGAGCATGGGTCACCTCCAGCCTATTGTAATCAGCGCCAGTTCCACTGCAGGCCGATCATGGCCGTGCGCTCCGGGCCGGCCTCGAAGAAGCGGCTGTTGCCTTCGTTGACGATGATGGATCCCACGTAGGTCTTGTCGAGCAGGTTCTCGATGCGGGCGAAGGTGCGCATCGAGCTGCCGCCGAGGTCCCAGTTGCGGCCGATCTCGGCATTCCAGAGGCCGAAGCCCGGGGCGCTGGAAGAGGCGACGTCATTGACGATCATGCGGCTGCGCGCCTCGAACTCCAGTCCGCCTTCCCACTGTCCCGGCGACCAGCGCAGGGCCAGCGTGCCCTGGTGCCGGGCAACGCCTGGAATGCGCGAACCGGCCGGCACCAGCGTGCTGGGCGTGGTGCAGGGCGTGCCGCTGCAGACAATGTTGTCGTCGCGGAACTCGGCGTCGACCAGGGTGTAGGAGCCGTCGAGGCGCAGATCACCGGCCAGCGGCACTGCAAGGGCTGCTTCCAGGCCCTGGCGGCGAGTGACGCCCTCGGCGTTGCGGAAGCTGCTGCGGCCGCCGCTGTTGCGTGCCACCAGCAGCTCGTCGCTGGTATCGGCACGGAACAGTGCCACGTCCAGTTCCATTCCGCTGGCGGGCCGCCACTTGGTGCCCAGCTCATAGTTGCTGCTCGTTGCAGCATCCAGGTCGAAAGCCAGCCCCGCGGCACCGTCGGCGCGGTATGACATCTCGTTGAACGTCGGCGTTTCAAAACCATCGCCGACAGAGGCGTAGAAGCGCAGTGACGGCCTCGCATGGAACATCACGCCGCCCACGAAAGTGGTGTTGGAATATTTCCCGGTGCCGCTGTCATCGAGGTTGGTGCCGTTCACATAGCGATCGTTGTTGCGGAAGCGCACCTCGCTGTGGCGCATGCCGGCCAGTGCCGACCAGCGGTCCGTGAGCTGCAGGTAGCCCTGGGCGAACTGGTCGAAATTGCGGATGCGGTTGGTTTCGTCACGCCGCAGCGCACCGAGCACGCCGCAGGTGGTGGCTCCGCTGCAGGTGTTGTCCACCGGCCCGAGGAAATTCTCGTAGCCACGGCGCAGCTGGTTCTGCCGGTCGAGGTTGGTGCCGACCGTGAATTCAAGCAGGCGGCCTGCCAGTGCGCCCACATAGGACCAGCGCAGGTCCGCGCCCTCGTAGCTGCCATCCAGGTCGACCACGCCGCCGGAATGAGTCTGCGTGGCCCGTTGCGTGCCCGGCGGAATCGACAGGAACTGGCGCACCTCACGATTGCCGGTGTAGGCCATGGCGCGCAGGCTGTGCGCGCCCAGCCGGTGCTCGTAGATCGCGCCGCCCTGCAGCTGCTCCACGGACTTGCGCGTATTGAACTGCGTGGCCACGCCCGCCGTGCCGCGCGGATCGGCGCGCCAGTCGTCGGGCGTCACACCCAGCGCGTCCTGGGCTTCCGGGATGTCCACATAGTTGGCCACCAGGGTCAGTGTCTGTTCAGTGCCCAGATCGACTCCCAGGCGCAGGTTGGCCGAATCGCGGCGCGCTGACGAGTGGTCGCGGTAGCCGTCGGTTTCAAAGCGCGACAGTGCCAGGTTGTAGTCCAGCGGTCCGGTGGTGCCGAGCGCCTGGCCACTCATCGTGCTCGTGCCGTGGCTGCCGAAAGTGCCGCGCAGGCGGGCAGAGGGCTCGGGTGTGCCGGCCCTGCTCCACAGCTGCACCACGCCACCGGAGGAGTTGCCGTAGAGCGCGGAGAATGGTCCACGCATCACCTGCAGGCTGTCCGCGCCCAGCACGGAGAAATGTGACAGCTGACCCTGTCCGTCGGGCATCGATGCGGGAATGCCGTCGGCATACAGCCTCAGGCCGCGCACACCGAATGTGGCGCGCGAGCCGAAGCCGCGGATCGACAGCTGGGTATCCTGCGCATAGTTCTGGCGGTCGAGCGCGGTGACTCCGGGAATGCCTGCCAGCAGCTCGGTCATGTTGCTCTGCATGAGGTTGCTGTCGGCGTCGAGCTGGACGGTGCTGATCGAGGCCGGCACGTCCAGGTCCGACACGCTGCGCAGGCGTGTGGCGCTGACCACCACGGGCGAGAGTTCCTGCTCGGCGGAGGCTGCGTGTGCGGCCAACGGAAGAGCAGCCACACATACGGTGGCCAGGAGAATTGGAGTCGCGATGCGCTTCATGCGAGCCGTTCCTTGCAGTCTGCGAAGATTGTTTCGGGCAGGGATTCTAGCCGCTGCAAGGCGGATGTGCCCGTGGCATCACGCGCCTCTGCCCGGCAATGCGCGCAGGTGCGCCTCCCGGGGCGTCAGGCCAGCGTGTGGTAGACGTTCTGCACGTCCTCGTCCTGCTCCAGCTTGTCGAGCATGGTCATCACTTCGGTGGCTTCAGCTTCGCCCAGGGTGGTTGGCGCACCGCACAGGAACTCATGGGCGGCCGACAGCGGCGTGATGCCGCGCTCTTCGAGCGCCTTCTGCATGTGGCCGAAATCCTCGAAAGCGCAACGCACCACCAGTTGCGGCTCGCCCTTCTCGCCGGTGCCTTCGCCCATTTCGTCGAGGCCGTGGTCGATGAGGTAGAGCTCCAGGTCGTCCTGGTCGATGCCCGCGGGGTCGAGCCGGAACACACCGAGCTTGCGGAACATGAAGCTCACGCTGCCAGTGCTGCCCAGGTTGCCGCCATGCTTGCTGAAGATGCTGCGCACGTTGGCGACGGTGCGGGTGGGGTTGTCGGTGGCGGTCTCCACGAGTACGGCCACGCCATGCGGTGCGTAGCCTTCGTAGATCACCTCGGCATAGTTGGTGGCGTCGCGGCCGGTGGCACGCTTGATGGCGGCCTCGACCTTGTCTTTCGGCATGTTCACTGCGCGCGCATTCTGGATGACGCGGCGCAGTGCCGGATTGCTGGACGGATCACCGCCGCCGGACCTCACGGCGATGGTGATGTCCTTGCCGATCTTCGCGAACTGCTTGGCCATGCGGTTCCAGCGCGCGAACATCGTGTGCTTGCGTACTTCGAATATGCGACCCATGTTTCCCCGCCGATTAGGCCTGTCTTGCAGGCCTTTCTGAACTGATGATTGCCTGCGGCATGCTCTGCCGGGGGCATTTAACTATGGACCTCCAAGTTTGCCCTATTGCTGGCATCGGCGGGGGCTTTCGGACATCATTGCGCGCCGGTGCCGACCCGGTATTCCGACCAACAATCCGCTGACATAACAGGAAGATCCCATGCCCCTGAGTGATATCGAGATTGCACGCCAGGCCAGGATGCAGCCCATCGAGAACGTGGCTGCGAAGATCGGTATCAGTCGCGAACAGCTGCTGCACTACGGCCCCTACAAGGCCAAGCTGTCGCTGGAGGCTGTGAAGGAAATCGGCAAGCGCAAGCCGGGCAAGCTCATCCTGGTCACGGCGATCAATCCGACGCCCGCGGGCGAGGGCAAGACCACCACGACGGTGGGGCTGGGCGATGGTCTCAACGCCATCGGCAAGAAGGCGGTGATCTGCCTGCGCGAGCCTTCCCTCGGACCCTGCTTCGGCGTGAAGGGCGGCGCGGCCGGCGGCGGCTATGCGCAGATCGTGCCGATGGAAGACATCAACCTGCACTTCACCGGTGACTTCCACGCCATTGCCGCGGCCAACAACCTGCTGGCCGCGCTGGTCGACAACCATGTCTACTGGGGCAACGAGCTGGGCATCGACGTGCGCCGCGTGACCTGGAAGCGGGTGGTCGACATGAACGACCGCGCGCTGCGCCAGATCACCAACTCGCTGGGTGGCCCCGGCAACGGCTACCCGCGCGAAGACGGCTTCGACATCGTCGTCGCCTCCGAGGTGATGGCCATCTTCTGTCTGGCCACCGACCTCGATGACCTGGCACGCCGCCTCGGCAACATCATCGTCGCGCGCACGCGCGACAAGAAGCCGATCTACGCGCGTGATCTCTCCGCCGACGGCGCGATGACCGTGCTGCTGCGTGATGCGCTGTCGCCGAACCTGGTGCAGACGCTGGAGGGCAACCCGGCGTTCGTGCACGGCGGTCCGTTCGCGAACATCGCGCATGGCTGCAACTCGGTGATGGCCACGCAGACCGGCCTGCGCCTGGGCGACTACGTGGTGACCGAGGCCGGCTTCGGTGCCGATCTCGGCGCCGAGAAGTTCCTCGACATCAAGTGCCGCAAGGCCGGCCTCAAGCCGGATGCGGCCGTCATCGTGGCCACCGTGCGCGCGCTGAAGATGCACGGCGGCGTTGCCAAGGACGCGCTGGGCAAGGAAGACCTTGAAGCGCTGAAGAAGGGCTTCGCGAACCTCGAGCGCCACCTGCAGAATGTGGCCAAGTTCGGCGTCCCGACGGTGGTGGCCATCAATGCCTTCATCACCGACACGGCAGCGGAACACGACCTCATCAAGAAGCTCTGCGAGGGCGTGGGTTCCACGGCCATCCTGTGCACGCACTGGGCCAATGGTTCCAAGGGCACGATCGACCTGGCGCACGAGGTGGTGCGCCTGGCCGAGAGCGGCAAGGCGGCCTACAAGCCGCTGTACGCCGACGAGCTGCCGCTGGTCGAGAAGGTGCGCACGATCGCCAGGGAGATCTACCGCGCCAGCGACATCAGCTTCGACAAGAAGGTGGCGGACCTGTTCAAGGAGTTCGAGGACGGCGGTTTCGGCAAGTACCCGGTCTGCATCGCCAAGACCCAGTACAGCTTCTCCACCGACCCGAATGCCAAGGGCGCGCCCACTGGCCATGTGCTGAACGTGCGCGATGTGCGGCTGTCGGCCGGCGCGGAATTCATCGTGGTGGTGTGCGGCGAAATCATGACCATGCCCGGCCTGCCGAAGGTGCCGTCGGCGAATTCGATCAAGCTCAATGCGCAGGGGCAGATCGAGGGGCTGTTCTAAGTAGCCTGCAGCCACGCACACAGCCGCGCCCTGCGCGGCTGCTGGTGCAAGCAGAAAGGGGCCCATAGGGCCCCTTTTTTATTCAGCCTGGTTGCTGCTTGTTAAGCGCCGACGTAATCCGGCTTGCCCAGGTCCAGTCCATTGTGCCGCAGCAGCGCGTACACCATGGAATAGTGGAAGTAGACGTTCGGCGTGCCGAAATTCAGCAGGTAGTCCAGGCCCTGGAACTTCAGCTCGCGCTGGCCGCCCGGCGGGCCGACCTTCAGCGAGATGGGACGGCTCTCGGCACCCTGGAAGGCATCAACCGGCAGCTCCTTCAGGAAGGCGAGGGTGCGTTCCACGCGCGCCTTCAGTTCGGCGAAGCTGGTCTCGTTGTCCTCGAAGCGGGGCGGATCCTGCCCGGCCAGGCGGGCGACCGTACCTTTGGCCATGTCGGTGGCGATCTGCACCTGGCGGGTGAAATGGAACATGTCGGGTGCGAGGCGGGCCTGCAGGATCGCGGCGGGGTCGATCTTGCGCTCGGTCACCCATTGTTCGGCCTTGCCGAGAATGACACTGAGGTTGGTGAGCAGGCGGGTGAAGACGCCGACGGATGCGTTGTGCATCGAGATGTTCATTGAGCTCCTGGGGGTGTGGTGCGGAAGGGCCGCAATGATAAACGCAATCCGCTGCCGTCTCAGTCGCCGCCAGGCTCCTGGCAGGCGGCGCAGTGCTCCTGCACGGGTGGTGCGGCAGGGTCATCGAGGTTTATCGCGGTGAGCCTGCCGCCCCAGACGCATCCGGTATCCAGGGCCAGCAGGCCGCCCCGGTTCACCAGGCCCAGCGTGGACCAGTGGCCGCAGATGATGCGGCGGTCGCGCAGCCGGCGCTGCTCATGTTCGAACCAGGGGCGCCAGGGGGCGGCCTGTGCCCCCGGCGCCTCCTTCAGCGTGAGGTCGATGCGGCCATCGGCCTGGCAATAGCGCAGGCGCGTCAGCACGTTCACCGTGAAGCGATGGCGATCCATCGCTGACACTGCATCTTGCTGGCGCGCGGGCTGGTTGCCATACATCGCGGCGAGGAATGCCGGCGGGTCGGAGCGCAGCGCCGCTTCCGCGGCACGTGCATTCTCCAGCAGGTCGTTGCGGGTCCACTGCGGGATCACGCCGGCGTGTATCAGCAGTTCGCCATGTTCCGCATCATCGATGGCCAGCGGCTGTTGCAGGAGCCAGTCGAGCAGCCCGTCCCGGTCTGGCGCGGCGAGCACTTCATCCAGCGTGTCGCCCTTGCGCGGCTGGCGGCCGGCGACATGGTGCAGGGCCAGCAGGTGCAGGTCATGGTTGCCCAGCACAGTGCGCGCGGCGGCACCCAGCGAGCGGACGAAGCGCAGCACCTGCAGTGAGTGGGGCCCGCGGTTGACGAGGTCGCCGGCCAGCAGCAGCTGGTCCCGGTCAGCCGAGAAGTTGAGTCGCGCGAGCAGGGACTGCAGCGGTGCGAAGCATCCCTGGATGTCGCCGATGGCGTAGCGGGGCAAGGCAGCGCCGTCAGTTCAGCACGCCGGGCACGGCCAGGCGGAATGGCGCGATGGGTGCATCGAACAGGCCACCGCCGTCCTCCTGCATGGCATAACTGCCTTCCATCGTCCCCACCGGCGTCTCGAGAATGGCACCGCTTGAATAGCGGAAACCCTGGCCGGGCTGCAGGTGCGGCTGCTCGCCGACCACCCCGTCCCCACGCACCTCCAGCACCTTGCCGTTGGCGTCGGTGATCACCCAGTGCCGCCGCAGCAGCTTCGCCGGCGCAGTGCCCTCGTTGAGGATGGTGATGGTGTAGGCAAAGACGTAGCGCTGGGCATCCGGCTCCGATTGCTCCGCGACGTAGCTGGTCTCCACGCTCACGCGGATGCTTCGCGTCATCCACGCCCCTCTTGGTTGAGACGCACGGCGAGCACATCGCAGGGTGCGGCGTGCAGCACCGCATCTTCGGTGAGGTTCACCAGGATCGACAGCCCATGGCGCTCATGGTTGCCGATCACGATCAGGTCGTGGTTGCCGGCGCGCGCCACACGCACGATTTCGCTCTTGATGTTGCCGACGGTCACTTCCCACTGGGGTTGCGGCGACAGGCTGGTTGCAAGCTGCCCCAGCTGAGCCCGGGCGCGTTCCACCAGCTGGCCTTCGATCTGCACCGCCGGCAGCAACGAATCGCTCAATGGCTCCACTGGCACGTACTCGACGACGTGCAGCAACTTGAGGGCGGCGCCTCCACAGGCCGAGGCCTGGGCCTGCGCCCGTGTAGCCACTGCCGCCCCGTCGGGGGAGAGGTCGACCACTGCCAGGATGTTTTGATAGGGGCTCATGTCCCAAAAGTACTCACGCCGGGTGGTCGGGGGCAAGCGCCGCCAGCCTGGCGAACTGCTCCGGGTAGAGGGTTTCCGGTCGCGCGGCCGGGTCGAGGCCGGCCGCCACCATCGCGGAGGCGTCAATGAGGCCGCGCAGGCTGTTGCGCAGCGTCTTGCGTCGCTGCGAAAACGCCTGGGCGACCACGGCCGGGAAGGCCGCCGGTACAGGGAACCGCGGTTCCGGCAACACGGTGAGTCGCGCCACGGCCGACCACACCCTGGGCGGCGGACGGAAGGCTCCCGGGCCGACGTCGAAGAGCTTCTCGATGGCAAGCCACGGGGCCAGCATCACGGTCAGCCGCCCGTAGTCATCGGTGTCGGGTGCGGCGGCCATGCGGTCGACCACTTCCTTCTGCAGCATCACCGTCAGGTCAGTGATGCACCGGCGATGCGCGAGGAAGTGGAACAGCAGGGGCGTGGAGATGTTGTAGGGCAGGTTGCCCACCAGCCGCAGCATGCCGCCGCGCTCTGCGGCCAGCTGCGTGAAGTCGAACTCCAGCGCGTCGCCTTCATGCAGGCGCAATTCACGCGGCCACCGTGCACGCAGCGCGGCGGCCAGGTCCCGGTCGATTTCCACCGCATCAATGGGCGAGAGGCGTGCGATGAGATGGCTGGTGAGGGCTCCGGGCCCCGGGCCGATCTCCACCAGGTGCTCGTCCGGCCGCGGATCCACGGCCGCCGCGATCCTCGCCAGCACACCCTGGTCGTGCAGGAAGTGCTGCCCGAAACGCTTGCGCGCGCGGATCACTGCGCGGTGCTGCCGGCGAGCCTGGCGGCCAGCGCCAGTGCCGCCTGCAGGCTGCCGTGATCGGCCTCGCCCGTACCGGCCAGATGAAGTGCGGTGCCATGGTCCACGGAGGTACGCACCACAGGCAGCCCGAGGGTCACGTTCACGGCGTTGCCGAAGCCCGCGTACTTGAGCACTGGCAGGCCCTGGTCATGGAACATCGCCAGTACCACGTCCAGCTGCGCCAGCGAGCGCGGGGTGAACACGGTATCGGCAGGCCAGGGACCGCTGGCGTCGATGCCGCGCGCGCGTGCGCGGGCGATGGCCGGTGTGATCACCTCGATTTCCTCGCGCCCCAGATGACCGGATTCACCGGCATGCGGGTTGAGGCCGCAGACACCGATGCGCGGACGGGGCAGCTTCCAGCGCCGCGAGAGATCCCGCTGCAGGATGTCGAGCACCTCGTCGAGCAACGGTCCGGTGATCGCGCCGCCCACATCGGCCAGTGGCAGGTGGGTGGTCGCCAGCGCCACGCGCAGGTCGCCGGCAGCCAGCAGCATCACCGGCAGTGGCACATCGCAGGCCTGGGCGAGGTATTCGGTGTGGCCGGTGAAAGGGATGCCGGCGTCATTGATCACGCTTTTCTGCACTGGTGCCGTGACCATGGCGTCGAACCGCCCGTCGCGGCAGCCCGCCAGCGCGCGGTCGAGCAGAGTCAGCACCCAGCGCGCATTGCGGGGATCCAGCCGGCCTGCCTCGCAGGGCGCCGCCAAGGGCACATGCTCGACGCTGAAGCAGGGGCTGGCGGGCGCTGCCATGCCCAGCTGCCGGGCGCGGGATGCCAGCAGGTTCTCGTCAATGAGGCAGGTGATGTCCCAGGGCGCCGGCTGCCGCGCGAGTTCCGCGGCTACTTTCAGGCACAGGTCTGGCCCGATACCGGCGGGCTCTCCGCAGGTCAGCGCCAGTCGCGGCCGCCGTTCGCCCACGGATTACTCGATGATTTCGATGAAGGACTCTTCACGCAGCTCGCGCAGCCAGCCCTCCAGCTGGTCGTCGGCTTTGCTCTGCCGCAGCTGCATGATGGCGCGGTTGCGCAGCATGTCTTCGGTGACGTCGGTGGTGCGGCGGCCGAGCACCTGCACGATGTGCCATCCATATTCGGTCTGGAAGGGCTCGCTGATTTCGCCGTCCTTAAGCTTCGCCATTTCGGCCTCGAAGATGGGGACCATCTCGCCGGGACTGCGCCAGCCGAGGTCACCGCCGTCGACGGCGGAAGCTTCGTCGGTGGAGAGGCTGGCTGCGAACACGGCGAAGTCCTCGCCGGCCAGCACGCGCCGGCGGATGTCCGCCAGCCGCTGGCGTACGGTGGCATCGTCCTGCAGCGCATTGGTGGTGAGCAGGATGTGCCGTGCGTGGGTCTGCTCCTGCACGGGATCACCGTCGGCCGTGCGCACCCCATTGAGCTTCACGATGTGGAAATCGCCGTTGCTGGCGACGATGGGCTTCGATACTTCGCCAGCCTTCATCGAGGCGATGGTCTCAGCCAGCAGGGTGGGCAGTTCCGCACCGGTGCGCCAGCCCATCTGGCCGCCTTCCAGCGCCGTCTGGGCGTTGGAGTAGGTGACCGCGAGCTGCGCGAAGTCCTCGGTGGCGGCGCGACGCGCCACATCCGCGGCGCGGGCGGCCACCTCATTCACCTGCTCCTGGTTGGCCTCGGGAGGCAGCGCGATGAGGATGTGCGAGATGTTGTATTCGGCTCGCTCATCCGGAAGTTTCTTCAGCCGCTCCATGAATTGCTCCAGCTCGCGCGGCGTGATGCTCACGCGCTGCAGTACCTGGGTCCGGCGCAACTGCTGGCGGGCCATGTCCTGGCGGCGCTCCTCGCGGAATGCGGCGTAGTTGTAGCCATCGCGCTCCAGCACAACCGGCAGCTGGTCCAGGGTCAGTTTGTTCTCTTCCGCCAGGCTCTGCAGCTCACGGTTCACCATTTCATCATCAATCTTGATGCCCATACGCTCGGCCCGCTGGGACTGGATGCGGTTGAGGATGAGCTGGTCCATCACCTGGCGACGGATGTCGGCCAGGGGGGGCATCTCGGCACTGCCGCGCGCTTCGCGCAACCGGCGCACGGCGGTGTTCATCGCCTCGTCGAGCTCGCTCTGCGTGACGATGCCATCGTTCACGATGGCGACCACGCGATCGAGCAGGATGCCGGGCGCCTCGGCGGATCCCTCCGCGGCAAGCAGCAGCGGGCTGGCAAGCAGCAGCACCAGGGAAGCCAGGAACGAACGCGACATGAGGAATCCTTGCTCCATAAATTAACGGGGCGTAATGCGCCTAGCGGCGCCGGCGGGTGGAGTATCCGCGAATGGCCCTTTCCAGGAAAGCATCGGCCGCCAGGCCCACGTTGGAGAGCCCCTTGAGCTCCAGCTGCAGGTAAATGCTGCGGTCGCGCTCGCCGGAGCGGCGGCTCACGTAGTCGCGCGCCACGGCGCGGACGGCCCAGCAGCAGCTGCCATATTCGAAGCCGGCGAAATTCTCGATGATCTGCTCGTCGCGCAGCGAATAGAGCGAGCGGCCATACAGGCGCCAGCTGTCGTTGAGCGGCCAGGCCGCCGAGAACTCCACCTGCTCCATGCGATCGCGCTGGAAGCGGTAACCGAAGTTCAGCACGCTGCGCGATTCGGGGCGGTATTGCAGCCGGACCTCGGCGCGCTCAGTTCGCTTGCCCTGCGGATCCCACTGCCAGCCGGTGTTCACGTTCCAGTTGCGCAATGAGGCCAACTCGACCTCCGCGATGAGATCCGAGGTGCGGCCCGGATCTTCCGGCTCATCGGGGAGCAGCACGCGTGGCTTGTCCAGATAGTAGACCTGGCCCAGCGTCGCGGAGATGTACCGCTGGCCGGTCTGGCTGCTGTACAGCCGCGCGGTGACTCCGGCGCTGACCTGGTTGGCATCGCTGATGCGGTCGATGCCCACGTAACGGTTGTCGCGGAACAGCTCTACCCAGTTGAGGTCCGGCTCGCCGGTGTCGAAGACCGGCAGCTCGTCCTGGTCGCGATAGGGTGCATAGAGGTACATCATCCGCGGCTCGAGCGTCACGCGGCGCTGGCGGCGTTTGCCGCTGTTGCCCTCGAACACCAGTCCGGTGTCGAAGCTGAGCACGGGCAGTGTGCGGGTGGGCGTGGTGTCCACGCCGGGCGCTGCGTCGTGGAGACGATAGTGCGTGGCCTGCAGCGTGGCGGCGGGGCGCATGAACCAGCCGGTGCCGACGTAGTCGAGGGCCAGTTGCGGGGCTGCGTGCAGGCGCCAGCCCTGCACGTCACTGTCGTGCCGGAAATTCACCGCTTCCACCTGCGCGCCATAGTTCAGCGGCAGCGAGCCGGCAAGCTGCCAGTCGCCGTTGGCAAACAGGCGTGGCAGTTCGGTGTGCGGCCGGTCGGCCTGGGGCAGGTCGGCGTACAGGGTCTGGAAATTGCGCCACAGGATGCCCAGGTCCAGCTGGTCGTCACGCCATGCAAGCAGCGCGCTGCGCGGCAGGAAGGGGGTGCTCGCGTCGCTGGTGCCGCGGGCGAAGTCTTCCAGGTAACGCGTGTCGCTGACGTTTTCCGCATCGAGGGTGAGGCGCCACTGGCCCGGCAGTTCGCTGACGCTGTTGATCTTCAGGCGGCTGCGCGTGCCGCCGTCGCGGTTGTCTCCGGGGAGCAGGTTGCCCTGCACGGTGCCGCTGCCGAAGCGCGCCAGGTAGCGGTACTCGCCGCCGAAGTCGACGCCGCGGTTGGAATACCACGTCGGCGTGGCGGTGAAATCCTGCTGTGGCGTCAGGTTGAAGTAGTACGGCACCGCAAGTTCCACCCCGCCACTGGTGGAGCTGCCGATGTTGGGAAACAGCACACCGCTCTTGCGCGCATTGCCCACGGGAAACGAGATCACCGGCAGCCGCAGCAGCGGCACGCCGAAGAACTCGAGGCGTGCATCGCGGGCGACAGCGGTGCTGCGTGCGGTGTTGATGGACACGGAAGCGGCGCCTATGGTCCAGTCGTCATGGCCGGGCGGGCAGGTGGTGTATTCCACCCCATCGAGCCGCAGCACGCCGTTGCCGTCCACCGACATGGCGCGGGCCCCGCCGCGCGCCGGGCGTCCGGGCAGCTGGAACTGCACGCCTTCGAACTCGGCGTTGCCATCGCTGAAACTGCCGGCGTCGCCCTGCACCACCAGTTCATCATCCCGATATTCGACCGAGCCCCGCGCCTCGATGCGGTTGGCCTCGTAGTCGACATCCACCTCGCTTGCCGACAGCGTGCGCCCGGCCTGCTGTGCCTGGACGCCTTCGGTGAAGTGGATCGTGCTCTGGCCATCGTAGGAGAGGCGTCCGAACTCGAACGACACCTTGCCGGAGTCCATCTGTGCATCGACGGGCTGGGCCGCACGGATGGGTGGCGTGTCTCCCGGGCAGAGCACTGCCGCGGCTTCTGCCGCCGTGCAGGTGGCGGCACTTTCTGCTGCGCCGGCCCTCGCTGGCAGCAGCGTGAGGCAGAGGGCTGCAGCGGCGGGGACAAGGAGACGGGGGCTCGGCATGAGTGGCGTGATTATAATGTCGATTGAATGCCCGCCGATCACCGACTTGAGCTGCTGTCCCGCTGGCTTGCGACCCAGGGCGGCTTCGACACCGCCAGCCTCCGCACCGCGTCCGCCGACGCGAGCTTCCGCCGCTATTTCCGCCTGCGGCACCAGGACGGCAGCAGCTGGATCGTGATGGATGCGCCGCCGGACAAGGAAGATCTCGCCACCTACCTTGCGGTCACAGGGCTGCTCGAATCCTGCGGCATGCACGTGCCCCATGTGCGGGGCGCCGACACGGATGCCGGATTTGCCCTGCTGGAAGACCTGGGCGATACGCACATGCTCACGGCATTGGGGCAGGGCATCGATCCGGACCGGCTTTATGGCCAGGCACTGGACGCGCTGTCGGCGCTGCAGCTTGGCGGTGACGCAGCCTCGAGGCAGCTGCCGCCTTACGACCGCGAGGTCCTGCTGCGCGAGATGCGCCTGCTGCCCGAGTGGTATTGCGTACGACACCTTGGCATTACCCTGACCCCGTCCGAGCAGGCCCTGATCGCGCGTACCTTCGACTGGCTCGCCGAAGCTGCGCTGGCGCAACCGCAGGTGTTCGTGCACCGGGACTACCACTCGCGCAACCTGATGGTGCTGGCGAACCGCTCGCCGGGCGTCATCGACTTCCAGGATGCGCTGCGCGGGCCGGTGGGCTACGACCTCGCCTCCATCCTCAAGGACTGCTATGTGGAGTGGCCGCGCGCACGCGTGGAGCAGTGGCTGGAGGGCTATCGCGCCCGGCTGCTGGCCGGCGGGGCAAACGGACGCGCGCTGGCGGGGGATTCCACCGCGCAGTTCCTGCGCTGGTTCGACCTCATCGGCCTGCAACGCCACCTGAAGGTGCTGGGCATTTTCGCGCGCCTGTTCTGGCGTGACGGCAAGACCGGTTACCTGGGCGACCTGCCGCGCACGCTGTCGTACGTGCGTGCGGCCGCCGCATCCATCCCCGAGCTGGCCGAATTCTCCAGGTTCGTCGAGGCGCGGCTTGCGCCGGGGCTGGCCGACGCCAATGCGCGTGCCCTGGCTGCATCCCGTCAGTCCGCCAGCGCCCCTGCATGAAGGCCATGCTGCTGGCAGCGGGCCGCGGCGAGCGCATGCGCCCGCTCACCGACACCTGCCCGAAACCGCTGCTGCCTGTGGCGGGCAAACCGCTGGTTGCCTGGCACCTGGAACGCCTTGCCGCGGCCGGGTTCACGGAAGTGGTGATCAACCTGTCGTGGCTGGGCGAGCAGATCGCAGCGACGCTCGGTGATGGCGCGCGCCACGGCGTACGCATTGCCTTCAGCCGCGAACCCTGGCCGGCGCTGGAGACCGGCGGGGGCATCTTCAATGCATTGCCGCTGCTGGGTCCGGCGCCCTTCCTGCTGGTCAACGGCGATGTTTACACCGACGTGGATTTCACCTCCCTCAGCCTCGCGCCAGGCGACCTGGCGCAGCTGGTGCTGGTGCCAAACCCTGCACACCACCCGCGCGGGGATTTCTGGCTGGATGCCGCGGGCCGCATTACTGCCAGCGGCAGCGACTCGCGGCGCCTGACGTATTCCGGAGTGGCCATCCTGCATCCGGCACTGTTCGAGGGGGCCTCCTCTGGGCGCTTCCCGCTGCTGCCATGGCTGGAGCGGGCCCGCGAAGCTGGCCGCCTGGGCGGGCAGCGCCACGACGGCCGCTGGCTGGACGTCGGCACGCCCGAACGCCTGGCCTCCCTCGACGCTGAACTGCGCACCATGCGACCATGAGCCGGTCATGAGCACCCTCAAGGGCATCGAAGTGGTGGCCGAACCGGCCGCACCCTTCGGTACCGCCGCCCGCAGCGGCGAGAAATACACCACCGTCCAGGGCTTCACCGCGATCCGCGATGGGCAGAAGCCGCGTGGCGATGAAATCGCTGCGCTGCCCACCGGCAAGCCGCGCTGGCTGAAGGCCTTGCCGGCCACGGGCGAGCGTTATGCCCGCACGCGTCGCAATGTGCACGAGCATCGCCTGGCCACGGTGTGCGAGGAAGCCAAGTGCCCCAACATCGGTGAGTGCTGGAATGCTGGCACCGCCACCATCATGCTGATGGGCGCGGTATGCACGCGTGCCTGCCGCTTCTGCTCCGTGGATACGGGCAACCCGCGTGGCTGGCTCGATGCCGACGAGCCGGCGAACGTGGCCCAAAGCGTGGCGCTGATGGAGCTTTCCTACATCGTGCTCACCAGCGTGAATCGCGATGACCTCCCGGATGGTGGCGCCGCGCACTTTGCCGCCTGCGTGCGTGCCATCCGCGAACGCTCGCCGCAGACCGCCGTCGAGGCGCTCACGCCGGATTTCCAGGGCGTGCTGCGCGACGTGGAGACAGTGGTGGATTCCGGCCTGCAGGTGTTTGCGCAGAACCTCGAGACCGTGCGGCGCCTCACGCATCCCGTGCGCGATCCGCGCGCCGGCTACGAGCAGACGCTGGCCGTGCTGGCGCATGCGAAGCGCCACCGCCCCGAGGTGCTCACCAAGAGCAGCCTGATGCTCGGACTGGGCGAGGACGATCACGAGATCTTCGCGGCGATGGACGACCTGCGCGCGGCGCAGGTGGACATCCTCACACTGGGCCAGTACCTGAGGCCCACCGCGCACCACCTGCCGGTAGCGCGTTTCGTGGCGCCGGAGCAGTTCGCGCACTATCGCGAGGCGGGCCTGGCGCGCGGCTTCCGTGAGTGCGTTTCCGGCCCGATGGTGCGCTCCAGCTACCGCGCCGAGCAGGCCCTGGCCGGCAACAACGTGGGCCTGTAAGGCCGCAGATGATCGTCCGCTGGCTGGGCCTGGCCGAATACGAACCCACCTGGCAGCAGATGCGGCGCTTCACCGACGAGCGCACCGCGGACACCCCCGATGAACTGTGGCTGCTCGAACACCCGCCCGTGTTCACGCTGGGCATGGCCGCCGATCCTTCCCATGTGCTTGCCGCCGGCGATACGCCAGTGGTGCGTACCGACCGCGGCGGGCAGGTGACCTGGCATGGCCCGGGGCAGCTGGTGGCCTACCCGCTGCTGGACCTCAGGCGCAGCGGACTCACTGTCCGCGGCCTGGTGATGCTGCTGGAGCAGTGCGTGATCGACATGGTGGCCGGGGATGGCATCAGCGCCGAGGGTCGTCGCGACGCGCCGGGCGTGTATGTGGCCGGCAGCAAGCTGGCCGCGCTGGGATTGCGCGTGCGGCGCGGCGCCAGCTACCACGGGCTGGCGCTCAACGTGGACCCTGACCTGGCCGCGTTCGCGCGGATCAATCCCTGCGGCATGACCGGCCTGCCGGTGACCAGCCTGCGCCGTCTCGGACTGGACTGGTCCGTGGAGGAAGCCGGGAGGCGTTTTGCCGAGCGTCTGCTTGCCCGCCTGGCGGATGCCTCCTAGAGCACCATCATCACGCCCTCGAGGGCCTTCAGTTCCCCGTGCAGCGCGCGCAACTGGTCCTCGTTCTCCACCCGGGGGAGGTACGTGAGCGACACGAAATGCCCCTGGGAGGAAAGGCGCTCGCTGACGCCCTCGCGCGCCAGGGAGCCGAAATGCCGCGCGAAAATGGCATCCACGCGGTCGCGCAGGGCGGGCTGGATGCGGGCGACGACCTTGATCGGGTAGTCGGCGGGAAACTCGATTCGTTCCGGTTCCATTTTGGCCTAGAATACGCGCCCTTCGACGTCGTCGACACCCGTGGAGAGGTGGCAGAGTGGTCGAATGTACCTGACTCGAAATCAGGCGTGGGTTTACGCCCACCGTGGGTTCGAATCCCACCCTCTCCGCCAACTTTACTGATTGCGTGTGGCTGCCTTCTTGCGCGGGGCCGCCTTTTTGCGTGCGGCCGATTTCCTGCGCGCGCCGGATTTCTTTTTTGGCACCTTGCCGCCTTCGCGGCGCGCTTCCGACAGGCCGATCGCGATGGCCTGTTTGCGGCTGGTGACCTTCTTTCCCGAGCCACCACTGCGCAGCGTGCCTTCCTTGCGCTCATGCAGCGCGCGCTTCACTTTGCTGGACGCCTTGGGTCCGTACTTGCGGCTGGATTTCTTCTTGCTGGCCATGCATTTCTCTCCTGACGGGATGGCGCATACAGCTGTAGTGCGCCTGCGGGCCAACGGCGATCAGCCGGCGGCATTGTCTCCGGTCGGTGGCCTCCTACGATGCGACAGCCGGCGCGTCCTGCTGTGGCGCCGGCCAGCGCTTCATACAGTGGCTGCATGCAGATCCTGTCCTGCGCATTGCGCCGGTGGCTGGCGGACAACGGTTCGGCGACTGCTGCAGCGCTGGCGTTCTATTGCGCCTTCTCGCTGGCGCCGCTGCTGGTCATCCTGCTGATGGTCAGCGGGTGGATCGTCGGCGCCGAGTCGGCCTTTTCCTTCGTGCAGCAGCAGCTGACCATGCTGTTTGGCCAGGACACCGGCGAGGTGCTGATCGAAGCGGTGAAATCTTCCCAGGACTACGAGGGATACCTGGCGACCATGATCAGCATCGGCACGCTGCTGGTTGCGGCAACCACCGTTCTCGCCGAGCTCGAGCAGGCGCTCAACCGCATCTGGGGCGTCAGTGCTGCATCCTCCAGCGGCGTGATGGGATGGGTTCGCCGGCGCGTGCTGTCGCTGGGTTTCATCCTGGCGCTGAGCTTCCTGCTGATGGTCACCCTCACGGTGTCCACTGTCGTTTCCGGGATCCGCGGGTGGTTCGCGGACCGGTATGCGCCGCTGCTCGGGCTGATCGGCACCCTCGACCTGCTCGTGTCGCTGTGCATCATCACGGTGCTGTTCGCCCTGGTGTACCGCTACATGCCGGGACGACGCCTCCCTTGGCGGGTGGTGGTCCTGGGCGGCCTGGTCACGGCGTTGCTTTTCGCATTGGGAAAATGGCTGGTGGGGCTTTACCTCGCGCATTCCACGGTGCCGACGGCTTTCGGTGCCGCAGCCTCGTTTGCCGCCCTCTTGTTGTGGCTTTACTACACCGCGCAGATCTTCCTGTTCGGGGCCGAGTTCACAGCCTGCCTCGGAGGGCTCGACAGGCAGGCGCCGGAGAGGGCGCCGCAGGCATAACCGGGGAGACCCCGACTTGGAAAAAGGGGGCCGGATAAGTAATCTGCCTGCCGTGCCATACGATTACCCCCTGAAAGCGGCGCCCGAAGCCGAAGCCAGACTCGTTACGACGGAATCCGGCCCGCACTGGACCCGCCAGGCCCGCGACATCGTCGACGACCTCCATCGCCGCTCGGCCTTGCTCTACTGGACCGACCTGGTGCTGAGCGCTGCCGGTGCGTGGACCCTGGCCGTGCTGTTTTTCCGCGCGCCGGGTTGGGGTCCTGTGGCACTTCTGCAACTGCTCGGGTCCGCCATCCTGTTCTTCCGTGCGGGCACCTTCATCCACGAGATCGTGCATTTCCGCGACGGCGAACTGAAATGGTTCGCACGCGGCTGGAACCTGGTCATGGGCATTCCGCTGCTGATGCCGTGGATCATCTACCGCAACCATGTGGACCACCACAGCGTGCGCTACTACGGCACGCCGGAGGACGGCGAGTACCTGCCGCTTGCGGCTGCGCCGCGCTCGGAAACAGTGAAGTACGTGCTGCAGGTGACCTTGCTGCCGCTGATGGTGGCGCTGCGCTTCGGTGTACTGGGACCGTTGTCCTGGCTCAACCGCCGCCTGCGCGAGTGGTTGCTCACGGGGCCGGGGTCGGCCGGCGTGAGCAATCCGCACTACCGCCGCCGCTTTCCGGTGCGGGACGAGCGCCATCTGGTCATCGTCGAAGTGCTGTGCTTCCTGTGGCTGCTGTCGATTGCCGTGCTCGTCGCGCGCGGCGTGCTCGGCGGCATGGTGGTCCTGAAGGCGTACGTGCTGCTGGGCCTTGCGCTTGGCCTGAACTGGGTGCGCAACCTCGCCGCGCATGGCTATGGCAATCGTGGCGAGCGGATGTCGTTGCCCGAGCAGGTCGCCGACTCGATCAACATCACCGGCCAGACCTGGCTGACGGTGCTGCTGTTTCCGGTGGGGCTGCGCTACCACGCCCTGCATCACCTTTTTCCCTTCCTGCCTTATCACAACCTGGGCAAGGCCCATCGGCGCCTGATGGAACGCCTGCCTGCAGATTCACCGTATCGACTGGTCAATCATTCCAGCTATTTCGCCGTGGTGGCGAAGCTGTGGCGCGCGGCGCGTGCCACTACCGCCAGGCAATCGGCCATCCCGTTGTGGCGGTCGAACAGCGCGCGCGCCTGACGAAGGCTGGTCCGCGCCGATGGGTTCCCGTGAGTCAGCCGGACCGCCGGTACTGCTGATCAATCCACGCAGCTTCAGGGCTTCGCGCTGGCGCCTTGCGCAGCGGGCGGCACGGCTGGCGCGTGCCGCCGGCCTGGAGGTTGTGGCCGCCGGCGATCCGGAGCGCTTCCGTGCCGCCTTCGACCGGCTCCATGCCGAGCGACGCGAGCAGGTGTGGCTGCTGTCGGGCGACGGCACCATCCACTGGATTGCCGAGTACCTCGCGCATGTGGGGGATGCCTGGTCGCCGGCACTGCTGCTGCTGGGTGGGGGTCGCGCCAATGTCGTGCCGCGTGAGACCGGGGGCTATCCACCCATGCGGGCATTGCGCGCGGCGCTGGCCGCGTGGCGGCAGGGCACGACCTTGCGGGAGGAAAGACTTCCCACGCTGCGCCTCTCGCAGCCGGGGGACCCCGTGCGACACGGCTTTTTCCTGGCCGGCGGCATGGTGCATGAAGGGGTGCGCCTGTGCAGTGAGCATCGCGGGCGCGGCACCGGCTGGCTGCACCGCAGCCTGGTGGCGGATTTCTACGCGCTGCTGGAGCTGATGGTGCAGGTGGCCGTCGGGCGCAGTCCGTTGCCACCCTACGCGCACATGCGGGTGCGGTTGTCGGATGGCCGGACGCTTGAGTCCGCGCCGATCCGCGTCCTGCTGGCCGGCACCCTCGCCATGCGCGATGCGCTTTACAATCCCTTCGCCGCAATCGGGGAGGGACCAGTGAGAGTGACGGCCATCGCTGCCACGACACCGCATTTCTGGCGGCGCCTGCCGGGCATCCTGCGCGGCCGGTTCCACTCCTCGCTGACCCCTGAAACCGGCACGCTCAGCGGTCGCTGCGCCCACGCCGAAGTGCTCGGGATCAGCGCATATTCGCTGGACGGGGAGAGCTTTCGCGCCAACCCCGGCCTGCCGCTCACCATCGACACCGGCATCGCGCTGCGGGTGTTGCGGCCTTGAGCACCGCGCAGACTGGCGCGCCGCAGGCACCCCAGGGAGCTGGCGCCATGCGCATGCTGGCCGCCTTCGTGCGCCGGTACCCCGGCCGCAGCGCCGCGGCGCTGGGCGCGCTGTTTGTCGCCAGCCTGTTTGAAGGCCTGGGCATCTCGATGTTCCTGTCGATGCTGGCGGTGGTCACGGATGAAACGGGCGGCACATCCGGTCCACAGCAGATCGCGATGAACGCGCTCACGAAACTCGGCATCGATCCGGCACCGGCCAGCCTGATAGCAGCGGCGGCAGTGATGATCGCGCTGCGCGGGGCGATGTCGCTGCTGGCCAATCGCCAGGTGGGCTACACCGTGGCGCACATCGCAACCGATCTGCGCATGGTGCTGATCCGCGCCACGATGCAGGCGCGCTGGAAGCACTACCTGGACCAGTCCGTCGGCGGGCTTTCCAATTCCATCGCCACCGAGGCGCAGCGCGCCTCGGAGACTTTCCAGCTGGGCACTGAAATGGCGGCCATGGTGCTGACCAGCCTGGTCTACCTCGCAGTCGCATTCTCCATTGCGCCGGAGGCTGGCATCGGCGCCGCGGTGGCGGGCGTGGTGCTGCTGCTGGCGCTGCGGATCCTGATCCGCAAGTCGCGCCGTGCCGGACAGCGCCAGACACGGCTGCAGAAATCGTTGCTGACACTGATCGGTGCGCAGTTCGCCGCGGCAAAGCCGCTGAAGGCGATGGCACGCGAGGACCATGTGGATGCGCTGCTCACGGACGAGACACAACTGCTGCAGCGCGCCCTGCGCAAGCAGGTGATCAGCAAGGGAGCCCTGACGGCATTGCAGGAGCCGATCATGGTGATCATGGCCATGGTGGGTTTTTTCATCGGCATCACCACTCTCGACATCCCCCTGGGGGAACTGATGGTGATGCTGTTCCTGCTGGTGCGCGTGGTGAATTACCTGGGCAAGGGGCAGAAGGCCTACCAGCAGCTGGTGATCCACGAAAGCGCCTACTGGTCGGTGATGGCCGCCATCGCGGCTGCACAGGATGCACGGGAACCGGCCGGCGGCAACCTGCCGGCCGAATTCCGGCGACACATCGAACTTGAAGCCGTCCACTATTCGCATGATGGCCGCCACAAGGTGCTCGACGGCGTCTCCGCGACGCTGCCGGCGCGCGGCCTCACCGTGCTTGTCGGCCCGTCCGGATCGGGCAAGACCACCTTGCTCGACCTGGTGGTGGGACTGCGCGAGCCTGATGCGGGCCGCGTGCTGGTCGATGGCGTGCCGCTGGCTGAACTGCAGCTTCGGGAGTGGCGGCGCCAGATCGGCTACGTGCCCCAGGAGTCGGTGATGGTTGATGAATCGGTGGCGCACAACCTGACCCTGGGCGAGAAGATCAGCGAGGAGAAGGTGCGCGAGGCCTTGCGCGATGCAGACGCATTGCAGTTCGTCGAAGCCATGCCCGAAGGTCTCGCCACGCACGTCGGGCACGGCGGCTCGCGCCTTTCCGGAGGACAGCGCCAGCGTCTGGCCATCGCGCGTGCCCTGATCCATGACCCGAAGCTGCTGATCCTCGACGAGGCCACCAGCAATCTCGACCCGGAAGCCCAGGAGGCCATCGTCGGTACAGTGGGAAGGCTCAAGCAGCGCATGGCAGTGCTGGCGGTCGCCCATACCGACAAGCTGGTGCGCGAGGCTGACCAGATCTGGCGTCTGTCCGAGGGCCGGCTGGTGCAGCTGGACGCGACGCCTGGAGTTGTCGCCCTCGGTGGGTGACCTGCGGATAAAGTTCGACCGCCTGCAGCGGCGCAGCCTGTTCCTGGTTGCACGCTGGCTGGTCCGGCGTGCCGGCTTCGACGGTGTGCGGCCCCTCGGAGCCGCGCTTGGCCGCGTGCACCACGCCCTCAGCGGCCGTACGCGGCGCGCCTGCCTGGCCGGCATCGCCGCATTGCGGGGCACGACGCCGGACGATCCCGCTGTGCGCGCCATCCTCCGCGAGGCCTATCGGGTCAACACCATCGCCGTGCTCGAAGTGCTGAGCATGGTAGATCAACAGCTGGATGCGGCGCGGCTCGCGGCGCGCTGCCGCGTTGACGGCCTGCACCACCTGCAAGCCGCGCGGCAGGGGCGCGGCGCCATCCTGCTCGCCACGCATTCGGGCAACAGCCTGCTGCTTGCCGCCCAACTGGCAGACGCGGGCTGGCCGGTGACGGTGGTCTACCGGCACGCGCGGATGATGTCGGCCCAGTTCTTCGCCGGCGGGCTGCCGTGCTATGGCATCGACGGCATCCTGGCCAACGAAGGCTTCAAGGCCTATGCGCGCATGGTCGATGCATTGCGCAAGAACCGCATCGTGTTCGCCATGGTCGACCAGGGTGTGCGGGATGCGGAAACCGGCGTGCCGATCCGCTTCCTCGGCAAGGACATGCCCATGCCCGGTGGAGTGGTGCAACTGGCGCGCAGCTCGCGCGCGCCCATGTTGCCGGTGACAGCGCTGGCGGCCGACCCCGTGTGGCACTTCGCCATCGAACCGCCACTGGTGCTGCCGCCGGGCGGCAGCATCGAGGAAGACACGGTGCGGGTGATGCAGCATGTCGAGGCGCAGGTGCTCGCGCATCCGCAACTGTGGAGCTGGCAGCACCGGCGCTGGCGCCACCACCCGCTGCCGGGGCGTGCATGAGCCTGCCGGTTGTCGCAGTCACCGGTGCCAGCGGATTCGTGGGCCAGCGCCTCGCGCCGCTGCTGGCGGCAGGTGGCTGGCGCGTGCGATTGCTGTTGCGGCGGGATCCCGTGCGCGAGCAGTGGCGTGGCATGGATCCACAGATCGTGGCTGGTGACCTCGGCGATTCCGGGGCGCTGCGCCAGCTGGTGAGTGGCGTGGATGCGGTGGTGCATGTGGCCGGCCTGATCAAGGCCGCACGTCAGCGGCAATATGATGCCGTCAACTTCGCCGGCAGCACGCGCCTGGCCGAGGCTGTGGCGGCACATGCGCCGCAGGCGCATTTCCTGCATCTGTCCACCATGGCCGCACGCGAGCCGCAGCTATCGGGTTATGCGGCCAGCAAGCGCGCCGGCGAGGACGCCGTGCTGAAATTGCTGGGCAGCCGCGTCACGGTGCTGCGCCCGCCGGCGGTCTATGGCCCCGGCGATCGCGAGACGCTGGTGTTCTTCCAGATCGCGCGCAACCGGCTGGTGCCGCTGCTGGGTACACGCCACGCGCGCGCCGCGATGATCCACGTGGATGACCTGTGCAGCCTGATGGTGGCATTGCTGCATGAGACTCCGGCTGGCCGGGTGCTCTCCGCCAGCGATGCCCGTGCCGACGGGTACAGCTGGCAGGAAGTCTTCGCCACAGCCGCGCGCGCGATGGGCAATGCCAGGCCATTGCTGTTCCATGCGCCAGCAGTGCTGCTGCATGGCGTGGCGCTGGCCGGTGATGTGGCGCGCCTGTTCGGTACGGCCAACATGCTCACCACCGAAAAGCTGCGTGAGCTGCGTCATCCGGACTGGTCGGTGCCTGCGGAGCAACGCGCCCAACCTGCCAGATGGACGCCCGCCTATTCGCTGCCAGAGGGTTTTGGCAACGCGGTTGCCTGGTACCGGCGGGCTGGCTGGCTCTAGTGCCTGTCCGGGCCGCCTGACAGCACGCCCAGACGCCGCAGCTTCCAGTAGAGCAGGGGGGCGGCGAACAAGGGGAAACGCCGCTGCCAGGGTTTCACTTCGATGCGCACGCCGCGATGGCGTTCGATCTTCCAGGCCACGTAGTCCATCGCGCCTTCGAAGGTGAATGAAGCCTTCAGCAGTCGCAGCACATTCAGCCTGCGGCCGTGGCGGGCGAGCCTGTGCCAGCGGCGCAGGGCCTGCTGGCGGGCAGTCGGGTCGAGGCCCGGGCGCAGTTGTCCGCCCGGCTGCTGCGTGAAAGCCAGCCCGGCCCGCTGCCAGGCCAGTGGCAGGATCGCCGCATAGCGGTCCGGATCCTTGCCGACGATGTCCAGCGGCCGCGCGGATTGTTCCACGCGCAGCTCCGCCCCATAGGTATGCGCGAACAGTGCACGCCAGTATTCCGGCGCGGGTGCACTTTCAGGCCCCAGCCTTGCAGCCCAGGTGCCAGCGCGGACCACGGCCTCGGCCACCAGTTCCACGGCGGCCCTGTGATCCGCTGGCGAGCGCGACCAGACACAAAGCGCAGGCTGGCAGAAGCGCGCCCAGATGGTGGTGTCCCGCGCATCATTCTGCAGTCGGCGCGCGAACTGCGCACAACTCATCACCGCGAACTTCGCGCGCAGGCGTTCGCCGGCGTGGTCGATCTCAAGGTACCCCACATTGGGTGGCAACCAGCGGTTGGCCAGCCGCGCCAGCGCCGTGCCGGGCCAGCAGCGCACATCATCGAGCAGCACGTAAAAGTCGAGGATGCCCTCCAGGCTGCCTGCGCGCAGCGCCGAGCCGTAGTACAGCACCGCCGCGGTGCTTGCGCCGCCGCGGCGCGCCAGTTCCTCTGCCAGTGCCTGCGCGCCGGCCGGTGCGGTGCGGCCGAGTTCTGCTTGCAGCAGTTCGTGCAGGCGGGTGGGGTTCACGACAGCCAGGACTTCAATGGCCCGCGGCGCCTGGCGACTTCGGCCTGCAGGATGCGGATGGCATGCAGCACCAGGCAGATGGCCACCCACACCGCTACCACCTGGATGCCGATGTCCGGCCGGCCGAGGATCACCGAGACAGTGAGGATGGCAAGATTGGGATTGCGCCGCGCGGTAACCAGCCGCAGCTTGCTGTCGAAGCGCTGCCACACATGCATGTCCATCTTGTGGCGCGCAATGAAGATGCCTTCCTCCAGCCGCTGCAGTATGTAGCCGGCGACGATCACCGTGAGTGCCAGCGAACCCTCGGGCAGTCCCATGCCCGCGGCGCCCAGTCCCACCACCCATGCCCACCACCAGAAAGGAGGGTGCAGCAGGTCGATGAGGTGATCGTAGAGATCGCCGAACTTCGAGGAATTCAGCGTCACGCGTGCCAGCTTGCCATCCACCGTATCCAGGAAGGTCATGCCCCAGGCGGCCAGCAGGCCCCAGGCGAACTGGCCCTGCCAGAACGCCCACATGGCCAGCAGCACCAGCACCAGGCTGGCCGTGGTAACGGTGTTGGGCGCGATGCCGAGATTGGCGCAGACGCGGGTGAACGCCCGTGCGGGTCGTGGCCACAGGTACAGCGTCACGAAGTCGGTCACGCCCTTGTACGAGCCGGCGAACACCCGCGCCTCGATGGCGCGGAGCTGTCCGGCCTGCAGCGGAAGCAGGAAGGGCGGTTCGCGCTTGCGCAGCTGGTCGTTGTAGGACCCCGCAATCTCGCCGGCCGAGCGACGCGGCAGGTCGGCCGGAGCCTGGCCTGCGGCCAGCAGCGCCGCGCCCTCATCGCTGCGCGCGGGAGGCAGCACCAGTGCCACGCATTCTGCGGCGTCGTTCAACATGGCGCAGGGTTCCTCCTGGCGCGCCAGTCCTTTCACCAGCGGCTCATCGAACACCCAGTCCGCACGCAGCAGCAGCAGGCGCTGCGCGGCCGCTTCTGCAGCCGTTGCGCCGGCACGCCGCAGCTGACGCGCCAGTCGTTCCTCCGTGCTCAGGCTCCAGATCCGCAGTGGCGACTGGCCGACGATGCGACCGGCGATAGCGGGTGGGGCGGAGGCGGGTTGTGGCATCATCGATTCCTTATGAGTGCTCCTGCGGCGCCGGCATTATCGACCAACGCCCTGCGCTTTGCGCACGTCTCCGACCTGCATCTTCCATTCGAGCCGCGGCTCGAATGGAAGCAGCGGTTCTCCAAGCGGCAATTGTCGGCCTGGTCGTGGCAGCGGCGACGTGCCGTGCAGCGGCCGGAGATCCTCGCGGCGTTGCGCGCCGATCTTGCGGCCCGGCATCCCGGCCAACTGCTGGTCACCGGTGACATCACCAATTTCTCGCTGCCGGAGGAGTTCACGGGCGCTGCCCGCTGGCTGGACGAACTGGCCGCAAGCATGCAGGTGAATGTGGTGCCAGGGAACCATGATGCGCTGGTGGCCGTGCCGGTTGGCGACGGGCTGGGCAAACTGCAGCAGTTCATGGAAGGAGGCGGACAGGCACCGTGGATCGCGCGCCGCGAGGGCGTCTCGTATATCGGCCTGACCTCCGCGCTGCCCACCGCTCCACTGCTGGCGACCGGCAGGCTGGGTGCCGCACAACTCGAACGGCTCGAAGCGCTGCTGGCAGAAGAGGGGCAGGCGGACCGCATCCGCGTGGTGCTGCTGCATCACCCGCTGGTCGACGGCGCGGTATCCGCACGCAAGGCCCTTGCCGACCGTGGTGCCCTGCGCGAAGTGCTGAAGCGCGCTGGTGCGGAGCTGGTGCTGCATGGACATGCACGCCGGGCGCGCCTGGAATCGGTGCCCGGCCCGCGCGGCCCCATTCCCGTGATGTGTGTGCCCTCATCCACGGCGCTGCCCAACCGGCACGACGAGGCGGCGCGCTGGCACCTGGTCTCGCTCCCTGTGGCCCGGGCCGGCCGCTGGGCGCAGGTGGAGGTGCGCCAGTGGTCGCCGGGCAAGGCCGCGTTCGTGACGGCCGCCACCTACGATCTGCGGCTGCCAGATGCAGGATAATCACGCCATGCCCAATGCCACCGAGCTGAAATTCGGCTATCCGCACACCCGTGTCGCGCAGACCAGCCACTGGACCGTGCTGTTGCGGCCCCGCCAGCCCACCCTGGGCTCTCTGGTGCTGGTATGCCGCGAGCAGGCCACGGCCTTTTCGGCGCTGAGCGCGGCAGCCTTCGCCGACCTGCAACAGGTGGTGCGCGGCGTGGAGGCTGCGCTGCGTGAAGTGGTCGCCTTTGAGCGCATCAACTACCTCATGCTGATGATGGTCGATCCCGACGTGCACTTCCACGTGATTCCCCGCTACCAGTCGGCGCGCGAATTCGGTGGCGTGGAGTTTGCCGATGCCGGCTGGCCCGGGCCGCCGGCACTCGAGCCGGCGGTGGTGCCGGCGCCGCAGCTGGCCGAAGCCTTGCGCCAGCGCCTGGTGCAGGCGTGGCCCGCACAGGATTCCGTCGCGTGAGCGCCGCCCCGCACCTGGCCCACCGGGTGCCCGACAGGCTGGATATGTACACGCTCAGGGCTTTGCTGGGACCGCTGCTGCTCGCTTTGTGCGTGCTGCTGGTGGCCATGATGCTGTGGCGCCTGCTGCGATTGTTCGAACTGGCGGCGACCACTGGCGCCAGCCCGCTGCTGGTGCTGAAGATGATCGGCGCGCTGCTGCCGCATTACCTGGGGCTGGCCCTTCCCGCGGCCTTCTTTGCGGCCATCTTCATGTCCACCGCGCGCATCGGCGACGACAACGAACTGGACGCCATGCTTGCCACCGGGCGCTCGATCACCCGCCTGGCGGTGCCTTACTTTGCAGTGGCCCTGGCCCTGGTTGCATTCAACGTGCTGCTGTTCGGCTACCTGCAGCCGGAAACCCGCTATGGCTACAACGTCACCGTGCACCAGGCGCGCAACACCGGCTGGGATGCGCGCCTGGAAGCGAACCGTTTCGTGAGCGTGCGGGACGGCTATACCCTGGCTGCCGACAGCGTGGGACCGGATGGCCGGACGCTCGGCGGAGTCTTCGTCGAGCGCCATGACGATGCCGGTGAAGAAGTGATCACGGCACGATCCGGTCGCCTGGTGCCGTCAGCTGATGGCACCAGCCTGCTGCTTGAGCTCTCGAACGGACTCATCCTGCTGGGGCAGCCCGGCGGTGCCGTCAAGACCGTGAAGATTTCCACCGGGCGCATCAACGAGGATTTCACCGTGGTGCCGCCCCCGTACCGCGCGCGCGGCAAGGACGAGCGTGAACTGACACTGCCGGAACTGCGCATGCAGTCCCCCGCGTATGAGGCGGCGGGCATCACGCCGGCGGAGCGCGCCGGGGAGTTCCATGGCCGGCTGGCGCGCATCGGGTTGCCGTTGCTGTTGCCGCTGCTGGCGCTGCCACTGGGAATGGCTGCCAAGCGCGGCCGTCGGGCCCCGGGTACTGTGTTCGCCGTGCTGGCGCTGCTCACGCTCGACCAGGCCCTGCAGTTCGGCGAAAGCCTGGCCGAGAATGGCCGTGCCTCGGCACCGCTGGCGGTATGGCTGCCCATGCTGTTGTTCGCCGTGCTGGGGACATGGCTGTTCCGCAGCAGCCTGCATTGGCCGGGCGACAACCCCGTGATGCGCGCGGTGGCCGCCATCGAGGGTGCATTCGAAGGCATCCAGAAACGGCGCAAGGGCGGCAAATGAAGCGCGTACTGGGCAACTACCTGCGGCGCCGCGTGGGCGGACAGATACTGGGGCTGTTGCTGGCCCTGACTGCGCTCATCCAGCTTTTCGAGCTGCCCGAGGTCACAGGCGAAGTGCTGGATCGCGGCCTTGGGGTGATGGGCGTCCTCAAGTACGCGGCGTTGCGCACCCCCGCGCAATTGCAGATCGCCCTGCCGCTGGCGGGCCTGCTGGGAACCATGGCTGCATTTTTCGCAATGGCCCGCACGCGGGAAATCACGGCATTGCGGGCGGCAGGTGTAGGCCTGGGTCGCGTCACGCTTTACCTGGTGCCGGTGCCGCTGCTGTTCGCGCTGCTGCATGTCGCACTGGTCCAGAGGCTGGTGCCGGCGGCCGAAAATGCGTTGCAGACCTGGTGGGATGACTCTGAGCCGCTGGAACAGCGCGAAGCAGACCCGGAGTGGGTGCGCACCAGCAATGGCATCCTGCGCTTCGATCGCCACAGTGCCGATGGCATGCGGCTGCTGGATGTACGCATCTTCCAGCGTGAGGCCGATGGCCTGCTGATGCTGCGCACGCGCGCGCGCGAGGCGAACTGGCGCGATGGCGCCTGGCAGCTGGAAGATGCGGAGGATCTCACCCCCGCGACCGGCAACGGCCCGGTGACCGACACGCGCCGGTGGGAATCGAACCTGCGGCCGCTGGACGTGGTGAGCCTCGACCAGTCCGAACCACATCTGTCGAGCGTGGATCTGGCAGCAGCGATCAGCGGCGAGCGGGTCAGTACGCGCCCGGCCAGCTATTACCAAACTGTACTGATGCAGACCTTCGCAGCGCCGTTCACAGTATTCATCATGATGCTGCTGGCCGTGCCCGCCGCATTGGTGTCGGAACGCGGCGGCGGGGGCGGCAGGATGCTGGTGGCGCTGGTGCTGGGGCTGGGCTTCCTGCTCGTGGATGGCATCTTCTCGGCTTTCGGCACCAGCGGTCGCATCGGGCCACTGGTGGCCGCGTTCTCGGCACCCGCTGCCTTTGCGCTGATCGGGCTGCTGCAATTGCGCAGTTGCGAGAAGGCCTGATCCGGACGGTCCGCCAGAGCGCCCCGTGCGGCGGGCCGGTATGATGCCCTCGTCAGTTGCCTGCCAAGGTGCTCCTTGTTCGATGACATCCAGATCGTGCCCGTCGGCACCAGCCAAGAGCTGAAGCGTTTCATCCGCATTCCGGCGAATCTGTATTCGGGTGACCGCCACTTCATTCCGCCACTGGAGCTGGAGCGGCTGGACGCGCTGCGGCCCGGCAAGAATCCTTATTTCGAGCACGCCGAGGCCCGGTTCTTCATTGCCATGCGCGGTGGCCGCGACGTGGGCCGCATCAGTGCCCAGGTCGACCGGCTGGTCGCCGATCCGCAACTGGGATTCTTCGGCCTGCTGGCCGCGGAGAATGATCCGGCGGTATTCCGTGCGCTCTTCGCGGCAGCAGAAGGCTGGCTGCGTGAGCGCGGCCGCACCGTGGTGCGCGGGCCATTCAGTCTCTCGATCAACGAGGAGACAGGCCTGCTGATCGACGGATTCGACGCACCGCCGATGATCTTCATGCCGCACGATCCGCCGTACGCGGCTGCGCAAGTGGAGGCGCAGGGCTACGCCAAGGCACGCGATGTCATCGCCTACCTCTACGACGTGGTCAACGGATTCCCTGAAGACGTCATGCGCCTGGTGCGGCGCGCGGAAAGCCGCGGCATCCGCATCCGCCACATCGACATGTCGCGCATCGAGGAGGAATTCCGCCTGGTGATGGATATCTTCAACGATGCCTGGAGCCAGAACTGGGGTTTCATTCCTTTCACCGAAGCGGAACTGACCCACATGGCCAAGGGCCTGAAGCCGCTGCTGGATCCGCGCTGGACCGCCATTGCCGAGTATGAAGGAGAGGCGGTGGCCTTCGGCATCCTGCTGCCGAACCTCAATGAGGCCATCCGGGACTTCAACGGGCGACTGCTGCCGTTCAACTGGCTGAAGCTGCTGCTCCGGATCAAGCGCGGCACGCGCACGGGTCGCGTGCCGCTGATGGGTGTGCGGCGCAGTTTTGCCGGTGGCCTGCTTGGCGGCATGGTGCCCCTGGCAGTGATCCACAGCCTGCAGCGGCATGCGAAGCCCAAGGGAATGGTGAGTGCCGAGTTGTCGTGGATCCTGGAGGATAACCGGCCGATGCGCCGCATGATCGAGGCCCTGGGCGCCACGGGGTACAAGACCTACCGCGTGTACGAGAAGCGGCTTGGCTGAGGTGCCCGTGCAATACACCGCACTCGTGCTTGCCGGCACGCGGCCGGGCGGTGATCCGCTGGCGGCCCAGGCAGGCGTTGCGCACAAGGCACTGATCGAGGTGGGAGGCATGCCCATGCTCGGCCGGGTGCTCTGCGCGCTGGCGGCGACAGTCGAGGTGGGACGCATGGTCGTTGCCACCGATCGTCCTGAACTTCTCTCGCACATGCCGTCTGTCGGTAAAGCTGTTGAGGTCATTCCGGCTGCTGCGGGGCCCAGCGCCAGCGTGGCGCGGGCGCTGGAGCAACTGGGCACGCCGCTGTTGGTGACCACCGCCGACCATGCGCTGCTGCAGGCGGAATGGGTCTCGCAGTTCCTGCGCGATGCTGGAGGTGTCGAGGCCGATGCAGTCGTGGGCCTGGCGCGGCGGGAGGCGGTGGTGGCGGCCGCCCCCGGAACCGAGCGCACCTGGCTGCGCTTTGCGGATGGCGACTTCTCTGGCTGCAACCTCTTCCTGCTGCGCACCACCGAGGCAGTCCGCATCGTCGGCCTGTGGCAATCACTCGAAGCCGCGCGCAAGCGACCCATGTCGCTGCTGCGCCGGCTGGGTTTCCTGCATGTGCTGCGCTATCGTCTGGGCCTGCTCAGGCTGGACCAGGCGCTGGAGCGGCTGGGGCGCATCGCCGGTGCCAGGGTCAGATATGTGGTGCTTGCCGACGGTCGCGCAGCCATAGACGTGGACAAGCAGGCCGACCTTGAGCTCGTCCGGCAGCTGCTGCGTTGTTAGCCGGGCGCTGATGCCGGGATCGTGCTGGTGAGAAAAGAAGAAAAAAAAACCGACCTTGCCTTCCTGTTCATCGGGGGGGTGCACCATGTGCTGCACCTTGCGCCGGTGGCGGTGGAGATCAGTCGCCGTCGTCCGGACCTGGCGGTGGAGTGCATCTGTGGTGATGCCGCCACTTCCGCGGCGCTGAAGGCAGTCGCCGGTGCGAATGCGAACCTCCGCATCACGGTGATGCATACCTCGCTGCTTTCACGCCTCATGATGGCCGCCACCGGTCGACGGTCGGCGGGGAAGGGACCACTGCTGGCGGCCATCCGCTGGCGCACGCGGCGGGCCAGGGCCATCATCGTGCCCGAGCGCACTTCCGCGAATCTGCGCAGGCTGGGGTGGCGTGGACCGCTGGTCCATTTCCGCCACGGCGCCGGCGACCGGGCGCCTGCGTCTGAAGCAAGACTGCGGGCCTTCGACCTGATCATCGTGCCTGGCGATAAGGACATAGAGCGTGCGGTTTCCAGGGGCATTGATCGTTCGCGGCTGCGCACCGCCGGATACGTGAAACTCGACTACCTGCAGGCGGCGCCCGCCGCGGCTGCGCCGCTCTTCGACAACGGGCGCAAGACGGTCTTCTACAATCCCCACTTCGATGCCAGGACTTCATCCATCGGCATCGCGCGCGAAGTGATCGCGCAGTTTCGCGACCAGGACCGCTACAACCTCGTGTTCGCCCCGCATGTGCGGGCCGTGGAAGACCTGTCGGTCGGCGAGCGGCGTGCGCTGGAGGAGCTGGCAGTTCCGGGGCGGATCCTCGTTGACCTGGGCTCCCCCGGCCTTTTCGACATGCGCTATGTGAAGGGTGCGGATCTCTATCTGGGGGACATGTCCAGCCAGCTCTATGAATTCCTCGTGCGTCCCCGGCCGGTGGCCTTCATCAACTGTCACTGCGTGGACTGGCGCGAGGATCCCCGGTACGCAGGCTGGCACCTCGGCGAAGTGGCGGAAAATCTCTCCGGCCTGCTGCAAACCGTGGATCGTGCCTTTGCCAGCCACGTGCAGAAGGCGACCCTGCAGGAACAGGCAGTGGATTTTGCATTCGGCGACTATCGGGGTGCGACCGGGCGTGCTGCAGATATCGTGCTGGACTTCCTCAAGCTGGACGCCAGATGTGCGGCATAGCCGGGTGGTACCGGCGCGACGGGCAGGCGGTGCCGGCGGCAGTCATCCAGGCGCAGTGCGCCACCATCGTGCACAGGGGACCTGACGACGAGGGCGTCCTCACCGATGGCGACCTCGGCATCGGCATGCGCCGGCTGAGCATCATCGACCTCGCCGGCGGCCATCAGCCCATCGAAACCCGCGACAGGCGCCTGGCCATCGTCTTCAACGGCGAAATCTACAATCACCGCGAATTGCGGCAGGAGCTTGTGGCGGCGGGCCACGCCTTCACGACGCAGAGCGATACCGAGACCATCCTGCTCGCATTCAGGCAATGGGGCGATGCCGCCTGGTCGCGCCTGGAGGGCATGTTCGCCGTGGCCATCTGGGACCGGCAGGCACGCAGCCTGACGCTGGCCCGCGATCCCATCGGCATCAAGCCACTGTACGTGACCGGGCAGAATGGCGGACTGGCCTTTGCATCCGAACTGCCGGCGCTCGAAGTGCTTCCCGGGCACCGCTTCGACGTCTCGCCGCGTGCCGTGCACGACTTCTTCAGCTTCGGTCACGTGCGCATGCCGCGCAGCATTTACCAGCAGGTGCATTCGGTGAAGCCCGGGCACGTGCTGCGGATCGGGCCGTCGGGCCCCCCGGTGGAAACGGCCTTCTGGCGCGCAACGTACCACCGTGCCGAGGTGCGTACAGAGGCCGAGTGGGTCGAGGATTTCCGTATCCGCTGGCTCGATACTGTCAGGCAGCACCTGCTCAGCGACGTTGAAGTGGGCGCCTTCCTGTCTGGCGGCATCGACTCCTCGGCGGTCGTGGCGGCCATGCGCAGGGTAAGCGACGCACCGGTGCGCACCTTCACCATTGGCTTCCCCATCGAGCGCTACAACGAGGCTCCGGCTGCGGAGGCGGTCGCGCAGCACCTCGGCTGCCTGCATACGACGCGCACCATCGACCTGAAACGGGCCCGCGACATCCTGCCAGCTGTGCAGCGTTGTTATGGCGAGCCGTTTGCCGATCCTTCCGCGGTGCCTACCTGGTACGTCTCGCAGGTGGCGCGCGAACAGGTGAAGGTGGTGCTGTCGGGCGATGGCGGCGATGAGCTTTTCATGGGTTACAAGCGGCACCGCACCGAACAGACGGTGGGCTCCATGAACCCCCTGGCCAGGCGGCTGGCGCGCTCAGTGGCCAGCTGGCCCTCGACACCCTTGCGCCCGGTGAACTACGTGCTGCACCGGGTACAGAAAGCCCTCAGCAGCGCCGGCCTGCCGGACGGCGTCAGCCGCTTCTTTGCCCGCACCCAGATCACTTCACCGGAAATGCGCAGTCGCCTCTACGACCCGGCGTTCCACTCGCTGGTGGAAGGCGCGCATCCCTTCGAGGCGTTGCGTGACGAGTATTTTCCCGATCCGGCAGCCAGCATCTCCCCCGATCCCCTCGAGCAGTTCGTGTATGCGGACCTTGCACTCAACCTGCCTTCGGCCATGCTCACCAAGGTTGATCGCGCCAGCATGGCGCATTCGCTGGAAGTGCGCGTGCCCATGCTGGGCGCGCGCTTCGTGGACTGGGCGATGGGCGTTCCCACGTCGATGAAGATGCGCGGCACCACCGGGAAGTACCTCCTGCGCAAGGCCATCGGTCCTTGGCTGCCGGAAGGGGCAACCCGCCGCCGCAAGCAGGGCTTTGCCATCCCGCTGGCGGAATGGTTCGCGGGGGATTTCGGCAACTTTGCCCTGGAGTTGTGGAAGGACAGCGGTCTCCGTGATGCCGGATTCCTGTCACCGGCCGCCGTGGATGCGGTATTCGCAGCCCACAGCGCGGGCAAGCGCGACCACGGCCGCCTGCTGTACGCACTGTCTGTCTTCTGCCTGTGGTGGGATGACCGCCGGCCCTGAGCATGCGGCAACGCCGTCCATCGGCGTGATGCTGCATGATTTCGCCCTTGGCGGCAGCGAACGGGTTGCCATCCGCCTCGCCAACGCATGGGCGGGAGCAGGATGCAACGTGGTGCTGTTCGCAGGGAGCAGCGACGGTCCGCAGCGCAAGCTCGTGCGGGACCAGGTCCGGGTCGAAATCGCAGCTCCACGTTTGCCGCGTGCCGGCCGCGATCCTGCAGAACTCGGGGATTGGTTCGGCCGCCGGTGCGCAGCGCTGGGGCTGGAGGCGGCCTTTGTGCCTGGCAATTCTTATTTCCGGGCGGTGATGCCGGCATTGGCTTCGGCGCCCCGGTTGCAGATGCTGGCCAAGGTCAGCAATCCCTTGTGGCGCGCAGATCGTTCCATGTGGCGCAACCTGGTGTTTGCGATGAAGACCCGCCGGCGGCTGCGCGGGGTCCTGGCCGTTGTGGCGATGTCGCCGGCAATGGCACGGGATGCAAGGCGCGCACTGGGTCCGGTGTTCAGGATCGAGGTGGTTCCGAATCCCGTCCTCGATGTGGCGCCCGCCGCTGCCACCGCGCGCAGGCCCTGGCATCTCTGCGCCGCCGGAAGGCTTGTGCCACAGAAGAACTTCAGCCTGCTGCTCCAGGCCATCTCGATGCTGAAGGACCTTCCAGTCACGCTGGATTTGCTGGGAGAGGGCCCGCTGGATGCGCAGCTGAGGCAGTTGGCCGTCCGCCTGGGCATCCAGGACAGGGTGAACTTCGCAGGCCGGGTGGAGGACGTGCATCCCCATCTGGCCGCCGCGGAAATCGCGATGATCACATCCGACTTCGAAGGCTATCCTGCCGTTGCGGTCGAGGCGATGGCGGCCGGAACATTCCTCATCTCGGTCCACTGTTCAGAATCCATTCCCGAGATCATTTCCTCGCCATTGATGGGCACCTGCGTGAGCTCGCGGGATCCGGCCGAGCTTGCCGCGGCGGCAAGAAGGTATTTTGAAAATCGCGCCTGTGACCGCGACCGCATGCGCGAGTTGGCCGTGCAGCACCTCACCAGCGTATCGGCACGCCGGTACCTGGATCTTCTTGCCGACAGGAACCACCGGGAGTCAACCCGACCGTGACCCAAACGATACAGTCGAAGGCCGTCTGGGTGATGGCCAAAGGGTACGCGCCCGATGAGGGCGGCATGCAGACCTATGCGCGGGCAGTGGCCGAGGCCTACGCGGCAGCGGGCGCAAGCGTCACCGTGTTCACGTCCACCAGTGCCGGGCCGCGCGATACGGCCTTTGGCCCGGTGCGACTGGTGGACGTGGGGCCCGAGCGCGGTTTCACGATGTACCGGCGTTACGTTGCGGCGTTGCGGCGTGAGCGTCGCAGGCACGGGGAGCCTGCACTGCTGCATGCCACCACGTGGCGCACTTCGGTGGTGCCCACCCTGCTGGGTTTTTCCTGCGTGGTGACGTTCCACGGACGCGAGTTCATGTACCCGAAAGGGTGGAAGCGCTGGCTGATGACCCGCGTGGCACGCCGGGCCCGGCGCGTGGTGGCCGTGAGCCAGTACAGCGCCGAGGCATTGCAGCGGCGCATCCCCGGCCTGGCGATGCTTCCGCTGGTGGCCTGGAATGGTGTGACGCCAGGCCTGTTGCGTCGCGAACCGCAGGACACCGGCCAGGATCCGCCGCTGGTCTTTTCCCTGTGCCGGCTGGAACCGCGCAAGAACCTCAACGCCGCCCTTCTCGCAGCCGCCGCCTGCCGTGACGAGGGATTGCGCCTCCGCTTCGTGATCGGCGGGCGGGGTCCGGAGTTCGAACGCCTGCGCGCCACGATTGCGCGCTTCGGCCTGCAGGAAGTGGTCGAATTGGCCGGCTTCGTCGCCAATGAAAGGGCCCTGGAGCTCTATCGCGATGCGGACATCTTCATCCATCCGCAGGTTACCCGCGACGGTGGCCGCGATTTCGAGGGCTTCGCCATTGCCATCGCCGATGCAATGTATGCTCGAACCGCAGTGATCATCGGACGCGATGGCGGGCCGCGCGAACTGATCGAGGATGGCGTGTCCGGCCTCTTCGTTGACGGCAACGACCAGGACTCGGTCACCAGCGCCTTGCGTCGGCTGTTGCGTGACACATCGCTGCGGCGTTCACTGGCTGCGGCAGCTGGCGCGCGCGCGGAGCTCGAATTCGATTGGAACCGGCACGTGGCTACGATCATGGAGAACTCCCTTGCGAAAGAGAATCCGTAACCGGCTGTTTGCCCTTGCGACTTTCTGGAAGCGATACGTCAGCCACGAGGGTGTGAAACTGTCCCTGCGTGGTGCTTCGCCGCGCGTGCGCTACCGCCTGTTCAGGGACTACGAACTGGACGACGTGCAACTGTGCCGCGCGGTGCTGCGGCCAGGGGACAGGGTCATCGAGCTGGGTTCGGCGGTTGGATTCCTGGCGCTGTACTGCATGAAGTACCTGGGCGTGCGCGACTTTGCGGCGGTCGAAGCCAATCCTGCCCTGCGTGATGTGATGCAGGAAAACTTCCGCGTGAACGGCATAGCGTTCCCGACCTGCATCAACGCAGCTGTCGGGCCGGAGCAGGGGACAGTCTCATTCAACATCAGTCGCGACTATTTCTCGTCGTCCGTGCGGCAGGCCGCCGGCACCGTGCAGTCTCTGCAAGTACCCCAGCGCACCATCCCGGACCTGCTCGCCTCCCTGCCATTCAGCCCGAATGCGCTCATCATGGACATAGAAGGCGCCGAGGTGGACCTGCCCATCGAGCACCTGTGCCTGTTCGACAAGATCGTGGCCGAGTTCCACGGCCGGATGGTGGGCGAAGAGCAGGTCGAAGCCCTCATCGGTTCCCTGTTGCAGGAGGGCTACCGGATTGTGGAGCGATGCGGACCCTCGCTCGCCCTGGCGAGGGAACCTCCGGCCTTCGAGGGCACGGGCCGAACCTGAGCGGCGGCACGATCGAGGATGATCTGCGCCGCGCGCTGCGCTGCACCCGGACCGATCTCGCCCATCGCATCCGCCACCAGCCGCCGCTGCCGCTCGCGGTACTTCCCATGCAGTCCGCCTGCGCGCAGCAGTGCGGGCAGCACATCCTCGGGGCGCTCCACGACCTCGCCCATCTGCCACATCAGGTAGTCGGGATTGCCTTGCCAGGGAGCTGCGTGGCTGTCGAGGAACACACACGGCCGGGGCTCGGCGGCGAACTCATACACCTGGCTGCTGACATCCCCCAGGTAAAGGTCAGCAGCCAGCGTATAGGTCATGTCCATGCTGCGCGGTGAACCCAGGTCCACCAGCACCTGGTCCGGGACCGCGAGGCTTTCCCAGGCCGCGCGGTGCCGCCGGTCGCTGGCAGCGAACAGCCGTACATGCGGAGCGACGATGAGGTTGAAGAGTCCGCTGTCCCTGATCGCCCCGATCACGTGACGGGCATGTCGCCAGGAAGACAACCGCGGGTGGAAGTGCGGGTTGTAGAGCACGGTCGGCCGGTCGTTGCCGAACAGCGCCGGGGCGCCATGGCGCAGTTGCCGCAAGGCAGACAACTTCACATAGCCGCAGGCATGGCAGCGTTCCGGCGGCAGCAGGCCGGCTTCAATGGTGCGCAGGCGGTCTTTCTCTCCCGCGACGATGAGGTCATCGAATAACGCGATGCGCCGTTCGAAGCCCACGGCACGATCTCCGGCGCCATGTCGCAGGTGGACCATGGGCGGGCAGTAGCCCGGAAGGCGCTTGAGCACCGTGGATGTCCGTTCCGCGGTGACGAGAATGCCGCACCTGCGAAGGGTCCGGGCGTGCGCCAGCAGGCGCGGTAATTTCAGGCTGCCGCCGGTAACTGAATTGCGTGCCAGGTGCTCAATCATCCCTGGCAGCTGCAGCACTGAAATCGAGTAAGGGCCACTTTCAAGGCGTCGCATCAGGTCGGCGGTGGCGTCCGCCAGTTGTCGCGTTGCAGCGAACAGCGCGACCTCGATGCCCTGGCGACGGCTCAGTTCTGCCGCCACGGGGACGATGTGCAGCAGCTGGTGCTCACCTCCGATGAGCACAAAGCCGATCATTCAGGCTGCCACCATGGTCACGCTGGCGTGCGGAAAGGGGTTCCGCCAGCCCAAGCACCCGCGATCTCCCGGCAACGTGCAAGGTCGGCGGGAAAGTCCAGTTCCGCCCACTCCAGGCCCGCGATCGAGGCTACCCGTACATCTACCCCCGCACCGGCCAGCTTGTGGATCGCCGACAGGTACCAGAGGCCCGTGCCTTCAGCGGTGCGCATCACCCGCTCGACCTCGGCCACGAAGCGGCCGGAGCCGGCGCCGCTGAAGCGCAGAAAGCCGATGGACTCGCCATTGACTCCCTGCGAGAGCTTCTTGCCGATGGCCCTCAGGTGGTCATCCTCGGCGACAACCTTCATGTCGTCTTCGTCATAGGCCGGCTTGCGGTCGATGGTCACAGTGATCTGGGCAGGCGGCGCTTCCAGCAGCCGGGCCACGATGGCGGGCGAAATCAGGGTATCCCCGTTGAGTACCAGCACCGCGCCGGCCAGCTCCTGACGGGCCATCCAGCAGGTGCCCAGGTTGTCCGCGACCTTGTAGAAGGGGTTGAACAGGGTCCTGACCCGCATGCCCGGGGGCGCCAGCCGGGGCAGGGCCTCCTCCACGAGGTCGGTACGGAAGCCCGTCACCACCACCGCCTCGGGGATCCCGGCCTCCGCCAGGGCCCTCAGCTGCCACCCCAGCATGGGGCGGCCGGCCAGATCGAGCAGGCACTTGGGCAGGTCCCGGGTGTGCGGAAGGAGGCGGCTGCCCTGTCCCGCGGACAGGATTACGGCTCGTTGTGGCTTTTCTGCGACGCTCACGGGTGTGCTGGTTAAATGGATTTCGGTGAGTGTACACAGCCCCGATAGGGATTGCCGCTGGCCTTTTGGGCTGCCGGAAGGCGCTCAGGAGGCGTTATCCGGCCCTCAGGGGCTCCCTGATAAGCCAACTTGCGTATTGCACCTGAATCAGGCAGTGCATCACAGTCAGGTTTCGATTAAATTGCGTTGGCGCTTCCGCCACACTAAATTTGGCATCGTTTCCCGACAGGAGAGCCGTTCGCCGGCATCGAAGAATTGGACGGTAACTTGGCTTTACAGAACGTGGCGACCCCGACGGCCAGTGGCATCGAGTTGCGACGCGCGGAATTTTCCACGCTTACAGAAGCGCTGGACTATGCCGCGCGCGGCCTGTCGGGGTTCAACTATTACAACGGTCGTGGCGATCTGACGACGGTACTCCCTTACGGGGAACTGCGTGATCGCGCGCGCGCGCTTGCGCGTCGCCTGCAGGGACTCGGACGTGGCGCGCGCGTCGCGCTCGTGGCGCACACGCATCCTGATTTCGCGGTGATGTTCTACGCCTGCCAGTACGCGGCGCTGGTGCCCGTGCCGCTGCCGGCTGCAATCCACCTGGGCGGACATGAAGCGTACGTGCGCCACCTGCGCCAGATGGTGCTCGACTGCCGCGCCGCTGCCGCCTTTGCTCCCGCGGATTTCACCGAGCTGCTGCGCGAGGCCGTCGAAGGCCTTTCCGTGCAGGTGGCCGGCACGCTGGAAGATTTCCAGGCGATGGAAGACCTGGGCGACCTGCCGCCGCCGCCGCGCACCGACGAACTGGCTTACCTGCAGTACACCTCGGGCAGCACGCGCTTTCCGCGCGGCACGATGATCACGCAGGCCTCGGTGATGCATAACCTCGAGGCCATCTTCAACCACGGCTTCCGCCTCACGCAGGAAGACCGCTTCTTCTCGTGGCTGCCGTATTACCACGACATGGGCCTGGTGGGCATCGTGCTGGGCTGCATGGCCACGCAGCGTTCCTGCGACTTCCTCGGCTCGCGCGAGTTCGCGATGCGTCCGCGCCTGTGGCTGAAGCTGATGTCGCAGAACCGCACGACCATCTCCTTCAGCCCGCCCTTCGGCTATGCGCTGGCCGCGCGCCGCGTGTCGCAGAAAGACACGGAGAGCCTCGACCTCTCTGCCTGGCGCGTGGCCGGCGTGGGCGCCGAGATGATCCACGAGGAATGGCTGGATGCCTTTGCGCAGGCGCTGGCGCCTGCAGGCTTCAGCCGCAAGGCCTTCCTGCCCTGCTACGGCATGGCCGAGTGCGCCTTGGCCGTGAGCTTCTCGCCGGTGGGCGAGGGCATGCACCTGGACTACGTGGACGGCGACTGGCTGTCCGACACGGGCGAGGCGCGCGTGTACCGGCAGGGTGCTCCCGGCCGGCGCAAGGGTTTCGTGATGTGCGGCAAGCCGCTCCCTGGCTTCGAGGTGGAGATCCGCGACGAGCAGGGCCGTGTGCTGCCCGAACGCCGCGTGGGTCGTGTGTTCCTGCGCAGCCCCAGCGTGATGCAGGGCTACTACAACCTGCCGGAGATCAGCGCCGAGGTGCTGTCGGCCGATGGCTGGCTCAACACCGGTGACCTGGGCTACCGCGTCAATGGCGCGCTGTACCTCACTGGCCGCGCGAAGGACCTGCTCATCATCAACGGCCGCAACATCTGGCCCCAGGACCTCGAGAGCCTGGCCGAACTGCAGCCGGAGGTGCGGCCCACGGATGCCTCTGCGTTCTCCGTGGCCGGCGGCGATGGCACCGAGGTGGCAGTGCTGGTCGTGCAATGCCGCGAGACTGATCCGAAGAGCCAGGCCGAGCTGGCTGATCGCCTGCACGAGGCCATCTCCATCGAGTTCGGCATCCGCTGCCTCATCGAGCTGGTGCCGCCCCACACACTGCCGCGCACTTCCTCCGGCAAGCTCTCGCGCAGTGTCGCGCGCAAGGAATTCCTCGAGCGCCACAGCGAGGAAAGCCTGCGCGAGGCCGTGCACGTGCGCTACCTGGTCAGCGACGGCGGCCGGCGTCGCGTTGCGGCCTGAGCCGCTCCGGCCGCGAGAGCATCTTGAGCAGTCCTGACCGCGTCGAGTCCGTCGTACGGGAGGCCCTGAAGATCGCCTGCCCCGATATCGGGGTGGTGGCGGGCAGCACGCACCTGGCCAGCGAGCTCGGGCTCGATTCCGCGCAGGTGATGGACATGATCATGGAGATCGAGGACCGCCTCGACATCTCCATCCCCGTGGCGATGATTGCCGAGGCGCGCACGCTGGACCAGCTGTGCGAGAGCGTGCGGCGAGTGGTGGGCAATACATGAAGCTGTTCGAGAAGTTTGCGCCGCAGGCCGAACTGCGCGATGCATTGGCTGCGCGTAGCGCCGTACCCTCCGTGGCCACGCCGATGGACCAGATCGAGTCGGCCACTGAGGCGGTGATCGACGGCCGGCGCGTGCTGCTGGCGGGCACCAACAACTACCTGGGCCTTACCTTTGCGCCCGAGACGCGTGCTGCAGCCATCGAGGCCATCAATACTCTGGGCACCGGCACCACCGGCTCGCGCATGGCCAGCGGCAACTACGCCGCGCACCGCCTGCTGGAGCGCGAGTTCGGCGCCGCCTTCGGATATCCCTCCAGCATAGTTTTCTCCACCGGCTACCAGGCGAACCTGGGGGCGATCTCGGCGCTGGCAGGGCAGGATGAGTTCCTGCTGGTCGATGCCGACGGGCACGCGAGCATCCACGATGCCTGCAAGCTCTCGGCCGCGACGACCATCCGCTTCCGCCACAACGATCCGGACAACCTCGCGCGCCGCCTGGAACGCATGGGCGAGGATGCGAAGCGCACCCTGGTGGTGGTCGAGAGCCTGTACAGCGTATTGGGCGACCGCGCGCCGCTGCGGGAGTTCGTCGAGGTGAAGGAGCGCTACGGCGCGATGATCATCGTCGACGAGGCGCATTCCTTCGGCATGTTCGGGCCCAGGGGCCTGGGGATCTGCGCCGAGCTCGACCTGCTCGATCGCGTGGACTTCATCGTGGGCACTTTCTCCAAGAGCCTGGGTGGCGTGGGTGGTTTCTGCATCAGCCGCCATGCAGAGCTGGAGCTGCTGCGCCTGGCCAGCCGTCCCTACATCTTCACCGCTTCGCCGCCACCGCCGGTGATCGCTGCCGCGCGCGCGGCGCTGCAACGGCTGCTGGCTGGCGATGACCTGCGCGAGCGGCTGTGGCGCCATGCGCGCCGCTTCCACGCCGCCATGCGGCGGGTCGGCTACCGCCTGGGATCGCCTGATCCCGGACCGGTGACCGCGCTGCTGTTCAATGACCGCGAGTCGGCCATCAACCTGTGGAAGGGCCTGCTGGATGCCGGCATCTACACCAACCTGATGGTGCCGCCTTCCACGCCAGCCGGGCTGTTCATCGTGCGCATCAGCCTGTCGGCGGCGCACAGCGATGAGCAGGTGGATCGCATGATCGACGCGCTGGGGCGCCTGCTGCCAGCGGCGAAGACCGCCGCCGCGTAAACCCGTGCCGCGCTTACGCGCGCGGCTGGTTGTTCCCGTCCACCAGCACCACCACCGGCCGGTGCGTGGCCAGCTCTTCCTCGCTGTACTGCCCGTAGGTGCAGATGATCAGCAGGTCACCCACCATGGCCTTGCGCGCAGCCGCGCCATTCAACGAGATGATGCCCGAGCCGCGCGGTGCCTCGATGATGTAGGTGGTGAAGCGTTCACCATTGGTGATGTTGTAGATCTCGATGTACTGGTTGACGCGCATGCCGGCGGCCTCCAGCAGTGCCTGGTCGATGCCGCAGGAGCCTTCGTAGTGCAGGTCGGCCTCGGTGACCCGCACCCGGTGCAGTTTCGCCTGGAGCATGGTGCGCAGCATCGATGTGGGGCCTCGCCGTTGGAACGGGAAAAATCGCGATGCGCATTATCCGGCCGCACGCCCGCGCGGCAACCGGATTCTCAGGAACGGCGCCCGCGCGCCTCCAGGTAGGCCTGCGCCAGGGCCTCCATGAACAGGTGCGGTACCTCGCCTTCCGGGGCCCGCAGCAGGTTGGCGTAGAGGTCGCGATAACGGGCCAGGGCCTGTTCCGGCGGGATGCCCTGCATGCGCGAGGGATCGAGGTGACCGACGAACAGGCGCAGCGCGCTGTGCAGTGCCGGATCCAGCGCCCCACCATGCCGCGCGATGGCGGCAAACTGCTCGCGCAGGCTGATCACCGCATCGAGCCGGCGCTGCTCGTGCCCGCCCACCAGCTCCACCAGGTAGTCGTCGACGCCCATGTCCAGCGGTGAACGTCCCTCGGGCCTTTCATGGCCGATGCCGTAGTGGTCGTCGAAGGCCGTCTGCACGCGCAGGATTTCCTTCAGCCCCACCAGCGCCTCGCGCAGCAGGCGGCCGGCCAGGTGCAGGGCCTGTGCGTCGCTGGTCACGGGAATGCGCTCGCCGTCGATGCCGGCGCCGCGGCAGAAGGCCTGCATGCCTCCCTGGAGGGCCAATGGAGGCGAGGTGCCGTCCAGGCGGGCGCGTGCCGCTGCGCGCAGGCGGTTCACGCGGTCCTGCATCGAGCCGGCAGCGGCGGAGGAAATGGCCGCCTCGCTGCCGGTCATCGAACCCGAATCGCTGCTGTCGCGCAGCGTGGCGCCGGCGGCGCGAGGCGGCAGGGGAGCGGCGGTGTTTTCAGGGATCAGCGATTCGATGTCCAGCGCATGGCCCAGGTCATCACCCGCGCGGCGCGGGTCGCGCAGCGCGCCGGGCACTCGCAGCGGCACCACGTTCTGCACCGTGAGGTTGGCCATGGTGGAGGCGCCCGGCGGAGGCGCCGCGGCAGGGTCATCCTCGTCGATGCGCACCAGGATGCGGTATTCGCCCATGCGCAGCACATCGCCGGCGGCCAGGCGGTGGATGCCGCGCTTGCCCAGCGCCTTGGTGGCCTCGTTCACGTACACGCCGTTGCTGCTGACGTCCTCGACGATGTAGTGGCCGGCGCGGAAATGGATGCGGGCATGGTGCCCGGAGAGGAAACGGTGCGTATCCGGCAGGGCCCAGTCGTTGTCCAGCGCGCGGCCGATGCTGCCCCCGGCCACGCCCAGCACGATGCTGCCGCGGGCACCGAGTTTCTGCCGCTGGGGACTGATGATTTCGAGGCGCAGGGCCATGGGCCGCCGGAACTTCGCTGACGAACCTGCACTATAATGCGCTGCGGCCGGAGCGCAGCCGCTTCCCGGAAGACTATGGCAACACATCACATTTTCACGGTCCGGTTCGTGAACCAGGACAAGCTTTGCACGGCCCTTTCCGCGGCCCGCCAGGCGCCCGTCCTGACGTGATCCTCCAGCTCCCCGGCGGCCCCGCCCACAGCGAATTCCGCCTTGCCAAGTTGCTGCCGCGCCTCAAGGACGCGGTCCCGGGCCTGCGTGCCGTCGCCAGCCGCTTCGTGCACCTGGCCGACTGCGTCAGGGAGCCCGACGCAGAAGGCCGGCAGCAACTCGCCGGGCTGCTCAAATATGGGCCACGGCATGAAGACGACGTACCTCCGGGCGTGCAGCTGCTGGTGGTGCCGCGTCCGGGCACGATTTCACCGTGGTCGAGCAAGGCCACCGACATTGCGCGGGTCTGCGGGCTCGACTGGTTGCGACGCGTGGAGCGCGGAGTGGACTTCCATCTCGACCTCGCCGCGCCGCTCACGCCCGCGCAGCGCGACGCTGTGGCCGCGTTGATTCATGATCGCATGACCGAAGTGGTGCTCGACGGTGGCGCGGATCGGGCGGTGTTGTTCGCCGCCGGGCAGCCGCGGCCACTGGCCACGGTGCCGCGCAGTCTGGAGGCCCTGCAGCGCGCAAATTTGCAGATGGGCCTGGCGCTGAGCGCCGATGAGATCGATTACCTCCATGAGAGCTTCACCCGGCTGGGGCGCGATCCCACCGACGTGGAGCTGATGATGTTCGCGCAGGCGAACTCCGAGCACTGCCGGCACAAGATCTTCAATGCCGAGTTCATCGTCGACGGGCAGCGGCAGGAGAAGTCGCTGTTCGGCATGATCCGCAATACGCATGCGCATGCGCCCGAAGGCGTGCTGTCGGCGTACAAGGACAACGCCGCGGTGATCGAGGGCACGCAGGGCCGTCGTTATTTCGCCGAACCGGGAACCGGCGTGTACACCGCGCACCAGGAATCCATCGACATCCTGATGAAGGTGGAGACCCACAACCATCCCACGGCCATCTCGCCATTCCCCGGCGCCTCCACTGGTTCCGGCGGCGAGATCCGCGATGAGGGAGCGACGGGGCTGGGGGCGAAGCCGAAGGCGGGCCTGGTCGGCTACACGGTTTCCAACCTGCGGATTCCGGGATACGAGCAGCCCTGGGAAACTTCGGTGGGCAAACCCGACCGCATCGTCAGCGCCCTCGACATCATGATCGAGGCGCCGCTGGGCGCAGCAGCGTTCAACAATGAATTCGGCCGGCCCTGCATCGCCGGTTACTTCCGCAGTTTCGAGCATGTGCTCGACGGCTCGCAGGCCCGCGGTTACCACAAGCCCATCATGATCGCCGGCGGCCTCGGCAATGTGCGCCGCCAGCATGCCCTGAAGGGCGAAGTGCCTGTCGGTGCCCACCTGGTGGTGCTGGGAGGACCTGCGATGCTGATCGGCCTGGGTGGGGGCGCGGCCTCCTCGATGACCAGCGGTGCCTCGCACGCGGAGCTGGATTTCGCCTCCGTGCAGCGCGGCAACCCGGAGATCCAGCGTCGCGCGCAGGAAGTGATCGACAGCTGCTGGGCACTTGGCGATGCCAATCCGATCCAGCTCGTCCATGACGTGGGCGCGGGCGGCCTTTCCAATGCCGTGCCCGAGGCGGTGGCGCACAGCCATCGCGGCGCGCAGGTGCAGCTGCGTGCCGTGCCGAATGCCGAGCCCGGCATGTCGCCGCTGGAGATCTGGTGCAACGAGGCGCAGGAGCGCTATGTGCTGGCCGTTTCCGAGCAGGGGCTGGCGCGTTTCGAGCAGATTGCGCGTCGCGAACGCTGTCCGTATGCGGTGATCGGCCGGCTCACTGAAGATGGCGTGCTCACCGTGCACGATGAGGTGTTCGCCAATCGCCCGGTGGACATGCCCATCGACGTGCTGCTTGGCAAGCCGCCTCGCATGCAGCGCGACGTGCGCCGGCAGCAGCCTGTGGCAGATGACTTTGTCGCCGGGGGCGTCAACCTGCGCGAAGCCGCGCTGCGGGTGCTCTCGCATCCCGCGGTGGCCGACAAGACCTTCCTGATCAGCATTGGCGACCGTTCGGTGGGCGGCCAGATCAGTCGCGACCAGATGGTGGGGCCGTGGCAGGTGCCGGTGGCCGACGTGGCGGTTACTTCGAGCGACTTCTTCGGTCATGCGGGCGAAGCAATGGCCATGGGCGAGCGCACGCCGCTGGCGCTGCTCGATCCGGCCGCCGCCGCGCGCATGGCGGTAACCGAGGCCATCACCAACATCCTGGCCGCCGACGTCGCGCGGCTGGGCGACATCCGGTTGTCGGCCAACTGGATGGCTGCCTGCGGAGAGCCCGGCGAGGATGCGGCACTGTTCGATGCCGTGCGCGCGGTGGGCATGGAGCTGTGCCCGGCGCTGGGCATCGCCATCCCGGTGGGCAAGGATTCACTCTCGATGAAGACCGCCTGGCGCGAGGGCGGCGAACAGAAATCGGTCGTGGCCCCCGTGTCGCTGATCGTCTCGGCCTTCGCACCCGCTGGCGACGTGCGGCGCACATTGACGCCACTGCTGCAGAGGGATGTGGGTGACACACGGTTGCTGTGGATCGACCTGGGGCGCGGCAGGGCCCGCCTGGGCGCTTCCATCCTGGCCCAGGTGCATGGCCGCCTTGGCGACGTGGCACCCGATCTGGATGATCCGGCGCTGCTGAAGGGCTTCGCGGCAGCGCTGCAGGCAGCGCGCGCGCGCCAGCTGGTGCTGGCGTATCACGATGTCTCCGACGGTGGTGTGTTCACGACGCTGGCGGAGATGGCTTTCGCCTCGCATTGCGGCCTGGCAGTGGAACTGCCCGGTCCGCGCCCCGCGGCGGCGCTGCTGTTCGCCGAGGAAGCCGGCGCGGTGCTGCAGGTCCGCAGCGGCGATGTGGCCGACGTGATGCGACTGTTTGCCGCGCAGGGCCTGGCAGGCTGCATCCACGATATCGGCGCACCGCAGGCACAGTTCTCCCTTTCGCTGCGCGCCGGCGGGGCGACGCTCACGCTCGACTGGGTGGAGGCGCGTCGCGCCTGGAGCGAGACCTCGCACCGCATGCGGCTGCTGCGCGACGAGCCGCAGTCCGCGCGGGAGGAGTTCGCCGCGCAGCTGGATACCTCCGATCCCGGCCTGCACGTGGACCTCACCTTTGATCCGCAGCAGGACGTCGCCGCCCCTTACCTGAACCGCGGAGCGCGGCCGAAGGTCGCCGTGCTGCGCGAACAGGGCGTGAACAGCCAGGTGGAGATGGGCGCCGTGCTCGATATGGCCGGCTTCGAGCCCCATGACGTGCACATGACCGACCTGCTGGATGCCGGCCGCGACCTCACGGCCTTCCGTGGCCTGGTGGCCTGCGGCGGATTTTCCTACGGCGACGTGCTCGGCGCGGGCGAGGGCTGGGCCAAGTCCATCCTCTTCCACGGCCGTGCGCGCGAGCAGTTCGCGCGCTTCTTCGAGCGCGGCGATACCTTTACGCTGGGCGTGTGCAATGGCTGCCAGATGATGGCGGCGCTGAAGGAACTGGTGCCCGGCAGTGAGCACTGGCCGCGTTTCGTACGCAACCGCATCGAGCAGTTCGAGGGCCGTTTCAGCCTGGTGGAGATCCTTGAATCCCCATCGGTGTTGCTGGCCGGCATGGCCGGCTCGCGCCTGCCCATCGCCGTGGCGCATGGCGAGGGCCGTGCGGAATTCGCAAACGAGGAGGCACGGCATGCACTGCTGGCGCAGCGCCAGATGGCCTTCCGCTACGTGGACGGCCGGGGCCAGGTGGCCGGCGCATACCCCGCCAATCCCAACGGATCACCCGATGCCATCGCCGCCGTGACCAGCGCCGACGGACGCGTGCTGATCACCATGCCGCATCCGGAACGCTCCTTCCGCATATCGCAGCAATCCTGGTATCCGCCGCAGGCGCAGGGTGAATACAGCGGCTGGATGCGCATGTTCCGCAACGCCAGGCGTTGGGTGGGCTGAGCCGCACACCGGTTCCATCGCGGCGGTGTTTGAGTAAACTATCCCGCCACGCAATCCACACTACCGGGAGTTACACAGGAATGAGCAATTCCAGGCAATGGGCGCGTCGCGCGGCGGCATCGATGGCGGGCATGCTCGCGCTGGCTTGCTGCCCGCTGCGGGCAAGTGGTGCCGCTGCACCTGACCTGGCGGCCATGAACCAGCCGCACAAGCCCTTCCAGATCATCGGAAATACCTACTACGTGGGCACGGCCGGCATTGCCTCTGTGCTGGTCACCTCCGAGTTCGGGCACGTGCTGGTCGATGCCGGCCTGCCCGAGTCCGCGCCACTGATCGCGAAGAACATCGAGGCGCTGGGCTTCAAACTCACCGACGTGAAGGGCATTGTGTTCTCGCATCCGCACGTGGATCACGTGGGTGGGCTCGCGCAGCTGCAGAAGCTCACCGGCGCCCAGATCTATTCGCTGCGTGCCGCCGAAGAAGTGCTGCACACCGGCAAGCTGCCAAAGGATGATCCGCAGCATGGCGTGCGCTCGCCCGCCATTCCGAAGATCGCGCGCAACTGGATTGTCACCGACGGCCAGCTGCTGGGCATCGGCAGCCTGCGCCTGCGTGTCTTCGCCACCCCGGGGCACACACCCGGCAGCGCCACCTGGACCTGGGATGCCTGCGAGGGAAGCAAGTGCCTGCCCTTCGTGTACGCCGATTCGATGAATCCGGTGAGCGCCGACAAGTACCGTTTCAAGGATCACCCGGAGACAGTGGCGGCCTTCGAGTCGAGCCTGAAGGTGATCGAGTCGCTGCCCTGCGAGCTGCTGATGACGCCGCATCCGGATGCCGCGCGGCTGGCAAAGCTGGAAGCTGCCAAAGGCAGCGCCGACGTGCTGAAGGAAGAGGGCGCGTGCCGGCAGTTCGCGCAGCAGCGGCGCGAGGCGCTGCAGCAACGGATCGCGGAAGGGCGCTGACCAGCGGGGCGGGCGCGGCTGCGCTCCGCCCGCCCGTCAACGCCGGCCCAGCCACCGCGTTACAACTGTCACGGCCTGGCGCCGTGGCTGGAATGAGGATGCGGCAATGCGCGAGATGGAAGCGGCGGTCGCTGCCAACCGGTTTGGCCTGGGGGCCGCACCTGGGGAAATCCGCGCCATTGCCGCCGATCCGCGCGGCGCTCTCAAGGCCCAGCTCGCCGGCCACCCGCCGCTGATCCGCGAGCCGCTGCCGGCTTCCGATGAGCTGCTGGCGGCCGCGCTGAAGCTGCGCGCAGACGCGGCGGGCGAGCGCCAGGGTGATGCACCCCCGGTTGCCGCGGCAATTCAGACCATCCGCGAGCTTTACGCGCCGGCCCATGCGGCGGAGGTGCTGGCCCGCTTCCGCGAGGCGTCCTCCAGCCAGCGCAGTTTTGCCGAGCGCCTGGTGCACTTCTGGAGCAACCACTTTGCCGTCTCGGTGGACAAGGTCCAGGTGCTCGGACTGGCCGGCGCCATGGAGCGCGAGGCCATCCGCCCGCATGTGCTGGGCAACTTCGCCGCAATGCTGCTGGCAGTGGAGCAGCATCCGGCCATGCTGCTGTACCTCGACAACCAGGCCTCGATGGGCCCGAACTCGCAGGCGGCAAAGCTCGCCGGCAGGCGCGGCCGCACGCTGGGGCTCAACGAGAACCTCGGGCGCGAGATCCTGGAGCTGCACACACTGGGCGTGGAGGGTGGCTATACGCAGGAGGATGTGCGCGCCCTGGCCACGCTGATTTCCGGCTGGTCGATCGGCGGCGGCCAGGGCAGGTTGCGCGGCGGGGAGCCAGGCCGGTTCCACTTCCGCCCTGCCTTCCATGAGCCGGGTGCCCAGCGGCTGCTCGGCGCGCGCTATGGCGAGAATGGGCTGGCGCAGGGCGAACGCGCGTTGCGCGACCTGGCACGCCATCCCGCCACAGCCCGTCACCTGGCGGTCAAGCTCGCCCGCCACTTCGTTGCCGACGACCCGCCCCCGGCGCTGGTGGCTACGTTGGCACAGGTGTGGCTGCGCACAGACGGGGATCTGCGCAGCGTATACGGCGCACTGCTCGACGCCGACGCTGCATGGAAGCAGCCCGTGGCCAAGTTCAAGACGCCGGCGGACTACATCCATTCCGCCTGGCGTGCACTGCAATTGCCTGTCACGCAGCGCGACGTGCGCCTGTTCGAGCAACTGGGGCAGCGGCCATTCGCACCAGGATCCCCCGCCGGCTGGCCGGACCGCAGTGCAGACTGGGATGGTCCGGCTGCGCTGATGAAGCGGCTGGAGTGGGCGCAGGATCTCGGTGGCCAGATCGGCTCGCGCCGCAATGCGCGCCTGCTCGCCGCCGAGTCACTGGGACCGCTTTGGTCCGCCAGCTCCGACGAAGCAGTGGCGCGCGCGCAGGATGCCGCACAGGCGCTGGCATTGTGGTTGGGATCACCGGAATTCATGCGCCGATGAGCGCGGGAGCCAGTCCATGAGCCATACCTGTTCGCGCCGTACGCTGTTGCGCCACCTCGCTGCGGTCGCCGGCACGATGGCCGCACCTGCGTTGCTGGTGTCGAGGATGAGCTTTGCGGCCGCGGCCACCAGCGATGCGCGGCTGGTGCTGGTGCTGCTGCGCGGTGCGCTCGATGGCCTCGCCGCGGCCGCGCCCGTGGGCGATCCGCATTACGCGAGCGCCCGCGGCGCGATGGCGTTGTCGGCGGCGGACGGCATCGTTCCACTTGATGATCTGTTCGCGCTGCATCCGGCCCTGTCTTTCTTGGGCGCGCAGTGGCAGCAGCGACAGCTGGCGCTGCTGCACGCGGTGGCTACCCCCTATCGCGAACGCTCGCATTTTGACGCGCAGGATGTGCTGGAGAGCGGGCACGCGCGACCGCACGCGGCGCAGTCGGGCTGGCTCAACCGGGCGCTGGCAGGGCTTCCCCGTGCTGAGGGCGGACCGCTGCCGCGCCAGGCGGGCGTTGCACTGGCCGCCGGTGTACCGCTGCTGCTGCGCGGCCCTGCGGAGGTGGCATCGTGGTCGCCCAGCCGCCTGCCGCAGCTCAGCGACGACACGATCGAGAGGCTCGCCGACCTTTATGCAGGCGATGCGCTGCTGTCCCGCCGCCTTGCCGACGCCACGGCAGCACAGGCGCTGGCTGGCGGGAGCGGAGCCGACATGGCCGGTGGGCGGGGTGGCCTGGCACAGCTGGCGCAGGCCGCGCGCACGGCGGCCGGATTCCTGCTGCGTGCTGATGGGCCGCGCGTGGCAGTGCTGGAAACCACAGGTTGGGACACGCACGCCAACCAGGGAGAGACGCAGGGCGCGCTCGCAGCGCGGCTGGCGGCGCTGGACGGGGGGTTGCGCACGTTGCAGCAGGAACTGGGTGCGGCCTGGCAGCATACGGCCGTGCTGGTGGTCACCGAGTTCGGGCGCACCGTTGCCATCAACGGCACGCGCGGCACCGACCATGGCACCGGTTCGGCGGCATTCCTTCTCGGAGGTGCGGTGCGTGGCCAGGTAGTGTCGGACTGGCCGGGCCTTTCACCCGCTGCGCTCTACCAGGGCCGCGACCTCGCCCCGACCCTTGACCTGCGCGACATCCAGGCGGCGCTGCTGCAGCAGCACCTGCGCATCGACCCGGCCTTCATCGCGCGCGAAGTGTTCCCGGGACACGTGATGCGCAAAGGCCTGCCTGATCTCGTGAAGACCTGAGCGGCCCCGGGAGCCCTCGCCAGGTTTTCAGGCCTGCGCCCTCGCACCGATCGGCAGGTGCCGCGCGGGAGCGAGAGCGGCGAGCGCGAGCACGGCGGCGGCAAGCAGCGCCGCCGTCACGCCGGCGGCCGTGGCCACCTGGCCCCATAACAGGCTGCCACCTGCCAGGCAGCCGTAGAACACTGCCGTGTACAGCGCCATGCCCCGGGCGCGCAGCGGTTCGGACATCGCCAGCTGCGCAGCGACATTCAGTGATGACAGGCTGGCCAGCCAGGCTGCGCCGGCCAGCAGCGCCGCCACCATGCCGAGCACGGGGATGCGCAGCAAGGCAAAGCCCAGCAGCGCAATGGCAGTGGCCAGCTGTCCGATTTGCTGCACGCGATCGATGCCGACGCGGGCGCGCAGCGCCGGCAGGAACAGCGCCCCTGCCACTGCACCAGCGCCTATGCAGCCGACGAGCACGCCGAACAGGCCGGGGCCACCCTGCAGCTGCCCGCGTGCAATCAGCGGCAGCAGCGCCCAGTAGCAGCTGCCGTTCACATAGAAGAGCACCGAGCGCCACAGTGTGCGCCGCAGGGCGGCATTGTCACGTGCCTGTGCAAGGCCGGTGCGCAGCGCCGCCAGGTAGGATTCCTTGTGTACCGCTACCACGCGCCGGTAGCCGCGCCACATCCACAGCGCAGCAATCACCGCCACGAAGGTGAGGGCGTTGATCAGGAACGGCCAGGCAATGCCGATGCCGGCGATGACCACGCCGGCCAGTGCGGGGCCGATGGCACGGCTGATGTTCATGCTCATTGCATGCAGCGCGATGGCCTGGGGAAGATCCTCGCGCGTGACCAGCGCGGGCACGATGGCCTGCCAGGTGGGCGACATCACAGCCACGCAACTGCCCATCGCCAGCGTGACCAGCAGCAGGTTGACCGGCCCGGCAAGTTTGCCCAGCACCAGCAATCCCATCAGCAACGCCAGCAGCAGCATCGTGGCCTGCACGATGATCAGCAACCAGCGACGGTCGCAGCGATCGGCCAGCGTGCCGGCCGGCACCGCCAGCAGGAACACCGGCAGTGCGCTGGCCACCTGCACCAGCGCCACCATCGAGGCGGAGGAATCGAACTCCGTCATCAGCCAGCGGGCTGCCAGGTCGTACATCCAGTTGCCTGTGTTGGCTACCAGCCCGGCGCCCCACAGGATGGCGTACTCGCGGTGGCGCAGCGGCGCCCAGGCCCCCGCTGCGCCCGCGGCGCTCATCGCGTGAGCTTCTTGTACTGCACGCGGTGCGGCTGGCTTGCCCCTTCGCCATTGCGTCGCTCGTAGTCGGCGGCGTATTCGTTGTAGTTGCCTTCGAAGAACACCACCTGCGAGTCGCCCTCGAAGGCCAGGATGTGCGTGGCGATGCGGTCGAGGAACCAGCGGTCGTGGGAGATCACCACTGCGCAGCCCGGGAAGGAAAGCAGGGCTTCTTCCAGTGCGCGCAGAGTCTCGATGTCCAGGTCGTTGGTGGGCTCGTCCAGCAGCAGCACATTGCCGCCGCTCTTGAGTACCTTGGCCAGGTGCACGCGGTTGCGCTCGCCGCCGGAGAGCTCGCCGATCAGCTGCTGCTGCTGCGCGCCCTTGAAGTTGAAGCGCCCGACGTAGCCGCGCGAGGGCGTCTCGTAGTTGCCGACCTTGATGAGGTCCAGGCCGCCGGAGATTTCCTGCCACACGCTGTGCTTGTCGTTCAGCGCCTGGCGGGATTGATCCACATAGGACAGCTTCACGCTCGGTCCCATGCGGATCTCGCCGCTGTCGGGCTTCTCCTGCCCCGTGAGCATGCGGAACAGGGTGGTCTTGCCGGCGCCGTTGGGACCGATGATGCCGACGATGCCGCCCCTGGGAAGGCTGAAGGAGAGATTCTCGATCAGCAGGCGGTCGCCGAAACCCTTGGTGAGGTTCTTCACCTCGATCACCAGGTCGCCGAGGCGCTCACCCGGCGGGATGTAGATTTCGTTGGTCTCGTTGCGTTTCTGGAATTCCTGCGAGGAGAGTTCCTCGAAGCGGGCCAGGCGCGCCTTGCTCTTGGCCTGGCGGGCCTTGGGATTGGAGCGCACCCACTCCAGCTCCCTCTCCAGCATCTTCTTCAGGCCTTCCTGCTGGCGCTCTTCCTGCGCGAGGCGGTCTTCCTTCTGCTCGAGCCAGGAGGTGTAGTTGCCCTGCCACGGAATGCCATGGCCACGGTCCAGTTCGAGGATCCACTCGGCCACGTTGTCGAGGAAGTAGCGGTCGTGGGTCACGGCGATCACGGTGCTGGGATATTCCTCCAGGTAACGCTCCAGCCAGGCCACCGACTCGGCGTCGAGATGGTTGGTGGGTTCGTCCAGCAGCAGCATGTCGGGCGCGGACAGCAGCAGCTGGCACAGCGCCACACGGCGCTTCTCGCCACCGGAGAGCTTGCCGATCACGGCGTCCCACTCAGGCAGGCGCAGTGCGTCGGCGGCGATGTCGAGCTTGCGCTCCAGTTCCCAGCCGCTGGCGGCGTCGATGGCGTCCTGCAGCTTCGCCTGCTCCTCGAGCAGCGCATTCATCTCGTCATCGGACATGGGCTCGGCGAACTTGTCGCTGATCTCGTTGAAGCGTGCCAGCTGCCTGAATGCATCACCCAGACCCTGCATCACGGCCTGGCGCACGGTGTGCTTTTCATCCAGCTGGGGCTCCTGCGGCAGGTAGCCCACGCGGATGCCGGTCTGTGCCCGCGCCTCGCCATCGATGCTGGTGTCCGTGCCGGCCATGATGCGCAGCAGGGTGGACTTGCCGGACCCGTTGAGGCCGAGTACGCCGATCTTGGCGCCGGGGAAGAAGGACAGGGAGATGTCCCGGAGGATCACCCGCTTGGGCGGGACCACCTTCGAGACGCGATTCATGGTGTAGATGTATTGGGCCATCCGGCAATGATAGTCTGGCGGCCGTGTGAAAGCCCCCTGGACAAACGGCCGCCGGCGAGGCGGCGTGCTGGTCGTCGCTGATGAGGCGCTGGGGCGATACGGCTTTCCCAACGGCCATCCGTTTGGCGCCGACCGCTACGACGCATTCCTCGCGGAGTTCCAGGCGCGCGAGCTGGGGCGCCGCTGCCTGATGCTGCCCTCGCGCACTGCCACCGACAGCGAACTGCTGCGCTTCCACGACGCGCGCTACGTGGAGTTCGTGCGCGCACGCTCCGCGGAGGGCACCGGATCGCTGGATGCCGGCGACACGCCCGCCTGGCGGGGCTGTTTCGAGGCAGCGGCGCAGGTGGTGGGCGCCACGCTGGTTGCGGCGCAGGCCATTGTCGACGGCCGTGCCAGCCGCGGCTTCGTTCCCATTGGCGGGCTGCACCACGCCACCCGCGGTGGCGCGGCCGGCTTCTGCATATTCAATGATTGTGGCGTGCTCATCGAGACCCTGCGCGCCGCCGGCCTGGGCAGCGTGGGCTATGTCGACATCGACGCGCACCATGGCGATGGCGTGTACTACGCCTACGAGTCCGATCCGTATGTGGTATTCGCCGATCTGCATGAGGATGGCCACTACCTGTATCCGGGAACAGGCAGCGCGGAAGAGAGCGGCGCGGGCACTGCCACCGGCACCAAGCTGAACCTGCCGCTGCCGCCGGCCGCCGATGACGCGCAGTTCGCAGCGCAGTGGCCAGCAGTGCTGGAACACCTGGAGCGCCATTCCCCGGCCTTCCTGATCCTCCAGTGCGGCGTGGACAGCCTGGAGGGCGATCCGCTCGCGCATCTGAGGCTCAGCCCGGAGAGCCACGCGCAGGCCGCACGCGACCTGGCACGACTGGCCGACCGGCTGGGCCACGGCCGGGTGCTGGCACTGGGCGGGGGAGGCTACAACCGGGCCAACATCGCCGCCGGCTGGAATGCGGTAGTGGAAGCCCTGCTGGCCGCCTGAGGGTGTTTTTTCGGTACCATGTCCGCCTTTTTCGCCGGAGCCCAGGTCCGCCACATGTATTCCGAGTCGATGACCATCGAGCGTTTTGATCCCGACCTTGCGCAGGCCATCGCGGCTGAGCAGCTGCGCCAGGAAGAGCACATCGAGCTCATTGCCTCGGAGAACTACGCCAGCCCGCGCGTGCTGGCTGCACAGGGATCGGTGCTCACCAACAAGTATGCGGAAGGGTATCCCGGCAAGCGCTACTACGGCGGCTGCGAGAATGTAGACGTCGTCGAGCAGCTGGCCATCGACCGCGCGAAGCGGCTGTTCGGCGCCGACTTCGCCAATGTGCAGCCGCACTCCGGCAGCCAGGCCAATGCGGCCGCCTTCATGGCGCTGATCAATCCCGGCGACACCTTCCTGGGCATGAGCCTCGACCAGGGCGGCCATCTCACGCATGGGTCGAAGGTGAACTTCTCCGGCAAGCTGTATCGCGCGGTGAGCTACGGGCTGAAGACCGACGATGGCCGCATCGACTACGACCAGATGGAACAGGTGGCGCAGGCCGAGAAGCCGAAGCTGATCGTGGCGGGATTCTCCGCGTATTCGCGCCACCTCGACTTCGCGCGTTTCCGCCGCGTGGCCGATGCCGTGGGTGCATACCTGATGGTGGACATGGCGCATGTGGCCGGTCTGGTGGCTGCCGGCGTATCGCCGAATCCCGTGCCGTTTGCCGACGTGGTGACCAGCACCACGCACAAGACGCTGCGCGGCCCGCGCGGCGGCCTGATCCTGGCGCGCTCGAACCCCGAGATCGAGAAGAAGCTCAACTCGGTGGTGTTCCCCGGCACGCAGGGCGGTCCGCTGATGCACGTGATCGCGGCCAAGGCCGTGGCTTTCCAGGAGGCACTGCAGCCTCAGTTCAAGGAATACCAGCAGCAGGTGCTCGCCAATGCCCGCGCCATGGCCGCCACCTTCCAGCGCCGCGGCTACCGCGTGGTTTCCGGGGGCACCGACAACCACCTGTTCCTGCTCGACCTGTCGGACAAGCAGATGACGGGCAAGGATGCGGACGCCGCACTGGGCCAGGCGCACATCACCGTGAACAAGAACGCGGTGCCCAATGATCCGCGGCCGCCCACGGTGACCAGCGGATTGCGCATCGGCTCTCCCGCATCCACCACGCGTGGATTCAAGGAAGCGGAGATGACGCAGGTGGCCGGGTGGATTGCCGACATCATCGATGCCGGCGGCGCACCCGAAGTGGTCGAACGTGTGCGCGGCGAGGTGTCGGCGCTGTGCCGGCGATTCCCCGTGTATGGCAAGTGAGGCGCGACAGGGCTACGCCATGAACGCGAACCGGCATGCACTGTCCATTCTGCGGGCATGAAGAAACCAAGGTAACGGACTCGCGCCTCGCCGGCGGCGGGGCGCAGATCCGCCGCCGTCGCGAATGCCTGTCATGCGGCGAGCGCTTCACCACCTTCGAGACGGCTGAGCTGGTGATGCCGCTGGTGGTCAAGTCCGACCACAGCCGCGTGCCCTTCGACGAACAGAAGCTGCGGGCCGGCATGGAGCGGGCACTGCAGAAGCGGCCGGTGAGCCGCGAGGCGCTGGATGAGGCCATCTCCCGCATCACCCACAAGCTGCGCAGCATGGGCGAGCGCGAGGTGCCCTCGCGCACCGTGGGCGAGCTGGTGATGGAAGAACTGCACCACCTCGATGAAGTGGCCTACGTGCGATTCGCATCTGTGTACCGCAGCTTCCAGGACGTGGAGGCCTTCCGCCACGAGATCGAGGAGATGCGCCAGAAGCGGCGCAAGCCCCCGAGCAGGGACCAGCTCTCGCTGCTGCCCGGGGCGACGACCGATCCGGCCAGGCAGGACAAATGAGGCAGTCCGTGGAGTGGACCGACGCGGACCACGCGGCGATGGCGCGCGCCATCGAGCTGGCGCGCAACGGGCTGTACACCACCGATCCGAATCCCTGCGTGGGCTGCGTGCTGGTGAAGGATGGCAGGGTTGTGGGCGAAGGCTGGCATGCGCGGGCGGGACAACCCCATGCCGAGCCCAATGCACTGGCAGCGGCGGGCGAGGCTGCACGCGGCGCCACCGCCTACGTGACGCTGGAGCCCTGCGACCACCACGGCCGTACGCCGCCCTGCAGCCTGGCGCTGATCGGGGCGGGTGTCGCCCGCGTTGTCTACGCGCTGGATGATCCCAATCCGCAGGTTTGCGGCCGCGGCGCGCAACGTCTGCGCGACCACGGCATCAAGGTGGAATGTGGCCTGCTGGGTGACGAGGCCGCGGCGCTGAATCCAGGCTACCTGAAACGGCGACGCACCGGGCTGCCATACGTGCGCGTAAAGCTGGCCGCGAGCCTGGATGGACGCACCGCGCTGGCCAATGGCGAGAGCCGCTGGATTACTTCATCTGCGGCGCGCAAGGATGCGCAGTACGGTCGCGCGCGCAGCTCCGTGATCCTCACCGGTGTGGGCACCATCCTCGCGGATGATCCGGCGCTGAACGTGCGCATTCCCGAAAGCGACCGGCAGCCCCTGCGTGTGGTGCTGGACTCGCGCCTGCGCACACCGTCGGATTCGCGCGTGATCAACCGCGAGGGTGCGGTGCTGGTGATCGGCATCCAGGAGGATGCGCAGCGCCGCGAATCGCTGCAGCGGCAGGGCGTGGAGGTGCAGCTGGTGCCCGCCCGCGATGCCCGTCCCGATCTTTCCGCAGTGCTCGCCCTCCTGGCTTCCCGCGGTGCCAATGAAGTGTGGGTGGAGGCCGGCGCCACGCTGACTGGTGCCTTCATCGCGGAGGGTTTCTTTGATGAGCTGGTGCTGTATCTCGCCCCCACGCTGCTGGGGCCTGATGCGCGACCACTGGCGAACCTTGCGCCCCTGCATGAGCTCGGGGAACGCCTGCAGCTGCGGTTCACATCAATCCGGCAGGTCGGTGATGACCTGTGCCTCACGCTGGCGAGGGAGTAAGGGATGTTCACGGGCATCGTGCAGGCAGTCGGCGAGGTGGTGGGGGCGCAGCCCCGCGACGGCGATCTGGTGCTGACACTGGATGTCAGCGAACTGGCCGGGAAGGTGGAAGCGCACCGGCTTGCAGTCGGAGAAAGCATCTGCGTCAGCGGCGTGTGCCTGACGGTGGTGCGCTTCGACAACCGTCGGTTCGTGGCTGATGTGTCGCGGGAAACCCTTGCGGTGACCACCCTGGGCAGCCTCGTCCCCGGCGACAAGGTAAACCTGGAGGCCGCATTGCGCGCCGGCGATCCGCTGGGCGGACACCTGGTCTCCGGCCATGTGGATGCGGTGGCAAGCGTGGCCAGCCTGGAGACGGACGCCCGATCGCTGCGCGTGGCTGTGGAAGTGCCGCCGGAACTCCGGCGTTTCGTCGTGCCGAAGGGGTCGGTCACGCTCGACGGCGTGAGCCTCACGGTGAACCAGGTGGAGGAGG
>JALYWF010000075.1 GCA_030852845.1 Pseudomonadota bacterium
GGGCCGGCCCATCCTGCTGATGGAGCAGAACCGGGCGCGCTGGGACTGGCTGTTGATCGGCCGCGGCCTGGCCGCGCTGGAGAAGGCACGCAGCCTGCCGGGTATGGCCGGACCCTATGAATTGCAGGCAGCCATCGCAGCCTGCCATTCACGCGCACGTCGGGCAGAAGACACCGACTGGCCCGCCATCGTCGCCGCCTATGACGAACTGGCAGATATCATGCCCTCCCCCGTCGTGGCACTGAACCGCGCGGTGGCGGTGAGCCGCGCGCAGGGACCGGCAGCGGCGTTGCCGCTGGTGGACGAAATTGTCGCCAGCGGCAAGTTGAAGGATTATCACCTGCTGCCGACCGTGCGCGGGGACTTGCTCGTCAGCCTCGGCCGACCCGATGAGGCGCGGACAGAATTTGAAGCGGCGGCAGGACTTGCACGCAATCAGCGTGAAAAGACCCTGCTTCTGGAACGAGCCAGGAGCACGTTGAACTGATTGTCTGCGTCATGTCGCTCGTCGGCGAAGTCACCCGAATCTACACGCTATGCCTGGTCCGCCCTGAGACAGTCCAGTCACGGGGGCGGGCAACAGATCCGAAGGCGCCCTGCGTCCCTTCTCGCACATGACAGACATTGGGTCGGAAATGTTCGTACAGAAAGGCAGATGCGTCATCATTGGCTAGTCCTGCGCATGACGTTGTCACAATTCAGTATTGATAGTCGACGATCATTTCTCGCGATGCGTGGATTTATCTCCCCCCAACACTTTGATCAGACATCTAACCCGTTCTACAGAGATGCTGTCACCAAGAGCACTTACTTTCTCGAGCGCAGAATCGCATATTGTCGAGAAGCCTGGCCGGCCGGCCAACTTTGAAACGATTAGCCCAGTACAGATATTTCTAACCGGCAGCCCATATAGCTGGGCTCCAAGTTGGTCGCCAAAAAGTCTATCGAGCTCTTGCAGCACCCTGTACCGTTCGAAGAACATATTCGCGAAGAGCTTGAAAGCACGGTACAGATCGAAAGCCGCCGATTCCGCCGTCTCCTCATTCGCAATTCTCTTGATGAACTCGTCGCGAAGCCTGCTGTCTGGCAGCCCGCGCTCTCGTGCGACCCAACGCCATAGGTCGATCGAATAGGTTGGCGAATTGCGCTGCCATTTCACAGCCACCCCAGAGCATCAGTGGTAGATATCTTCGACTGCGCAATGGCGAACGCCAACACCCGGCTCAGCGGAGACGGACCCATCGGGAAGTACGGTTGTCAAAACCCAGTACTGAAGCTCCACAGCTCCCTCTGAACGAAGGTACCTCTCCAACGATTTGTTCAACCGAAAACCTTCTGTCGCCATTCGTCCCGACAGCTTTTCGAAAAAACTCTTGCGGAGCTCACTCTGTGTCATCAATGGCAACCCGGCCAGTCAGGATTAATTGCAAGTCTTAGTGGGGGTAGCCGTTCACCAGGTGGGAAGCATGGTAGGCAAATGACGTATTCCGGACGCTACAGCGTTCGCGCAGAATACTCGATTACTTCCAAATCAAAGAAGCTACTCATTGGAACATGCATATGTCTATCCCTGATGTCTTGCGCGTCGGTGTAGGCGGCCCGGTGGGCTCCGGCAAGACCGCCCTGGTCGACCGCCTGTGCAAGGCGCTGCGCGAGCGGCTGAACATGGCCGTGGTCACCAACGACATCTACACGCGCGAAGACGCCGAATTCCTGGTGCGCAGCCAGGCCCTCACGCCCGACCGCATCCGCGGCGTCGAAACCGGCGGCTGCCCGCACACGGCCATCCGTGAAGACGCCTCGATGAACCTCGCGGCCATCGACGAGCTGATGCACAGCTTCGAGGGCCTGGAACTCATCATCGTCGAGAGCGGCGGCGACAATCTTGCCGCCACCTTCAGCCCCGAGCTGTCGGACCTCACTCTCTATGTCATCGACGTCTCCGCCGGCGACAAGATTCCGCGCAAAGGCGGTCCAGGCATCATGAAATCCGACCTGCTGATCATCAACAAGATCGACCTTGCGCCGTACGTCGGCGCCTCGCTCGAGGTGATGGACCGCGACGCGCGCAAGATGCGCGGCAGCAAGCCCTTCGTCTTCACCAACCTGAAGACCGGACAGGGCCTGGATGCCGTGATCGATTTCATCCTCGACCGCGGCATGCTGCGCGACAAGGACCGCCTCAGCGCGTCAGCAGCCGTACCGCACGCCCCGCCGCCGACGCACGGTTCTCCACGCCCAGTTTGACGAAGATCTGCTCCAGATGCTTGTTCACGGTCCTGGGGCTGATGCCGAGAATCTGGCCGATTTCGCGGTTGGCCTTGCCGCGTGACAGCCACAGGAGCACCTCGGCCTCGCGGCCGGTGAGGCCCAGCTGCTGCAGCAGCTGGATGTCATCCTCGCCACGCTTCTCGCTGAGCCGGAACAGCAGCTCATCGGGGCCGATGGGGCTCAGCATGGCGCACTCCAGCTGGATGCCCCCCACCTCCAGCAGGCAGGTGGCGCCGGCTTCGTGCCGCAGCAGCAGCATCCGCGCCAATATGTGATCCGGCAATTCGGGCACGGCGCCCGTTCCCGGCCAGCAGGCCTGCAGCAGCGCGCGCGCCTTGGGCGTGCACCACTTCACGTGTCCTTCCAGGTCTGTCGCCAGCAGGAAGCGCCCGGAAGCATCCAGCGCCACGTTCGGGCCCAGCGCCACGCGGGCATTGTTCAGGTGCACCCGTATGCGGGCGAGCAACTCTTCAAGCACGATGGGCTTGGTCACGTAGTCCACGCCACCTGCGCCAAGGCCATGCACCACATGCTCGGTCTCCGCCAGCCCGGTCATGAAGATCACCGGCAGGTGCGCCAGCTCAACCTTGTGCTTCAGCCGCCGGCAGGTCTCGAATCCGTCCAGGCCCGGCATCAGCGCATCCATCAGCACCACGTCGGGCGTGATCTGGTCCACCAGGCGCAGCGCGCTCTCGCCATCGGTGGCGATGAGCACGGTGTAGCCGGCGCCATCCAGCATGTCGGTGAGCAGCCCCAGTGCCTCCGGGGTGTCGTCCACCACCAGCACGGTGTCGCGCCGGGCCGCGCGCGGGTCCATCACCCGCTGTGCCTCAAGCGCTCTCACGCAGCTCCCTGATCGCAGTCATGTAACTCTTCATGTCGAATCGCTCCACCATTCCACGCAATGACCTGGCCAGGGAGCCGGCCGCCGGCTCCGCTGACTCGAATTCCCTCAGGCGCGCCTGGATGCCGCGCACATGGCCGATCTGGCCCAGCTGCCAGAGATCCTCCAGGTGCCGGCCGATGCGGCCCAGCACTTCCGGTGTCACCTCCACCCTGCTCTCGGCCACGGGCACGTCCACCCCGTGCGTCCAGGCCAGGTGCAGCTGCGCCTGCAGTGCCTCCAGCAGCAGCTGCACGTCCACCGGCTTCATCAGGAAGCCGTCGTGCAGCGCCTGTTCGCTGCCAGGCTGGAATTCATGCGCATTGGCAGACACCACCAGCACGCGCAGTGTCGACAGCGCCGGCTGCGCGCGCAGTGCCTCGGCCACTTCCCAGCCCGACATGTCCGGCAGCGAGAGGTCCAACAGCACCAGGTCCGGCCTGAAACGCAGCGCCGCCGGCACGGCCTCGGCGCCGTTACCGGTGGTTTCTACGTCGAACCGCAGCGGCTCGAGCAACGCACGCATCAGCTGCACGTGCACGGGGTCGTCATCCACCACCAGGATGCGCCGCCGCTGCCCCAGGTAGCCGCGCACCCGCAATGCGCTTTCCATTCCGACCTTCTGCAGCGCTTCCGACAGCAGCAGCTTCACGGTGAAGGTTGTGCCCGCGCCGATGGTACTGCGCACGGTGATCTCCCCGCCCATCACCTGCGTGAGCAGCTGCGTGATGGTGAGGCCCAGTCCGGTGCCAGGAATGGTGCGCACCTCGGGGCCGCTGCCGCGCTCGAAGGGCTTGAACACGCGCTCCAGGTCCGCTGGCGCAATGCCCATTCCCGTGTCGCTGATCTCGAATTCGGCCACCTGGTTTCGATAACGCACCACCAGCGCCGCATGGCCACGCTGGGTGAACTTCACCGCATTGGACAGCAGGTTGATGAGGACCTGTCGCAGGCGCTTCTCGTCGGCGTGGACTGTCGCCGGCAGGTGCGGCGCACGTTCGCAGCGGAATTCGATGCCCTTGCTCACCGCCTGCAGGCGAAACATGTCCTCCAGCTGGTCCAGCAGCTCCCGCAGGTTCACGCGGTCGCGGTTCAGCTTCAGCACCCCGCCCTCGATGCGCGAGATGTCCAGGAGGCCATCGATGAGGCTGGCCAGATGCTCGGCACTGCGGCGGATCACCGAAACCGCGTTCGGCGGCGGACTCGCCGGTGAACGCTCCATCAGCTGCGCGTAGCCATAGATGGAATTCAGCGGCGTGCGGATCTCGTGCGAGAGGCCGATGATGTAGCGCGATTTGGCCATGTTGGCCGCCTCGGCCGTCTCCTTGGCGCGCTGCAGTTCGGCATCGGTGCGGTTGTGGGCAGTGATTTCCTCCATCAGCATCGCGGTCTGCCGTGCCGACTCCCGTTCGGCACTGCGCCGGTTCTCCACCGCCAGCACGATCACCCACGAAGCCACTGCCGAAAGCACCAGGAAGCTGAAATAGACCATCCACAGCGTCGCGCGTGTGGCGGCATCGGTGGCCGGGTCGCCACTGAAGCTGAAGGCATGGATGAAGGCGAGCAGCATCGCCACCAGCAGGTTCGAGATCACCATCAACGCCACGAACCGGCCGCTGCGCAGGTCTGCCAGCCGGGCCAGGCGCGGTGGCAGCAACTGCGCCAGGAAGGCACTCACCTGCTCCGAGAGCCGCGCGCCGCTCTTGCACACATCGCGGCAGCGCGCATCCAGCGAACAGCACAGCGAGCAGATCGAGCCACCGTAGGCCGGGCACAGGGCCATGTCGGCCTTCTCGAAGCGGTTCTCGCACACCGAGCAGCAGTCGGTGGTGCGCGCCGGGTCTGGCTGGCGGGCGAGGTAGTAGCGGCCACCCGTCCACCAGGCGATGACCGGGGCCACCACCAGGGCGGTGAGCAGCGCAATGAAGGGGGAGACCACACGCGCTGCTTCGCCGAACCAGCCCAGGTGGGCCACGCTCGACAACAGCACCGAGGCCGCCAGCGCACCCACACCCACCGGGTTGATGTCGTAGAGATGCGCGCGCTTGAATTCGATGCCCTTTGGGGAGAGTCCGAGGGGCTTGTTGATCACCAGGTCGGCGGTGATGGCACCAATCCAGCCGGCCGCGAAGTTGGCATACACCCCCAGCACGCTCTCGATGGCCGAGAAGATGCCGACCTCCATCAGCAGCAGTGCCAGCAGCACGTTGAACACCAGCCACACCACGCGCCCCGGATGCGTGTGGGTCACCCGCGAGAAGAAGTTCGACCAGGCGATGGAGCCGGCGTAGGCATTGGTGACGTTGATCTTGATCTGGCAGATGATCACGAACAGCCCTGTGACCACCAGCGCCAGGGTGGGCGAGCTGAACACCATGCCGAACACATGGTGGTACATGATGGTCGGGTCATCCGCATCCGCCGTCGAGACGCCCCGCCCGAGCAACATCCAGGCGAGGAAGGACCCGGCCAGCAACTTCAGCCCACCCACCACCACCCAGCCCGGACCCGTGCCCAGTACGGCCACCCACCACCCCAGGCGGTTGCCCTGTTTTCGCTCGGGAAGGAAGCGCAGGTAGTCCACCTGCTCCCCGATCTGGGGCAGCAGCGACAGCAGCACGCCGGATGCCGCGGCGAACAGCATCCAGTC
>JALYWF010000088.1 GCA_030852845.1 Pseudomonadota bacterium
GCCTTCGGTACATTGAAAACCGCGCCGTCACCCATGAACAGGTACTGCTGCATGTCTTTCCAGTCCAGCTGGTAGATGGCAGCGTTGACCTGGCCGCGGCCACCCCAGAACCCGGTCTTGGCACCGAGTTCGTAGTTCCAGACGCTGTCCGAATCATAGGTTGCCGGAAGGACTGCGGTGGTGAGGCCGAACTGCCCTGCCAGGAAGCCGTCCGCTGCAGAGGTGAGTACCTGGTTCACGCCGCCGGCACGAAAGCCCTTGGCGGCAGTGGCATACACCAGGGTGGTCGGGGTGGCGAAGTATTGCAGGGACACCTTGGGCGTGAACGGCGTTTCGGAAAGCCGGCCGGTGATCGTGGCCTGCGACGCCGCGCTTGTGCCGCCGTTGGGGCCGAAGTTCGACTGTACGTACGACGTGGACACATGCGTTACGCGGGCGCCGACACTGAGGCGCAGCTGGTCGGTGATCTTGTACGTCAGGTCGGCAAATGCGGCCTCTTCGGTATCGCGGATGGATTCGAAGATGTTCGAGAAGAATCCGTCGAACGGCACGCCATAGCGCTGCTCGATGGTCATGCCGGAGAACTCCTGGAAGGCCTCGTCCGTGGTTTCAGCGTACTGCCTGACGCGCGCCCGCGCGTTGGAGAGGAAGACGCCGATCACGTAGTTCAGTCGATTGTCCGCGGAGTTTGCAAGGCGCACTTCCTGCGAGAACACGTTGCGGCGGTTGTCGGTGTTGGTGCGGATCAGGGCACCCAGTCCCAGCCCGTCCGGTGTGGAGACGACGTTGGGATTGAAGCCCGAGCCTGTGCTGACGTTGAAGGTCTGGCCGCCAGGCAGGATGACCCGCGCGGTCCCGGGGTGAACGAAAAAGGTAACCGGGAAGTTCTGCGGGCTCTGTCCCCGGCTGGTGTCCTGCGTGAAAGAAGTCGCGGAAGTCAGCGTGACGTCATCATTCAGTTTCCAGTTGAAGATGCTGCTGCCGAGTTGCATGTCGCTGCGGGTGGGGGTGCGCCCAAGGGCGAGCGACTGGAAGCGCTCCAGGTCGAAAGGCCCCACCGTGTAGCCAGGGGCGGTGTACCCCCCGGGGATTCCGAAGCAGGCCCCGCCGGGCAGCACATTCGGGGGAGTCAGGAACGCGCGATCCGGCGTCTGCGCGGGGTCGAGGATGCGGGGAATGTTGAAGCACACGTTATCCACCACAAGCTGGCCACTCTCCGGGAGGTGGTAGGAGCTGCCAAGGCTGTGGGTCTGGTCCCGCGACTTCATGAAGGACAGCGTCAGGTCCGTGTTTTCGCTGGGTGCCCAGGTGAGGGCGAGGCGGCCCATGCGCACCTTGCCGTGGTTGGCATCCTCGTCATAGATCGTCAGGTCGCGGTAGTCGGTGAGGTCGATGTAACCACCGGTCTCGCGCGTGAACACACTGGCACGGAAGCCCAGCTTGTCCTGGACGAGGGGGCCGCCGAAGGCCACGCCCACCTCGTGGCTGGGATCGCCGCCCTTGGTGCTCATCCACTGGCCACGCGCATAGGCGGAGTATTCGGTGAGGCTGGGCCTGGCCTGGAGGTAGCGGATGGTGCCGCCCTCCGAACCGCCGCCGAACAGCGTGCCCTGCGGGCCACGCAGCACCTCGACGCGTTCCAGGTCGAACAGCGGCGGCACGGGGGTGCCGTTCTGCGCGCCGAAGGACGCTGCGGAGCGCTTTGCCAGCGGTGTTTCATCCACATAGAAACCGGTGGTCGCTGCCGTGCCGGTCTGCTGGCGCACGTTGCGGATGGCGAGGGTGACGTTGCCCGAGGCCTGCCGTTCAGTGATGCGCAGGCCCGGCACGAGTGCCTGCAGGTCGGCGATGTCCTGCACGCCCCGCTGGTCCAGGGCTTCCTGTGTCCGGGCGGTTACTGCCACGGCAACGCGGTTGACTGAATCACTCTGGCGAGTGGCGGTGACCACCACTTCCTCAAGTACCTCGGTGTCGGCTTCGCTTGACTGGGCTGCGAGTGCTGGCTGGGCCAGTGCACCCAGTGCAGCAGTGGAGACGATGACGCGAACGCTTCGACGGATCGAATGCACCTGGGCCCCCTATTGCGCGGATCTCGCGCGGCAGATTTTATTAGTGACGCACAGGATTAATTCCTGCACATGGGAAATGTATAGCACCAATTCCTGAGGATGGGAATAAAAATTCCGGGGTGCGTGATTTTGTCTTGGCAACGGAAATCGCAGCACAAGCAGCAACCGCCGCGGCGGCAGGTAGCGCCGGCGCAACAATTCGGAACGGAGCGGGCAGGAATGCGGGACGGCGTGATGCCGTCCCGGCGGCAACTAGTCGAGGCGGTAGAAGCGCACGATCACTTCATTGGGCGAACGCTCGCCCACGCCGACAAAAACGCTGCGTGTGAGCCACTGCAGCCCAGGCGCGGAGGTCTCGAACTTCGGCACGGTGCGGAAATACACCAGCGAGGGATCGACCACCTGGCCGGCATTGAGCTTCTGCATCACTTCGGGCGGCGCATGGCGGATGCCCACGTTCTGCACGTACACCAGCTCGCCCTTGTCGGTGCGCAGCGAGTAGCGCGTGTCGAGTTCGGAGAATCCATCCGGCTGGATCAGCTGCCAGTCGGCGCCGCTGTCGGGCACCACGATGCCGTTGATCATCGGGCCGCGCATCGTGCCGCCGGTGATCTGCACGATGCGGCGCAGGCCATGGGGGACCTCGCCGATCACCACCGGGTCGCCGACCTTCACCCGCAGTTCGAACGCGAATGTCAGCGGCGGTGGCGGCGGCGCCTGCACTGAAGGGGATGCCTGCGCCGCCAGTAGCGGCGAGCCGAAAAGCCCGGCAGCAGCACAGATGCCGGCAAATGCGAGTTGGCGAATCATCGCGGCATGCTAGCGCAATCCCGCGGCAGTGGCAGCGTATACTCGCCCTGGGGAACCGGGGGAAACACATGCCATCGCTCCGCATGCCTGCGGCGCTGCTCGCGGCGGCCATCGCGACCGGCGCAGGCGCGCATCACAGCTTTGCTCCGCACTTCGACAGCCGCAAGCCGGTGAGCATTGCCGGCAAGGTCACGAAGTTCGATGCACGCAATCCGCACAGCTACCTGCATATCCAGGCGGTGGACGAGAACGGCCGCACGCAGACCTACATCTGCGAGTCCCATGGGGTCACACAGCTGACCCGCAACGGGGTCACGCCCGCCATCCTGAAGCCCGGCGCGCAGCTGCGCATCCAGGGCTCGCAGTCACGCAACGACCCGCACCGCTGCTTCTTTACGGATGTGTTCCTGCCCGATGGCCGTACGCTCAACGTGAACGGTTCGGGCGCCCCCGCCACTGCGCCTGCGCGAACGGCCCGGCGTGACATCTTCGGCACCTGGTTGCTGGCGCCGGCAGCCGGTCGCAGCACAAGCGGCCCGCAACCGATGATGCAATCCCTCACCGCGGCCGGAAAGGCGGCGGTGGCCGCCTATGATCCCTTCAGGGATGACCCGACCTTCCGCTGCAGTCCCGTGGGTGTGCGCCGTGCCTGGGGCGCTCCGGGCACACCGCTGTCGATTACCCGCGAGGGCAATCGCGTGATCATCCGCCACGAGTGGATGGACATCCGTCGCGTGGTACACCTCGACCAGCGCGAGCACCCGAAGGACCGTCCGCGCACCACGCTGGGCCATTCCATCGGCCACTTCGAGGGCGACACACTGGTGATCCACACGGCCAGCTACGCACCCGGCGTGCTCAACCAGTATGTGGAGCAGCAGGGCGAGCCGACTCGCGGGCTGCTGCATTCCGCCGCGCTCACAACGGTGGAGCGCCTGCGCCTCGATGTAGCCCGGCAGCGCCTGGTGGTGGAAATCACCCCGGATGATCCGCAGTTCTTCACGCGCGCCTTCGAGCCGTCGACCCTGGAATATGCGCCGTCCGACCTGAAACTGGAGCCGTTCAGGTGCGCGCCGCGTGGCGTGGATGGTGCCGAAGTGAAAGACAGGCCGCGCTGATGCAGGAGCACAGATGCCCGATCCGGTAAGACTCGAATGGCTGATGGACGCCGAGGTGCAGGTGTCGCGCCCGGTGCAGGTGGGACAGATCCCCACCGGTTTCCACCAGGGCGTTCCCATCGGTACAGGTTCATTCGCCGGGCCGCGCCTGCGCGGCACCGTGATTCCCGGCTCCTATGACTGGCAGCTGGTGCAGCCGGACGGACTGGCGCGTCTTGATGTTTCCGGCGCCATGCTCACGCACGATGGTGTCACCATCCGCGTGTCCAGCAAGGGCATGCGGCATGGACCACCCGCCGTGATGGCGCGGCTGAATGCCGGCGAGGTGGTGCCGCCCGACCAGTACTACATGCGGGCCGTGGCGCGCTTCGATGCACCCGCTGGTCCCTATGACTGGCTCAACAAGGCGCTGTTCGTATCATGGGGCGAGCGCTACGCCGACAAGGTCGTCATCCACTACTACCGGGTACTCTGACATGCAGCCAAACGAACAAGCCGCACCTTCCGCGCCCGAAACCCCCGATGCCGCACGCCGCACCCTGTTGCAGGGAGGGATGCTCGTTGCCGGCGGGTTCATTCTCGGTTCGGCAGACGCGGCTGCTCCCGCCGCGACGGCCATCCCGGCCGCACCCACCGCGCACAACCCCGCGGCGGAATTCGCCTTCAGCATCTTCGCCACCATCGATGGCGTGCTGGCGGTGGGTGACACGGCCACCGGGCAGGTGCGCGCCATTCCCATCACGGGCGGCGAAGTGGTCGGCAAGAACATTGCCGGCCGCGTGATCCCTGGCGGCGCCGACTGGCAGCGCACACGCTCCGACGGCGTCACCGAGATCGAGGCCACCTACGCCATGGAAATGTCGGACAAGACGGTGGTGAAGGTGGTCAACCGGGGCCTCATCGCGCCCGCTGCGGGTAGCGCGCCCGCCTACTTCCGCACCGCCGTGGAGTTCACTGCGCCCCAGGGTGCCTGGCAATGGCTCAACGAGGCGGTGTTCCTGTGCAGTGCCGGCACCGCGCAGGGCCGGCCGGGCACGGTGCAGGTGGATGTGTACAAGCTGGTCTGAACAGATGGGCCCGAAAGTGATGCGATATGGTCTGGCGGTGGCGTTGGCCTTGCTCGCAGCCTGCAGCACTGGAGCAGGCGGACAGCGTGGCGAAGGCGCAAGTCGCCGGGCTGGCGCCACTGCGCCGATGCCTGAAGTGGAGGGCGCCACCTACAGGTTCACCGTGGGCGGCATGACCTTCATTGCAGACGGACCCACCGGCCGTGTCACCGGGCTGCGGTTCCAGGATCGCAACCTGCTGGTCGGCTCCGAGGTGAACAATGTCACCTATGGGTCCAGTTTCTGGACCAGTCCGCAGACCTGGAGCTGGCCGCCCGCCATCGACAACGCCACCTTCACGCATCGCATCGATGCAGGTGCGCGACGCATCGTGTTCGACAGCGGTGAGGTGCTGGTCAACGGGCAGCCCCTCTCGATCGAAAAGCGCTTCTGGGGTGATGCTGCGCGCGGCGCCATCGTCACCGAGTTCACCGTGACCAACCGCAGCAGCAATGTCCTGCGATTCGCGCCCTGGCAGGTCACGCGCGTGGTGGCCGAGGGGCTGGTGTTCTACCCGCAAGGGGAGAACGGACCGGCGGCGCAGACGCGGCGCGGCGCACCGCCGGCGATCCGCACAGTCACCGTGGCGGACGGGATCGTGTGGTACGACTTCACGGGAACTGATAACCAGTCGAAGTCGGTGAGCGATGGCGCCGAGGGCTGGCTTGCCTGCGTGCACGATGGAATACTGCTGCTGAAGCAGTTCGTGGATAACCCGGCCGACCGCGCAGCGGAAGGCGAGGCCGAGGTGGAGGTGTACACCGCTCCGGGCAATCGCCTGGTCGAGCTGGAGCCGCAGGGTGCGGCAGTCGACCTCGCACCGGGCGCCACTTCGGCCCCATGGCGGGTGTACTGGAGCGTGCACGCGGTGCCACCAGGCATCCAGGCAACAGTGGGGAACCGGCAATTGGTCGACTGGGTTCGCGGCCTCGTGGCGCGATCGGCCGGCAACTGAGGCTGCCAGCTGCAGCCAACCAGGAGGAGTCTTGTATGTCCCGTCGTTCTGCGCCTGACCTGATCGCTGCCGGCACACTGGCGCTTGCGGTCGCCATCAGCAGCCATGCTGCCGCACCGGAGCCCAGCGCCGCGGTGCGCCAGGAGGTGGTCCGCCACATCGACGCTGCGCGCGCAGCCGCTGGTGCGGATCACGCGTTCATCTTCGGCCAGCTCTGCGCCACCCCCATCAGGACCGTGAACGCGGCGCCCGGCACCGGTGAGGTGCCGGCAGCGTTGCCCACCATCGATCCGCAGCGCACCTGGTATGCGGAGCCTGTGCGCGTGTTCGATGACCTGTTCTTCCTCGGTCAGACGGCGTTCTCGGTATGGGGACTGCGCACCAGCGAAGGCATCATCCTGGTGGATGCGATCTTCGACTACTCGGTGGAAGCCGAGGTAATCGAAGGCCTGCGCAAGCTGGGCATCGATCCCAAGGAGATCCGCTACGTCATCATCAGCCACGCGCATGCCGACCACTCCGGCGGCGCGGGCATCCTGCAGCAGCACGGGGCACGCGTGGTGATGTCGGAGGCCGACTGGAAGCTGTACGAGCAGGGCAACGACAAGGTGAAGGCGAAGCGTGACATCGTGGCCACCGACGGCTATGAGATCAAGCTGGGCGGCAAGACGGTGCGCGTGCACCTGACGCCAGGCCACACGCACGGCACTGTCTCCACGCTGCTGCCGGTGACAGACAACGGCGTGCCACACATGGCGGCACTGTGGGGCGGCACCTTGTTCAACTTCCGGGGCACTCCCGATGATCCGCTCGATGCGCGGCTGCGCACTTATGCGGAGTCGGCGGCGCGGTTCCGCGGTGTAGCCGCTGCGGCGGGTGCAGACATCCTTCTGTCCAACCACACTGCATACGATGGCTCGACGGTGAAGCTGCCGGCGCTCGCCAAGCGCAAGCCTGGCGAAAAACATCCCTACGTGATCGGCAAGGACACCGTGCAGCGCTATTTCAAGGTCGCCGAGGAATGCGCGATCGCAGCACGCGTTGCCGCGCCGTTTGCCCCGCCTCCGGCTCCCCAGGCGCCGCCGCGCAGGTAATACGCGGCGGCCACTCAGGCCGGTCTATTCGAAGAAGGGCACGTCCCGCAGCGCGTAGCGCCGCAGCCCTTCCTCGTTGACGTCGACGCCGATGCCCGGCTTTTCCGAGAGGGGAATGAAGCCGTCCTTGACCCATTCCCCGTCGTATTTGACGATGTCCTTCCACATCTGCTCGGTGTGGAAGTACGCCTGCCATTCCAGGATCATGAAATTCGGCACCGAGGCGCAGACATGGCAGGTAGCCATGGCACCGAGGAACGACGCCACCATGTGCGGCGAGAAGGGCTTGTAGTAGAGGTTGGCAAGGTTGGCGATGCGCTGGCCTTCTCCCAGGCCGCCGGTCTTCTGCAGGTCGGGCATCACGATATCCACGGCGCCGATCTCGAGGGCACGCCTGAAGCCATGTGCCAGGTAGTTGTTCTCGCCGTAGCAGATGGGGATGTGCGTGGATTCGGTCAGCGCCTTGTAGATGTCGATGTTTTCCGTGGGCATGGGTTCTTCCAGCCACATCAGGTTGAATTTCTCCATGCGCTTGGCAACTGACTGCGCGGTCACGTAGTCGTACCGCCCATGCAGGTCGACGCAGATGTCGATCTTCGGGCCCGCTGCTTCACGTGCCGCGGCAATCTGGTCTTCCATACGCTGCAACTCGCCAGGGCTGGCCGTCCAGTTGGCGCGGTCGTACTTGTTGGGATCGCCGGCTTCGTCCACGTCGTACTTGAGGGCAGTGAAGCCCTTGGAGATGCCTTCCTTTGCAGCTTCCTTGTAGTGCTCGGGGCCGGGGCTCCTGACGGCGTAGAAGACGGTGTCGTAGTAGACGCGGATCCGGTCGCGGAACTTGCCGCCCAGCAATCGGTAGACAGGCACGCCCAGCGCCTTGGCGGAAATGTCCCAAAGCGCGATCTCGATGGCTGACAGGGCGGCGATGAACATGCCTCCCTGGGCGCCGTTGAAGATGCCGCCCTTGCGGATGTCCTCGAAGATGCGATGGACGTCCAGGGGGTTCCTGTTCCGCAGCTGCCGACCTAAGTTCTTCACGAGATGGTACGTACCGGGGATTGCGTCCACGCCTTCCCCCCAGCCAGTGATGCCCTGGTTCGTGGTGATCTTCACGAACATCCGGTTGCCCTGGTAGTAGGCAGGCGTCACGGCTTCGATTCTCAGGTCAGACGGAGCCGAGGCCCTCGGCGCACGGTCGACAGCCCCCTGTACGGCTTGCCCGAACGTCTCGAATGAAACAAACGGCGTCGTGGCGGCGGCGACCGCGGCCTTTGTCAAGAAGGACCTTCTTGACCCAGAGGCTGCGCCTGTCTTCCTGCGTGCGAGGAAGGACTGCTTTGAATCGTCGTGTTGCACGGTTGATCTCCGCTTGTTGGTCTGTGTGTTGGCGTTCGGATTCGTGACGGAATATCTCAGCGGCGCATGCCGCCGGTCATCAGTGCCTGCTTTGCATTCAAGTCGCGGGCAACGCCGATGACCAGCAGTTCCAGCGGCGCGGTGCCGTTGTTGGTGAACTGGCTTGTCTCTCCCACGCGCACGGGAATGGCATCCCCGGTGCGCACCGCCGCGGTTTCGGTGCCCACGCGCACGCTGCCGCTGCCGGCCAGCACGTAAAAGGCTTCACCGATTTCGGCATGGTCGCTTGCCGGCCCGGATGCGCCGGGCGGGACCAGCACATGGTCCACATAAGACCAGGTGGACTTGAACACTGTCGGGCCCAGCACGCGTCGAGAGCGCACCGCGGTGGGCGAGGGCGGCGCCGCCCCGCGGGCCGGGCCCGCGCCCGTGGCGCGCAGCTGTTCGCGATCAAGCTGCATGGTCATGAAGGTGGGCACGGGATCGAGCACGGCCTTCTCGCGTGTATCGCCAAGGTCGAAGGCATCGCCGACGCCGGCCAGCGTGGTGATGTTGATGTTCATCCATTGCAGCGTCTCGGTGCCGGAGTTGTAGAGGGCGTGCGAATGTCCGGCCGGGCACACCACGCCAGCGGGGCCCTTCACCACTGCGGTGCGCCCGTCGACGGTGAACTGGGCTTCGCCGTTGAGGATGACGAACATCTCCTCGGCGACGTTGTGGAAGTGATGGCCGATGCCTGCGCCGGGAGGTATCTCGCCACGGTGCAGGAAGTTGAACTCCGGCGTCACGGCGCCACGATTCAGCAGGCCCGTGAAGGACATGCTGCCGGCTCCTGCATGCACTGCCTGCAGTGGCCGGTAGGAGGACGGATCGGTATGCACGATGCGTGCTTCCAGCGACTGCTGTGCGGCGATGGCAGGCGCACAGCACAGCAAGCCCGCGGCCAGCACTGCCAGTGCCGCACGCGGGCCGGAAAAAATATGATGACTATTCATTGATCCCCCTCGGCCGGAGCCGATTTGCGCGCCGTGAGCAGCTGCGTTCATTGTCCGGACAGCGAGTTGTGGCCGCGAATTATCCGGCGACTCTAGACGTCAGGCTGCGGTATCGCAAGAATGCCGCTGCGCGCAGATTGAAGTGCGATATCCAATCCGGCACGATCGGCGCACGTTTAGTTATGGGAGAGTGAAGCATGGCCATTTCGTCACGCCGTCAGCGTGGCTGGCGGATCGCGGCGGGACTGGTCCTCGCTGTGGGTGCGTCCACCATCGGTTCGAGCGCCCAGGCACCAGCGGACCGCTGGTGGACTGGCTACGGCAACGGGGCGGACAACTCCCGTTTTTTCGCATCCCGGCAAATTAGTAAGACTAATGTCGCCAACCTCGAGGTTGCCTGGACCTACCCCCATGGCGATACGGGCTTCGGCTCCATCGTGGTGCATGGCGTGGCCTATGGCCGCGGACGCGGCGGTTCGCTGGTGGCCGTGGATGCCGCCACGGGCAAGGAGCTGTGGATCCGCGAAAACATGCAGGGCATGACCAGCCGCGGGTTCAACTACTGGGAAAGCGCCGACGGGCGCGACCGGCGGCTGATCTTCGCGATGGACAGCCTGCTGCAGCAGGTGGATGCGCGCACCGGCAAGTCCATCACCAGCTTCGGCAAGGGCGGGGTGGTCGACCTCAGGGAGGGCATCGACGGCCGCGACCCGGCCAGCATTGGCGCCATCCAGTCCAATACGCCGGGTGAGGTGTTCGAAAACCTGCTGATCCTGGGCAGTGCACCTGGCGAGGGCTACATGTCGCCGCCGGGGGATATCCGGGCCTACGACGTGCTTACCGGCAAGCTGGCGTGGACCTTCCACACTGTGCCGCGGCCGGGCGAGTTCGGTTATGACACCTGGCCGAAGGACGCCTGGCGCTACATCGGCGGCGTGAACAACTGGGGCGAGATGACCATTGATGCCCGTCGCGGCACCGTATACATCCCGCTTGGATCGCCCAGCTATGACTTCTTCGGTGCCGACCGGATTGGCGCCAATCTCTTCGGCACGTCCCTTGTGGCGCTCGATGCGCGTACCGGCAAGCGCAGGTGGCACTTCCAGATGGTGCACCACGACCTCTGGGACATGGATCCGAGCGCCGCGCCCCAGCTCACCACCATCCGCGACGGCAGCCGGCAGCGCGAGGTTGTTGCCATCGCCGGCAAGACCGGCTGGCTGTATGTGTTCGATCGCGATACGGGTGAGCCCGTATGGCCAGTGGAGGAACGTCCGGTTCCCAAGTCCACCATGCCGGGCGAGCAGAGCTGGCCGACGCAGCCTTACCCGACCAAGCCGGAACCATTCTCGAAACACACCTTCACGGTGGATGACATCAGCCCCTACCTGACGGAGGCTGAAGCGACGACCTTCCGGCAGCGCCTGCTGGGCGCGAAGAACCTGGGACTGTTCACGCCGATCAGCCTGGAGGATACGGTCCACGTACCCACCAGCAATGGTGGTGCGCTGTTCGGCGGCATGGCCAGCGAGCCGACCACCGGCGCCGTGTACGTGATTGCGCATGACAACCCCGGCATCCTGAAGCTGCTCGATCCTGATGCGCAGCCGCGTCGTGGCGGTGGCGGACCGCCAGTCCAGCCTGGACAGGTGCTCTTCCAGGCCAATTGCCAGGTCTGCCACGGCGCGGATCGTCGCGGCACCGACACTGGCGTGCCGCTGGTGCACCTGGCGGCCGACCCGGCCAACAACATCGTGGCCGGTGCACCGCGTTTCGATGCGTCGCAGATCCGCGCCATCCTCGCGACGGGCAAGGGCCGCATGCCGTCTTATCCGCACCTGGCCGCCACCGACGTGGACCTGCTGGTCCGCTATCTCACGGCGCCGCCGGGCGGTCCGGGCGGTGGCTTCGGGCCAGGTCGCGGCGGCGGTGGCGGTGCCTCGCCCGCGCCGCGCGAGCTGGTGGCGGGTTCCGGTTCCGTGGCGCAGCGACCCCGGGCCGCGCGCGGACCCGCGACCACCTATCCGGAAGGCGCTCCTGCCGAGTGGAAGCAGTACACCATCAACGAGTACAACACCGTCGGCAACCGCATCAAGCCGCCATTCACTTCCATCGTGAAGTACGACCTCAATTCGCCGCGCATCCAGTGGCGCATCGGCTTCGGCGATGACCCGGAGCTGGCGGCGCGTGGCATCACCGGCACTGGCGCGCCCGGCCTGCTGAACGGAGTCATCGTCACGGCTTCGGGGCTGGTGTTCGGCGCCGGCCGCGATAACCAGATCCGCGCGTGGGACAGCGACTCCGGCAAGCAGTTGTGGTCAGCGCGCTTCGGCGGTGACTTCGTGGGCTCGCCGGTGATGTACGAGATGAACGGCCGGCAATACCTGCTGGTGCCGGCGGCCTCCGCGCCACGTCGCGGACCCGGCGCACCTGCAGCAGCTTCCGCGGGAGCCGCTGGCGGAGCGGAGGCGCCGATGGGCTGGGTGGCCTACGCGCTGCCGGCTCAGGCCAACTGATCGGAAGTGGCAATGCGGCGCACTGCCGCCTCGCCGAGGCGGTCGTGCAGCTGCGCCAGGTACAGGCTGCGCGGGGACACCGGCAGGTCGATTGACTCGATGTGGCCGGTTTCCTTCGTGAGGTCCTGGTAGAACGTGTTGAAGATCACCGCGTTCACGCCCATGTGGCCGAAGGAATAGTTCTGCGCCGTGGGTGGCTTCTGCACCAGGAAGTCTCCCTTGCAGTTCCAGAACACCGTATTGGCGCCGGCCCAGCCAATGGTGAAATCCTTCCAGTAGCGCGCGGTCAGTGGCGCACGCACGTTGTCGTACAGGTTGCCGGTGGCCCATTGCTCGTGCGGCTCGCTTGAGGAATAGGGGCTGGTGGCGGTGCAGTCGAGGTAGACATTGCCGCTGCCGCTGGGCTGGCCCGTCATGAAGGAATGCCGGCCCTTGTCGGACTGGCAGCGCTGCACCAGCGCCAGCTGGCCGCGCAGCGCAA
>JALYWF010000106.1 GCA_030852845.1 Pseudomonadota bacterium
GTGCGCTACACCGACGAGACCAAGTCGCTGGAGGGCATCATGTTCAATGTGTCCCCGGCCACGGCGGCTGAGCCGGCGACGCCGCCCACCGCGCTCTGCCCCTACGGCGGCTTGCCGCCCACGCAGACGGGTTGCCTCTTCCTCTCGACCAACCCGTTCGACGAGAAGTTCTCCAACACGACCATGTCCGGCAGCGTGCAGTATCGCTGGAACAGCGCGGTGATGACCTACGCCAGCTACTCCGAGGGCTTCAAGAGCGGTGGCTTCAACCAGCGCTACAACGCCACTCCTCCCGGCAATGCCCCAATTTCCTTTGGTGCCGAAACGGCCACCACCATCGAGCTGGGCATGAAGCTCAACCCGATGCGCGGGCTGCGCATCAATGCTGCCATGTTCACCACCGACTATGACGACATCCAGATGACCTACCGCCTGGGCGTGGTGCCACTGCTCTTCAACGCCGGCAAGGCTTCCATCGATGGCGGCGAACTGGAAATCGCCTGGACGCCGATCCCAGGGTTGCAGATCGACGCCAGCGCCGGCTACCTGGATTCCGGCTTCGACCGTATCACCGATCCCGCACCTGTCGGTGGGGTGGCACCCACGGCTACGGCTGGCCTGAACAGTCGCCTGCCCTTTACGCCCGAATGGACCACCCACCTCGGCGTGGCCTACTCCTTTCTGCTGGGCAATGGCTGGACGCTGACTCCCCGGCTGGACACCAGCTATACTGCCTCGCAGTTCTTCGACGCCGGCAACTCGGCGGAGATTTCGCAAACCGGCGGAACCACCATCTACAATGGCTCCGTCGCGCTGGAGTCGCCGGATTCGAAGTGGCGCGTGGCGCTGAACGGGCAGAATCTCGGCGACAAGCTTTATCCGGTTGCGGGTACCTCTTCGCTGACCACCTCTTCAGGCTACGCAGAGGTCATCTACGCACGTCCCAGGACCCTGTCCCTGTCGGCGTCGTACAGGTTCTAGTAGAGGGCGCTGACCCGCCCTCTGTCTGACGGAGGGCGGATCATGCGGACTGGATATCTTCGTTCAACGCTGGCGGCGGGAGCCTTGGCCCTGCTCGCGAGCACGGCGGCGCTTGCGCACCATTCCTTTGCGGTGTTCTTCGACAACGACCAGGGCGTCGTATCCGTGACCGGCAAGGTGACCGAATTCACCTTCCGCAACCCCCACGGCATCATCCGGGTCGCGGTAAAAGAGCCCAATGGCGAGACGGTGGAATGGAAGGCCGAGACCAACTCCCCCTCCGTGCTCGAGCGCCGTGGCTGGAAGAAAGACAGCCTGAAGCCCGGCGATGAAATCGTGCTCGAAGGCTGGCGCGCCCGCGATGGCGCGCGCTACATGCGCATGCGCAAGGTGACCAAGGCCGATGGCACACCGGTGGGCATACCCTTCCAGTCGCTGGAGGTGCGCTGATGGGCCTGCTGTCCCGCGTGGCGGCCCCGGCAGCCGCGTGCGCCCTGCAGGCGCTGGCGCTCTGTGCGGCGGCCTCGCTGCCGGCTGCGGCCGCCCAGCCCGCCCGCCCCAACCTGTCCGGATTCTGGAACCTGGCCGGCACCCCGGTGGAAGACCCCGAGCTGAAGGCGAAGATTGCGCCGGGCACGGTGATCCTCAAGGACACCGGCGGCCCGGAGTATGGTCCCGGTGACTTCGGCGGACTGAAGCTCACGCCGGCGGCCGAGGCAGCGGCCAAGGCCTGGAACATCAAGGACGAAATGACCGTATCGGCCACCTGCCGCATCCCCTCAATTCTCTACGCGATGCAGGGTCCCTTCCCCATCGAGATCTTCCAGGGCACCGAGATGACGGTGATGCGCCTGGAATACTTCGACATGGCGCGGGTGATCTTCACCGACGGACGCAAGCACATGCCGGCCGGCGCACCGCTGACCAAGACCGGCGATTCCGTCGGCCGATGGGAAGGCGACACGCTGGTGGTGGAAACCATCCACCTGAAGGAAGCCACCATCACCAACAACGGCCTCTCGCACAGCGACAAGGTGCGGGTGATCGAGCGCTTCAAGCTCTCGCCCGATGGCAAGAAGCTGATCTCCACCCAGGAGTTCGAGGATCCGGAGATGCTGCAGAACCGCGGCGCCCGGTTCATCACCTGGAACAAGGTCGAGGGCGACCATGTGCACGCCTACGACTGCGATCCGTCGTTCGCGGAAAACTACGCGAACTGAATAAGGCGCCCGGCGTGGATGGCCACGCCGGCCCTGCCCGGGCTCGCGCCCGGGCGATTCCTACTTGCTCTTGTACATCGAGATGGTCAGGCCGCCAGGGCCCATGCCCGGCGGTGAGCTCAGGTACTTGCCCGAGTTCAGCCAGGCATATTTGCCATCCACCCGCGTCTCGAAGAACGGCACCAGGCCGATGCCGGCGTTAGTGGTGTTGCGGACGATGATGATGTCGCCCTCGGTGGTCTGCCAGAGATAGCGGGCATCGATGGGAGGCGCGCCCGTGTTGCCCAGGCTCTGGTAGTCCGCGCCGCCGAACAGGATCTTGCCACTCACTATGCCGGTAAGGGTGCCGCCGGTGATGGGCAGCACATTGCGGTTGCCGCGCTTGCCGCCCTGCACCGCCTGCCCCCGCCCCAGTGTGACCACCTCGGTGAGGATCTCCTCGCCGCGCTGCTCCGAAGCATCCGCGTGACGGAAATCCCAGGGCTGCGGCGGCACACCGGCGGGCTTGGTGATCTTCACGCCACGGGCCGCATCCACCTGCACTGCCGACACGTCGAGGATCGACAGCCGCATCTTCTTCGCAGCCGCATCGATGGTGCGCCGGCCGACATAGGTGCCCGTGTTCAGCCAGGCGAACGGGCCATTGCCCGGGGCCTCGAAGTCATACACCACGCGCAGGTCGCCCGCACCCGGGCCGACGCCGGCATTGCGCATCAGCACGTGGCCGCCGTCACTGGTCTTCAGCACGAGGATCTGCTCCACCTCCACCACGCCGTTGGCGAGGGTGAGCTCGTAATCCAGGCCGCCTGGCAGCACCTCACCTTCGATCTTCGGTCCCTTCAACGTGCCGGCCTGCGTGACCGCCGCCTGGCGCATCCCGTGGGGCGTGCGGCCCACGTTGTACACGGCATCGAGGTTCACCTCGGCCTCGAGCACCAGCACACCACTTTCGGGCGGTGCGATGCCGCCGGGCAGGCCGCAGTCCCATGTGGCCGCTGGCACCAGCGTCTTCGAGGAGGTGGAGGCAGTGCGGCTGCCGGAGCCGGTGTTGGCGCAGGCGCCAACGAAGCCGGCGCCAAGCAATCCCAGAGTGACGGAGCGACGTGTCTGCACGGTGTTCCCTTGCTTTCAGTTGATGGCGATCAGGGGGCGCTGCAGCGGTAGGACTCGGCTGCTTCGGGCGCTCCGCTGACATACCGGGGATATTCCGGATAGGAGCACAGCGGCAGCGAGCGCTCACCCGCGGCGACCTTCAGCGTCTTGCCAGGCGCCTGGTTCTGTTCCACCCAGGCGATGAGCGCGGCGCGCTTGTCGTACTGGTTGGGGATCTGGAACCTTGCGACTTCCTGGCCCGCACCGTTGGTGGTGTGGCTGTTGCCGCTGAGCCCATGGCCGGTCTGCGGCAGCACGAACAGCCGCGCGAACGCATCCACGGTGCCACGGCCCATCTTGTCGATCACCGCCTTGTAGTAGTCCAGCTGCTCGCCGGTGGGCGCCAGCGAATCATTGGTGCCGATGGTGACGATCATCTTTCCACCCCGACGATAGAAGGCACTGAGGTCGGGATTGGTGGAATCCAGCCAGCTGGAAAGCTCCTCGCGCCGCTTGTTCAGCTTGCCACCTTCCACGTAGTCCAGCGGATTGGCGTTGAGGTCCTGCATCAGGAAGCCGGTGACGCCCAGCACACCCAGGTGCGAATGCATCGGCGCATCCGGCGCAGCACCCTCCTGGCCGCGGAAGCGCGCATTCACCAGCAGGCCGCTGCCCGAAGGGTCGGTGGTCGGCATCCACATGCCGAAGGCCTTGTTGCCATTGGCCAGCGGCGTGGCGAACTTGTAGGGCGTGTAGATGAACTTCAGCGTCTCGATCTGCCCGTCCGAGAGCTTCGCCTTGTCGGAAGCATCGGCGGGATCCGGATCGCGGCCGCCCGGGCCACGCAGCGCCGCCCAGGGATTGCGTTTCGGGTCGCCCTGCGACATGTCGAACAGCGCACGCGCGGCCATGTAGTTGTTGATCACGCCGTCTTCGAGGCCGTCGAGCTTGTCACCCTGGCGCATGAACTCCTGGCGGATCGCAGCGGTTTTTGCGGTGGGCACCCAGTTGGCCGCCGGCTTCTCCTGGATGCGGATCAGCTCCGGCGCCAGCATCAGCGTCGAGAAACCCAGGATGGGCACGTCGGCAATGATGCCGTCGTAGTCGGCCGGATAACGCTGCGCCACGGTGAGGGCCTCGCGACCGCCCTGCGAACCACCGATGTAGTAGTTGAAGCGCGGACGCTCGCCGTACACGCGTTCCATGATGACCATCGCGGCATCGTGGGTCTTCTTCATCTGCATGTAGCCGAGGTTCTTGATGGCCTCGTCATTCAGGGCCCAGTCGTTGGCGGCAGCATTGCCGCCGGGAGGACCACCGGCACCGGGGGGGCCACCCGCACCCGGAGGCCCGCCGCCCGGGAAGCCGCCACCGGGAGCACCACGGCCGGGGCCACCGGGAGGACCACCCGCGCCCGGAGGGCCACCGGCGCCAGGGGGACCACCCGCAACAGGCGGTCCGCCGGCGCCAGGC
>JALYWF010000130.1 GCA_030852845.1 Pseudomonadota bacterium
GTGCGCAATGCGCTGCTGGTCTATCGTCCGCACACCGAGCGATGGGAATGGTCGCGGCGCACCTATTACCCGCAAGGGCGGGTGCCTGAGCATGGCGAGATCTTCCGGCAGCCGAACCTTGCCGCAACGCTGCGCGGCATTGCTGCCGCCGAGAGCGCAGCGGCCAGGAAGGGTGCGGATCGCCAGAAGGCCATCCAGGCCGGACGTGACGCCTTCTACAAGGGCGACGTGGCGCAGCGCATCGCCGCGGCCGTGAAGGCTGATGGCGGATTGCTCAGCTACGAGGACCTTGCCGGCTATCGTGGCAGCCTGGAGACACCCGTCACCACGCGCTTTGGCGACCACGACATCCACAAGGCCGGATTCTGGAGCCAGGGTCCGGCGCTGCTGATGTCGCTGAACATCCTCGAGGCCGCGGGCATCGAACGCATGCGTCCCGGCAGCGAGCAGTACCTGCATACGCTGGTCGAGGCCATCAAGCTGGCATTCGACGATCGCAATGCCTGGTTCGGTGATCCACTGTTCGCGGATGTGCCGGCCGAGGGGCTGCTGTCGAAAAGCTACGCGGCCGAGCGGGCGTTCCTCATCGGAGCACAGGCCTCGCGCGAGCACCGCTACGGCAATCCTCATGCACATCAGCGCGGCCCGCGCCGTGCTGGCACGGCATTCGTGCCACGGCGGCTTGCGGCCCGCGGCGATCCTGCCAATGACACCACGGCGATCGAGGTGGTGGATGCCGCCGGCAACCTGTTCAGCTGCACGCCGAGTTCAGGCTGGCTGATCGGCGGCGCGTACCTGGCAGGAGATACGGGCGTGCCGCTGAGCAACCGCCTCACGGTGTTCGACCTGGATCCCGCCAGTCCCAATGTGCTGGCGGGTGGCAAGCGGCCGCGCACCACGCTGACACCCACCGTCGTCACCCGGGCAGGCAAGCCATTCCTTGCCGTTGGCACGCCCGGTGGCGACTCGCAGGACCAGCACATCACCCAGACGCTGCTCAACCTGCTGCTGGGACAACAGAACATCCAGCAGGCGCTGGAGGCGCCGCGGGTGGAATCCATGCATTTCCACCAGTCCTTCGAGGACAAGCGCGACCTGCCGGGCGTACTGCTGGTGGAGAGCCGGATTTCCTCCGCGACGATCGCCGCGCTGATGAACCGTGGCCACCGCGTGAGCGTGGTGGGGGACTACGACATCGGCACCGCGGGTGTGGCGGTGGGCGTTGATCCGCGTTCTGGAACACTGCGTGGTGGAGCCGACATCCGCGGCGAGCGGCAGATATTCGGCTGGTGATCGCGGCCGGGTAGGAAAATTCCGACTTCCGGACACCCGGCCCGCGAAGTCGAAGCACTGCGTATTGGCCGCATGCTGTGCCCCTTCCTGGAGGTGAACCATGGCGCGCGTACTCGTCCTCTATCACTCCACGCGTGGCCACGTGGAAGCAATGGCAAAGGCGGTGCACGAAGGGGCCTCCCAGGTCGACGGGATCGAGGCGGTACTGCGGCGGGTTCCTGAGCTGGTTCCCGAAGGCGCCGCACGCGAAGCCGGCTTCAAGATGGACCAGGCGGCACCCGTCGCGACGGTGGACGAACTGGTCGACTTCGACGCCATAGTCATTGGTTGCGGCACGCGCTATGGGCGCATGGCGTCGCAGATGGCGAACTTCCTGGACCAGACAGGCGGGCTGTGGGCCCGTGGTGCGCTCAATGGCAAGGTCGGCGCGGCATTCACTTCCACAGCGACGCAGCATGGCGGCCAGGAGACTACGCTGTTCTCGATCATCACCAACCTGCTGCACTTCGGCATGATCGTGGTCGGGCTGCCGTATTCCTATGCAGGGCAGATGACGCTGGATGAGATCACCGGTGGAAGCCCCTATGGCGCTTCGACCATCACGGGCGGCCAGGGGCAGCGCATGCCCAGCGACAATGAACTGGATGCCGCACGCTTCCAGGGGCGGCTGGTGGCTGCGACAGCTTTGCGCCTGGCGGTGCCTTCCAGGAATCACTCCTGAGCAGCGGGCCATTATCAGTACTTGCAGTCCGTCCACGCAGTCGGGCGGTAATGCCGATGTAGCATGGCGGCATGGAATCGAAGCCCGGACTAGAGGCCTTCCGCGGGCGCGGCCTGGTCAAGCTGCTGGCCATACTGCTGGTTGCACTGAACCTGCGCGGAGCCATCACCAGCGTCGGTCCGCTGCTGAAGGAGATCCAGGCCCAGTTCGGATTGGGTGGCACGGCCGCCGGCCTGCTCACTTCGCTGCCATTGTTTGCCTTCGGCTTCCTTTCACCCTATGCCGCGCCGCTTGCCCGGCGGCTGGGCATGGAGATGGCGGTGTTCGTCTCGATGCTGTTGCTGGTGGCGGGCCTGGGGCTGCGCTACGTGGAGGGCGCTGCCTGGCTGTACCTGGGAACGGTCTTCCTGGGTTGCGGCATCGCCTTCAACAATGTGCTGCTGCCCGGACTGATCCGGCGCGACTTCGCCGGCCAGCTCACCATCGTCACCGCGCTGTTCACCATGGTGCTGGTGAGTTGCGGTGGCGCCGGCTCCGGCATTGCCATTCCCATGGCTGAACTCGGCGGCTGGCGGTTCTCACTGGGGTGGTGGATCTTCCCCGCACTGCTTGCAACCCTGGTCTGGCTGCCGCAATTGCGCATGCACTCCCGTCCACCCGACAGCCCGGAAGCCCCGGTGCGCCTCTGGAACCAGCCACTGGCCTGGCAGGTGAGCCTGTTCATGGCCTGCCAGTCCACCGCATTCTTCGTGATGGTGGCCTGGTTCCCGAGCATGATGTACGACCTTGCCGGTATCAGTGCGGCGCGCTCGGGCGTGATCCTCTTCGTCTACCAGGTGTTCGTGCTGGGCTCGGTGATGCTCACGCCGCTGTTCATCCACCGCCTGGCCGACCAGCGCCATCTCGCCGCGGTGCTGAGCGCGCTGATCCTGACCGGCTTCGTCGGCCTGTTCGTGGATCCCGTCCATGCACTGGGCTGGACCATCGTGATGGGCGCGGGGGCGGGCGGTTCGCTGGTGCTGGCGATCACGCTGTTCAGCCTGCGCGTTTCCACAGCGGCGCAGAGTGTCGCGCTGTCGGGCATGGCTCAGTCCGTCGGCTACCTGATGGCAGCGCTGCTGCCCATTGCCATCGGCTTCATCCATGACGTGCTGCACAGCTGGACATTGCCGCTGCTGATCATGATTGCCTTGTCGGTGCTGCAGCTGGTGGTGGGCTACATGGCTGGCCGGCCACTCAAGGTGCGTGCCACGGCAACTGATTCGCTGGTGCCACGTCACATTTCCTGATGGCGCGCGGTGTGTTCAGTCTTTGCCTGATGTGATGGCGACAGGCCTCGCGGGACAGTGGCTCAGGGTCACCAGGAGCTACCCATGGCCATACACCATCTGACGCTGCCGGAATTCAACGAACCGCCACTGCGGATCCCGGTCGTTGCACGCTACAGCGGCCCTGTGCTGGCCGCCATGCGCAGGCACGCCGGCTACCAGTTCACCGGACCTGGTCCCAACAGTAGCGAAGGCCATCTCCGGGCTGAGCGGCCCGCGCAGCGGCGCTTCTAGGGCAGCTACAGCGCGATTGCCGGGCCGACCAGGGCCCCGATGCCGGCGGTGATGGCCATGGCCAGTGCACCCCAGAAGGTCACGCGAAAGGCCGCGCGACCTACCTGCGCGCCGCCCATCCTGGCACCGATGGCGCCAAGTGCGGCAAGAAAGCCCAGCGATGCGAGCGACACGCCAGCCAGCAGCCAGGGAGCCGGCAGTACCACCGCCATTGCCAGCGGCAGCGCCGCACCAGCGGCGAAAGTGGTGGCGGAGGTGAGGGCGGCCTGCACCGGGCGTGCTGCACTGGTTTCGAAGATGCCCAGCTCATCGCGCGCATGCGCGCCCAGGGCGTCTTTCACCATCATCTGCTCGGCCACCTGACGCGCCAGCGCAGCTTCCACGCCGCGCTTCACGTAGATGCGCGTCAGTTCTTCGCGCTCCATCTCAGGCTGGTCGGCCAGTTCCCTGCGTTCGCGGGCGAGGTCGGCCTGCTCCGCATCCGACTGCGAGCTCACCGAGACATACTCGCCGGCCGCCATCGACATGGCGCCTGCCACCAGGCCGGAAAGTCCGGCGACGAGGATGGCGGAAGTGCTCGCCGATGCGGAGGCGACGCCAACAATCAGGCTGGCTGTGGACACGATGCCGTCATTGGCCCCCAGCACGCCCGCGCGCAAGGGTCCGATGCGGTCGGTGCGATGGTGTTCCGCATGCGTGCGGCCGCGTGGCTTGCTGGGGGCTGGCAACT
>JALYWF010000136.1 GCA_030852845.1 Pseudomonadota bacterium
CTGCAGCGGCGTGTCGCGGTCGAAATTGATGGCGAAGGTGCCACCGGCTGCCAACTCTCGGCGCGCACGGCCATTCTGCCGCGTGAGCCACAGCACTTCGGCCACCGCATCGCACAGCGGCCTGAGCAGCGCCAGCCACTCGTTGAAGGCCTGGGTGCGGCTTGCCGCATCCTGGTTGAGCCAGAAGAAGTAGTCCGGCAAGTCGAACTCGCAGGTGCCGCCGGGAATGGCGCTGCGATGCTTGATGGCCGCCAGGAATTCCGAATCGCGCAGCGGCTGCAGGTAGGAATTGCCCGCCGCCGCCAGCGCCGAGCGCAGCCGCGTGAGGTTGTTGATCAGCGCCCGCAGGCGGGCATTGTCGACCCCTGCCTTGCTGCCGAAGCCTTCCAGCTGCAGCAGGTGCCGCTCGATCTCCTTGAGCACCTCGGCGCGCACGTCGCCGCGGGTGGTGATGGCAAGGATGTCGATGAGGCTGGACACCGCGGCGCGGCTACCCCACTGGCTGGCCTTCTCGTTGTGGTAGAGCGCCTGGTTGTAGAGGTAGTCCAGGCGCAGGAAGGTGCGCATCCGCTCATTGAGCGGCTGCTCGAAGATCAGCGGTGCGGCGCCGGCAGCGGCGTCCGGGCGTTCAGCAACGGCCTGGGACTGGGTCATCGCGCTATTTTGCATAAACAGGGCGCCGGGTGTAAGGCGTCCGGCTGTCGCGGCGCGGCGACCGCGGGCTATTTCGTGCCCGGTACCAGCGCCAGATAGCGGCGATGCAAGGCTTCGACCTGCGGCGCGAGCGCGGCCACGTCCCCATCGTTGTCGATGATGTCATCGGCCACGGCGCGGCGCGCCTCGCGCGTGGCCTGCGCCGCAATCATGCGCGTGGCCTCGGCATGGGTCATCCCGTCGCGCAGCATCAGCCGCGCCAGCTGGGTCGCGGGCGTCGCATCCACCAGCAGCACCCGGTCGTACTCCGCCGCGCCGTCGGTCTCCACCAGCAGGGGAATCGCCACCAGATGGTATGGACCACCGGCCTCGCGACACTGGCGCAGGGTCTCGATGCGGATGGCCGGGTGCATGATGGCTTCCAGGTCGCGGCGTGCGGCGGCATCTTCGAAGACGACGCGGCGCAGGCGGGCGCGATCCAGCTGGCCCAGCCCGTCGATGATGTCGGCACCGAAGCGGCGGCCGATGGCGGCCAGCGCCGGGGAGCCCGGTGCCACCACCTCGCGTGCCACCTGGTCGGTGTCGATCAGCTTTGCACCCAGCGCCGCGAAGAGTTTCGCCACGGTGCTCTTGCCGCTGGCAATGCCGCCGGTGAGCGCGATGCGCGCGATGTTGCCCCGCTGCGGCCGTCTGGCTGCCACCGGTATCCTCAGTGCGGCGCGTACAGGCCGAGGTAGGCGCCAACCATCTGCGGGCCGAACATGAGCACCAGCCAGCCGGCGGCTGCCAGGTAGGGACCGAAGGCCATCGGTACGCCCTTGTCACGCGCCTTCAGGAGGATGGCGACGATGCCGACCACCGCACCCACGCCAGCGGCGCCGATGATGATGGGCAGCAACATCTGCCAGCCCAGCCAGGCGCCCAGCGCGGCGAGCAGCTTGAAGTCGCCGAAACCCATGCCTTCCTTGCCGGTGAGCAGGCGGAAGAGGTGGTAGACGGACCACAGCGACAGGTATCCGGCGATGGCGCCGATCACCGCGCTGCGCAGGTCCACCGGCAGGCGGGCGCCATCGATGGCTGGCAGCACCACGGCCAGCAGCAAGCCCAGCCACAGCAAGGGCAGCGTGAGGCTGTCGGGCAGCAGCTGGGTGTCGATGTCGATGAAAGCCAGCGCCACCAGGAACCAGGTGAGCACGAGCGCGGCAGCAAGCGACCAGGAGAAGCCGAACTTCCACGCCACTGCGGCGGACATCAGCGCCGTCAGCACTTCCACCAGCGGATAGCGCGCACTGATGCGCGTGCTGCAGGCCTTGCACTTGCCCTTCAGCAGCAGCCAGCTCACCACCGGGATGTTCTGCAATGCCGTGATCGGGGCCTTGCAGGAGGGGCAGGCCGAGCGTGGCACCACCAGGTTGTATGGCGCTTCCGCGGCCGGCTCCTTGCCATCGAGGGCGAGGCACTCGCGCCGCCAGGCGCGCTCCAGCATCACCGGCACGCGATGGATCACCACGTTGAGGAAGCTGCCCACCAGCAGGCCGAAGAGGAAAACGACGCCGGTGAGCACCGGCGTCGAGTCGGACAGCAGCTGGACCACGCGGGTGGCCTCAGACCACGGCGCCCAGCTTGAAGATCGGCAGGTACATCGCGATGACCAGGCCGCCGACCAGCACGCCGAGGATGGCCATGATCAGCGGCTCCAGCAGGCTCGACATGGAGTCGACCGCGTTGTCCACCTCGGCCTCGAAGAAGGTCGCGACCTTGCCGGACATCTCGTCCAGCGCGCCGGATTCCTCGCCCACCGCGATCATCTGGATCACCATGTTGGGGAACAGGTCGGTGTTCTCCATCGCGCGCTGCAGGCGGGTGCCGGTGGCGACCTCGTCGCGGATGGCGAGGGTGGCGTTTTCGTACACGATGTTGCCGGTGGCGCCGGCCACCGAATCCATCGCTTCCACCAGCGGCACGCCGGCAGCGAACATCGTCGAGAGCGTGCGCGCGAAACGGGCCACGGCCGACTTGTGCATGATGGGGCCGATCACCGGCAGCTTCAGCGTGATGCGGTCGAGCGTCTCGCGGAACTTGCGCGAGCGTTTCTGGAAGTAGAAGAATGCGAAGACGGCTGCAGCTACCACCATGGCCATGAAAATGCCCTTGGTCTGCACGAACTTCGACATGTTGACGACCATCTGCGTGAACGCGGGCAGTTCGGCGCCGAAGCCCTTGAAGAGGTCCTCGAACTGAGGAATCACGAACAGCAGCAGGATGATGGTCACGATGATCGCGACCGCCAGCACCGCCGCCGGGTAGAACAGGGCCTTCTTCACCTTGGCCTTCAGGGCCTCGGTCTTTTCCTTGTAGGTGGCGATCTTGTCGAGCAGCGTCTCCAGCGCACCGGCCTGCTCGCCCGCCTCCACCAGGTTCACGAACAGGTCGTCGAAATGGAGCGGACGCTTGCCGAGTGCCTCGTGCAACGACATGCCCCCCTCCACGTCGACCTTGATGTCGAGGATGAGCTTCTGCATGGCCGGGTTCTCATGGCCCGCGCCAACGATGTCGAAGGACTGCACCAGCGGAATGCCCGCGGCCATCATGGTGGCCAGCTGGCGGCTGAACACCGCGATGTCGGCCGGCTTCACCTTGCCGCCAGTGCGCATCGACTGCTTCTTGATGCGGCTGGGCGCGACGCCCTGCTGGCGCAGCATGGTGCGCAGCGCGTTCTCGTCCTTGGCCAGCGTCTTGCCCTTCACGGCTTTGCCACGCTTGTCCTTGCCTTCCCAGAGGAAGGGGATGTCCCGCTTGAGTTGCCGGATGGCTGTGGAGGATTGCGCCATGGGTGATCCTTAGTCGATCGTCACGCTGTTGATTTCTTCAAGGCTGGTCAAGCCGTTTGCGGCCTTTTCCAGGCCGGCTCGCCGCAGGTCCCACACGCCGGCCTTGCGCGCAGCGTCGGAAATGTCGATGGCGTTGCCGCCGGCCATGATGATGCGGCCCACTTCCTCGGTCACCGGCATCACCTGGTAGATGCCGAGGCGGCCCTTGTAGCCGTCAGTGCAATTCTGGCAGCCCTTCGGTCCGAACAGCTGCACGCCTTTCGTGAGCTGCTCTTCGCCGAAGCCTTCCTTCAGAAGGGCCTCGCGCGGCACCGTCAGTGGAACCTTGCAGTTCGAACACAGCTTGCGCGCCAGCCGCTGCGCGATAATCAGGCTCACCGAGGTGGCAATGGCATAGGGCTTCACGCCCATGTCGACCAGACGGGTCAGCGTCTGCGGCGCATCGTTGGTATGCAGCGTGGAGAGCACCAGGTGGCCCGTCTGGGCGGCCTTGATCGCGATCTCGGCCGTCTCCAGGGCGCGGATTTCGCCCACCATCACCACGTCCGGGTCCTGGCGCAGGAAGGCGCGCAGCGCGGAGGCGAAGGTGAGGCCCACCTTGTTGTTGACGTTCACCTGGTTGACGCCAGGCAGGTTGATTTCGGCCGGATCCTCGGCCGTGGAGATGTTCGTGTCTTCCTTGTTCAGGATGTGCAGGCCGGTGTACAGCGACACCGTCTTGCCCGAGCCGGTGGGGCCCGTGACCAGGATCATGCCCTGCGGCTTCGCAAGGTATTTCAGGTACAGGTCTTTCTGGAACGACTCGTAGCCCAGCGCATCGATGCCCAGCATCGCGGAGCTGGGATCGAGGATACGCATCACGATCTTTTCGCCGAACAGCGTCGGGCAGGTGCTGACGCGGAAGTCGATGGCGCGCGTCTTCGACAGACGCATCTTGATGCGGCCGTCCTGCGGCACGCGGCGCTCGGCGATGTCGAGGCGGCTCATCACCTTCAGGCGCGCGGCCAGTTTGCCGGCCAGCTGCACCGGTGGTGTGGCCACTTCCTTAAGCACGCCGTCGACCCGGTAGCGCACCCGGTAGATTTTCTCGTAGGGTTCGAAGTGGATGTCCGAAGCGCCCTTGCGGATGGCATCGAGCAGCAGCTTGTTGACGTAGCGGACGATGGGGGCGTCTTCGACGTCATCCCGGGTGACTCCGTCGGCTTCCAGGTCCTCCCCGCCGGAGACCTCCAGGCCGTCCAGCTCCATCCCCTCGTCTTCGCCGAGGTCGGGCATCGCGGAGGATTCCGCTCCCTCGATGGCCTTGTCGACCATCTTCTGCAGCTTGTCGTCCTCGACCACGACGGCGTCGACGCCCATGCTGGTCTGGAACTTGATCTCGTCGATGGCGTGCAGGTCGGTGGGGTCGGAAACACCCAGGAACAGGCGCTTGCCGCGCTTGAACATGGGCAGCACCCGGTGCTTGGCCAGCAGCTTTTCGGAGACCAGGCGGGTGGTGTCGAGGTCGAGGGCCAGGGAGTCGAGGTCGAACAGGGGTACGCCGAACTCGGCGGAGGCGGCCACGGCGATGTCGCGGGCGCTGGCTGCGCCGGCGCCGACCAGCTGGGTGACGAAGTGGGACTTACGGTCACGGGCGGCTGTCAGGGCGCTTCGGGCGTCCTGGTCGGAGATTACCCCGTCCTGAACGAGGCGCTGGGGCAGGCCTGTGAGGCCCGCTGCGGCGGCTCCGCCGCCCGGGCCCCCGCTGCCACCGCGCAGGTTAGGAATGGAAACAGTCTCGCTCATGGATGGTGCTGGTCCAGCCTCTGCCGGGATAAGTCAAAAAGTCTAGTTAAGGTAGGCGCGATGCAACTGTCAAATCGCTCCCCGATGGTCGCACGGGAGGGCCGAAAGAGGGCGTGATTGGGCTCGCAAAAACGGGCTGGTCGGCAGTGGCCACTTACTACCCGGCCGGGGAAGGTGGCCGGGCGGGGTCAGGGGAATGGCTTCGGGACGTAGGACACGTTGGCCGTCACGCTTGGTGATATTCATCCATTCACGCCTGTTGGCGGGCCCTGTAGTGCCTCCGCAGCAGGTGCAAGCCGGCCATTGCCGCCGACACCAGCAGCAGGCCGATGAGAGCCATCCTGCCCCGGCCCTGCAACAGCGCTTCACCGAAGAAGATGATAGCGGCGTTGAGCGGGAAGGCGATCAGGCAGGAAACCACGAAGTAGCGAATGAAGGGGACTGCCGCGAGGCCCAGGAGGTAATTCTGAACCGGGAAGGGAAGGCCGGGGGTGACGCGCAGCAGGACGATCAGATCCGTGACGTCGCCCGACTTGACCGGCGGCAGCTGGTAACCCAGGCGACTCACAAGGTAACCCAGTGGGGGGCGAAGGGCGCGTCGGGCGAGAAGGTGGCTCAGGGCCATGTTGGCGGCGATGGCGGCAAGGGACAGGAGGATTACGGCTGGCATGCCGAGCTGAGGGGCGAAGACGGAACCGGCGGTGAGGCAGAAGAAGGAGAGGGGGGCGCCGATGGCAGGGAGGATGGCCATTGCGAGGAAGAAGGTGGTGGGGCCGGCGGAGCGGAGGAACCTCAGCACCTCCACGACCAATGCCTTTGGATCAAGCCCAAAGGATACCGATACGCAGACTCCCGCAACTGCCAAGGCTGCTAACACAGTTAGCTTCAACACGAGCGCTGGGCGCATCACTAGCAGTCTCCCCGGCTCCGTGCATCGGACGCACGTTGCTTCATCAGGAGCCAAACCGCCGTGAGGTCCCGGACCTTGGAAGCGCAAAGCGGTCAATCGAGTCAACGATGTAGTCCGACAAGTTGGCGTGGCTCGCCAGATATGCCTTGCGGCTCAAGTCGAGCGAAGCCACAACACCGTCCCCGAGGAGCCGATCGACCTCTGCAAGTAAAGTGGCCAGCCCGGGTTGGTGGAGCGCACTAAGTAACCCTTTACGCTGAAGATCCCGGGTTGTCCCTGGGTGATCCGCGCCGTCATAAATCGAAGGAACGCCCAAGAGACAAGCTTCGTGAGCCATTGTTGCGCTCTCTCCTACATACAGGCGGCACTTCCCGACGACATGATGAATGTGTTCCCTCCTCCCCGTGTAGAGATGACTCCTGAACCAGTCGGGCAGCGGCCTTTCGCTAGAAAGGTGCACCTTGCCGCGCGAGGAAAGTCTGGACACGAGAGTCCGCAGGTCGGAGTCACTCCAGCCGTGTTTTCCAATGTCATGGTTGGCGCGCCAGCTCACGACACGCACGAAATAGTTTTCGCGTGACCCGTCCCAACCGCTTGCACGAGCCAGTGCGTCGTCAATGGAGAAATTGTCTGGATGGAAGTAAGAAAGCTCCTTGACACCGGGAAAGCGGGTAGTGCGCCCGCGGGGCGTCCGGCCCGAGTACGCATCCGGCACGAATAGATGGGTGATGAACGGCCACGTGAGGCGAGTCTGCAGGTTTGCGGTATCAGCTGCGTAGAAGCTGATTGATGGCCTGCCTGTCAACCAGCCGGCATGGGAAATGGATATTCCGCCCAGGCCAATCATGATGTCGGGACGGAATCGACGCACCATCATCAGCATGGAGAAATCCCTCTGCACCAATTCCAGCGCGAGACGCGCGGGCCCTGAAGATGACCGGCTGAGAGGGGAGTGCGGCAATCCAAATCGGTCCAGGAGTTCACATGCAACGTCCTTGTGTCGCGACGCGATTTGTATCGAATCACCCCTGGCCATGAGTTTGCGGATTGGATTCAGGAAGAACAGGACATCCGCGGGATGAACGATGTCCACCAAGACTCGCATTGTCATTGCGCCTCCATCTGGAGGCCGCCGGAGTGTCGTCGGAACATGTAATAGACAGATAGCAAAGCTGCGCCGCCCAATCCGATCAACCTGTTCATGCTCAAGGCCAGGAATGCAGCCGCTGCCGATCGTTCCATCAGAGTCGCCAACGCGGCCCCCACCCCCTCGGCAATTCCAGCGCCTGCCGGGGCAATGCCAACAATCGCACCGACGACCGAAGCCGCCGCATAAGCCGAAGACTCGTGGATGGTGGTCGGGTGGTTCAGTGTCATGAAACAGAAGTAGATTCTTCCAATCGTGAGAGCCAGAAGGGCTGTCCTCACCGCGACGAAACCTGCAGCCACGGCCGCCCCGCCCAGCTTCACAATCGACAGGATGATCGGGATCAGCGCAATCAACGCGCACACCAAGAGAATCATTGATGTACCAGAGCGGGGTACAACCGACGCTGCTACTGCAACAGCAATGGCCAGCCAAAGTAGGCCTGCAACGACAAGTATCGTTCCGCTCCTCGCCACGCTGGCGCCGCTACGGGTCAGGGCGGATCCCCGAATAAGTACTCCGGCTGGCAGGGGCAGGAGGTTTGCGATAGTCGACCAGCTTGAAGTAGACAAGGCCGGAGAGAAACCAATGCGTCCTCCGGCGGCTCGCGCGCAGAGTTGCAGTTCAACCGCATTCAACCACAAGCTCGGCGCAAGGAGCAGCAGGCAAAGCAACAGTCCGCGGAACTGCAATTCTGTCCAATCGATTCCAAGAGCCAAGGCTGCCCATATCGATCCCACGAGAAGTCCGCCGAGTGCGATCGATAGAAACACAGCTCTGAAGCGACTAGTACGTCCAAGCAACACCTCCCTCCAGTTCCAGAACTTGAGCAGGACTTGGTGCGCGGAAGAGCATGGGCGTGACATGGGCGCCGGCTTTCGGTCGTCATCCAGCCTGCCATCAGCCGGTGGTTCTGTGGACTGAAATCGCGAGCCCTGGATTTGCATGCGCGGTCGGGCCTAGAAGTCCGTAAAAATCCGGCCCTCTGGCCAGTTGTATCGAGGGCGTGGCAGGTGATCTCCCCAGCGAAGGGTTGTCCCCTCGAGCCTGACCCCCGATGCGACGTGAGGGCCGCGCGAAAGCGAGATCACACTGCCTTGTAGGTGGTGTGAGCCATCGATGACAATGGCCCCACCCTCGACGGTATACACACCCGGAACCGAGATCTGAATGGACTGCGGAAGTTCGCCGGGCGGAATCTCCTTTCCGGCGACAAACACATTGCCCCAGTGCGGGATGTAGTTCTCCCTGATGATCGCTTCGTCCTTGGGCAGTAGAGCCTTCCGGTGCAAGAAGTCGAAGCACAATGTCCGTATTGGCCCCTGGTCTGCAAGGAGCGCGGGCACGGGCTCCGCTTCAAGTGCCATGCTGTACGTTGGTGAACCCTTCCGTCGATAATTGTCGAGGCCCCAACCGCTGGCGTAATGATTCACGGCCCTCGGGAAGTCACCGACAATCCCGCAGTCGTCTATGTAGGTGACGGGTGTGGTGAATATCTCGTGTATACCATCCTGAACGATGCGCTGACGGGGCAATACACTTCGGTCTTCCGACAGTGAAAGAGTAGCCGCAAGCGCCAGCAGCAGGGTTGGAGGAACAAGCTTGAATCTTCGCAGCACCTGGGACGCCGTAGGGACGACGGCGATCATCGCAGGCGGCAGAATGAATGCGTAATGATAGGGAAAAGCGTTGCGATAGACAGCGACCGTGCAAAGGGGCAACAGAAGGGAAATGAATAGCACACGCTCCCTTGGAGCGTAATCGCGCCTGAAAAGACTCCCCGCGAGTGCCAGCGGCACCAGAAACGCAAGCACAGGGGCCCTCAGAATCTGCCCTTGAAACCACTCGGGCTGTGGCATGAGGCCGCCAGAGAACATCCGGTTCACAGATCTCAGTCCCAACTCTCCGACGTCACGGAAGACACTTCCAATCCCGTCCTCCGGAAGGAGAGGCGCTGTCAACATCAACGCCGTGGCTGTTACGGCACCCGTGGATGCTGCGGCGACGATAAGCCATCGATGGGCCGCGCGTTCTGTACGATAGAGTGCTACGCCCAGCAGCGCTGGCGCATACAGTGCGCTCTTGATCGTGGAAATGAAGGCAAGTGCCACAAGCGCCACCATGGCTGCAATCTCCAGTGCCCGCAGTGGCCTGCAAATGCCGATCCAGATGGCCGCCATGAGGAAGGCCGCCGCGATCATGTCGGCGCGAAGGGAGAACGCGTGTAGGAATACGTATCCCCCCGTTGCATAGAGCAGGCCGCAGAACACTGCTGTACCGCGGTCACTGAAGCGTCTGGCTGAGCCGATGATGGCGCCAATGGCAATCAATTCGAACAGGATCGTGAACAGGCGAATGATCTGGATATGCGTGATGTTGTCCCCTGGAAGGCGCGTAACCCAGGAAAACAGCCATACGAAAGGCACTTGAAGCCAGGGTGCGTGTCTGCCCTGAAGATGTCGATGTATGTCGCTGAAGTGAAAGAATTCGTCCCAATTGATGCTTTTCGCGAACGCGAGCTCAACCTGCATCAGGAGCGTGATAGCAAGTGCCGTCAGCAGCAAGTGGCTGGGCGCCAGGCTCCGCCACCGGTTGACTCCCCCGAAGTTTTTGCCGATGTCGTGCATGTGAAGGGATCAACAATGATCCTTTTCCGATCTGGCGTCCGACTTTCCGCCGCGGCTTTCCGGACTCCCAAGCCTCTCCTCCATCCGGTGAAGTTTTAGCAGCGTAGCTTCGAGAAGCTTCCGATTGGCGCCCAAGAGGTCGGCCAGAATTCCCATCAGTGCGCTCAGCATTCCGATGACTATCAACGCACCGCCGAGCACCAGTGATTGCACGTGTCCGCCGCCACTTCCATTTAAGTAGAGAACCAGGAACCGAATGATCGGTGCGAGGCCTGCCAGACTGATGACACCTCCGATCAGGGCGAAGGTCCGCAACGGATTGTATGTGGCGTAGGCGCGTGCCATGGTCACCAGTTGCCGCGCGATGAACTGCGGAATCGACCGGAACAAGCGTGACGGTCGCTCGGTGCGCGCGGTTCTAACTGGTACGCTGACAATCTTGAGTCGCTTTCGCCCAGCCTGGATCAGCATGTCTGTCGTATAGCTGAACTCCGAGGTGATGGTGATCAGTTGTGCCGCGGTTCTGCTGATGGCTCGAAAGCCGCTCACTGCATCGCTGACATCGGTGCCAGAAAGCCGTCTGACGACGGCGCTGCCAAGTTGCTGCAGACGGCGCTTTGTCGGGCCGAAGTGCTCATTGTCGCCGACGCTGCGATTGCCTATGACGATATCCGCCTGCTTCGTGACGAGAGGGGCAACCAGCCGTTCTATGTCTTCGCCGGCGTACTGACCGTCGGCGTCCGTGTTCACGATGATATCTGCTCCAGCTGCGAGGGCGGCATCCAGCCCGCTCTGGAATGCAGCCGCTAGTCCACGGTTCCGGCGATGCTGCACAAGATAATGCACACCCTTGTCGCGGGCTATGTCAGCCGTGCCGTCCGAGCTCCCATCGTCGATGACAAGAAATTCGATGACATCGATCCCGGCAATACGCCGGGGCAGTGCGGCAAGAGTGGTTGGAAGTGATTCCGCCTCGTTGAGACATGGAATCTGAATGATGAGCTTAGTCATGCTGTCGCGTTCAGGGACAGGGGCAGGGGCGAACGCGGGGCAGTCAGAGTGTGCAGTGGTGGGTCTGGCATTGCTCCCATGGTGCTCATCCTGCGGTCACTCGCCGCCGCTCTTGGTCTCGTGATAATCCCCTTCGGCGTTCACGGCCCACAATTCGCTCTTGTCGGTACTGCCTGTCGAGATGCAGTCTACGGCTGCTTTGGCAGCTAGCATTGAATGGTCCTGGTTGTTGTAGCAGTGCATTCCATTCCGACCAACGGGAAAGAGGTTGCCAATGCCATCAAGCCATTGGCGCACCTTTCCAATATGACGGTACTCGCCGAAATACGCCGGATATGCCTTAGGCACGCGCACCACCGTTCCGTCCAGGACGTCATCGCGGTCGATAAGCCCGATTTTTTCGAGTTCCCTCGCGGCGAAATCGAGGAATTCCGGGTCGCGCATCGACCACAGGTTGTCGCCTTCGTCACAGAAATATTCAAGGCCCAGCCAAATGGTATTCGGATCCGAAACCAGGGCCGGGCTCCAGTTGTTGAATATCTGCAATCTACCCAGCCGCACATCGGGCTCCTGGATGTAAATCCAGTTATCGGCAGGCATGCCGTTGGTTGTAGCTGCGCCGCTGGTGCGTGTCGGGCGCATGCGTTTCACAAGCAGGCCAGCCGTCATGAAGTCGCGGTACGGAAGGGCGGCTGCGACGCGGCCGATGTCAGCATCGGCTGGCTTGAGTTGTTCAGCCAGTTCCCGTATCGGCATGGTCGAAAGCATGAAGTCGCACGGGATCACGCGCGTGGAGCCGTCCTGGAGATCTTTTACTGTAACTGACTCGATGCGATCGCTGCGTCGAGCAATGTCGACGACACGCGTCTGCATCAGCAGTTCTCCACCCTGCTTCTGCACCTTCTTCGCAACTTCCTCCCACATCTGTCCGGGACCGAACTTTGGGTAAAGGAACCGTTCGATCAGGCTGGTTTCCACGCCCTTCTGCCGGGTGCCGGCTTTCTGGAACGGCTTGCGCAAAGCATGGATTACCGCGCGAGAGATCGACAGACCCTTGATGCGCTGAGCGCCCCATTCGGCGGAGATCTGGTCGCAGGATACGCCCCACACTTTTTCAGTGTAGTCCTTGAAGAAGGTGCGATAGAGCTTGTCGCCGAAGCGGTTGTAGAGGAAGTCCTCCAGCGTGCGCTCCGGTTTACGGGGCGCAACGCGGGCCCAGGCGTAGCTGGCCGCGATTTGCGCTGTGTAGAGTGGGCCCAGGTTTCCGAAAGTTTGCCTTGAGAGGGTCAGCGGATAGTCGAAAAACCTGCGACGGTAGTAGATCCGTGACAGGCGCGGTCTCACCATCATCACCTTGTCCGGATCGGAGCTGGTGTCAGCGGGCACGAAGGAGTGGCTGCGACCATGGTAGGTGAGCGACTGTGGGTCCGTGCCTGCGGCCACCGGCAGGATGCCCTGCCACCAGTCCATTACCCAATCGGACTTTGAGAAGAATCGGTGCCCGCCGATGTCCATTCGATTTCCGCGGTAGTTGATCGTTTTCGAGATGCCCCCGACCTGCGAGTCGGCTTCGATGACCACTGGGAGTACGTCCGTGCGGCGCAGGAGTTCCAGCGCGGCAGTAAGGCCGGCGGGGCCGGCGCCGGCAATGAGCGCGGTCTTGGTCATGTGCAGATATAGAGTTTGTAGTCGCGCAGATGGGGTGGAGTAGCCGCCGGAGCGCGGATGGGGGTGGCGTCTACCATGGTTGATTGAGTTACGATGAATTTGACGACATCGGTTTGGCAAACCGGGGCAAGAGTGAGCGGCCGTGGTGGTTCGGAGATGTTGCTTTTCTTCGGGCGGAAAGGGTCAGCAAAAGGCAGAACACCCCACAAGGACTTCGCGCGGTTACGCATTTCAATTGCCGCCGGACGCGAAAAGAGCGCATTGGGAGCCTGTGCGCCGGAGAGGAAGCTTGGTCGCTCCAGAAGCAGCCATGTGTTGGTTGCGCCATCTCCCCACGACGATTCTTCTCCCACCCACATAACGTCGCTGCCTGGGGGGATGTGGTTTCGCCATTCGGCAAAGGCGCTATGCAACTTGCCGTTGTAGCGGCTCATGGTCCACGTTCCTAGTGTGGGAATGGAGAGAGCGGCAATTGATAAGACCAGAAGTCCTGCAAGTGCGGATGAGGTCATCCGTGATGGAAAGCGACTCCAAATGTAGGCGCCGCCCAGTATGACAAGCGCGGGTGGTACGCCATCATCTGCGAATGTCAGAATCCGGTCCATTGACGACGGAAGAGATTCCACCCGGGTAAGCCCCTCGCCCAAGCTTAATATTGCGGTGGCGAGACTGAAGCTGATGATTGTAAGCAAGCATGCAGTTGCTCCGCATACAAGCAGTAGTCCAACCCGCGGAGAATTTGATCTCTTCACGCAGGCTGCAGCGACGACGGCCAGCGGTGAAACCGCCAGCGCGGGTGTGGAGTATGGTGCCGCCCAAGCGGCAGCTATCAAAAGAAGAGCGCAACGGGCCAGCGGATTGCCTCGCCACCCGTATACAAATAGAGGAGGGAGCAACAATATGGCCAGCAAGGTAGCTAGCCACAGGACGCGCCATGGCTGGGCCTGGACTACCACGACGACTTGCAGCAGGTCGCCGCCAACCAAGGCCAATAACATGAGGGAAACAGTGGTGGCTAGCCCGGCAATGGCAAGACGACGAATATTTCCTTCGAGAAAGAGGCTCGCAGTGGTCAGCGTGGCAATAACGGCTGCGACGCGTCCCCAATCATCGCTGTTCCAGTAACGCATGCTCAAATAGGTTCGACGCATCACGATTTCGTGCCATTCCGCGTCGAACTGCCAGCGGGATATGGGAAGCAAGTCCATGAGCGCTAGTGTTGAGACGAGTGTGATCAGTAGGGCCATGGGCCAAAGCCGGCGCCAGTGGGGCAAGATCCAATCCAGCATGGCGACCAGAACCAGACCAGATAATCCGATGATCGGATGGATGAGCATCGCGCAGCCCGCCAGAACAATGCCAAGGGCTCGCCGATTCGAAAGCCACGCGGCCAGGCAAAAGAGGGTTAGGGCTTCTGCCAGCTGTCTGGGCGATACGAATCCTTCCAGGACGTGGAAGATGCGTCCGGCGCCATAGTATGTAGGGACCACGACAACCAGCAGCAACGCCACGCTGCTTTGTTTGGTCGTCAGGATTGTGCGCGCGAGTACCCAGGTAGCTGCCAAGAAAAGACAGATCGAGCTGAACGTGATGATCGCTGCTGCCGGTTCGACGCCGACCAGGGTAATTGCCCACGCGTAGATTGGCGAAAAGAGGGTGAAGTCATCCTGCGATCCAAATCTTACAAAGACATCGTTTCCGTAAAGTTCCGGGTGCAGGTGGCTGAGGGCCTGAATTGTGTAGAGTCGGGCATCATGCACCACGCCGTGATATGGATGGAGCAGCATGAATAGTGCTGCAACGGCTAGTCCGAGGAGCGGTAGCGGCCAAGGAAATTTGGCGGTCAACCTATCGTGCATCATGGAATTCTATGTAAAACAGCATGTGAGACAGAGTGTGTTGTGTCACGAACTTTGCTGCGCGTCGTGACGGAGGAGGCTCACAACCAGAGCGAGGTGGGGAAAAGAGAAGCCCCTCGCGAGGAGGGGCTTCGTTACGTTGCTCTCGATGCGGACATCGGGAGCACTGCCAAGGGTAAGCTTAGCTACCGCTACCCAGGCTGTTGGTGCGATCCGAGTTGCCGCGGCACGATGCCGGCAGATACTTCTCCAGCAGGTCGGTACCTTCACCGCCGCAGTACCAAACGACGTCGCCGTTGCCGTTGGTACCGGGCACCAGCGTCAGGTGGTCGCCATTGATCTTCTGGTTGGCGCTTACTCCGAACTGGATGTCGATCGTGCCATCAGTCACAGTAATGCCCTGCACGTACTTGCCGGACTTGGCTGCCGCCGTCGCCGGCACTCCGCTGCCAGCCTCGCCGGTGGTAATACCATCGCCCGTGCCGGTATCTGCATACACCTCGCCGATGGACGCCTTCAGATCCGACGCCAGGTTCAACCCTTCCGTCACCTGCGCGCGAATCGTGTAGTCCTGATAAGCCGGGATAGCGATCGCGGCCAAGATGCCAATGATCGCAACCACGATCATCAATTCGATAAGGGTGAAACCCTTCTGTACAGACTTCATCATTTAATAACTCCTTCGAGAGACCCAGAAAACGTTGGTCAGCGTCGGCACTGTGCCGTAGCCGGGTTAGAGCAAGGGCCGTGCCAGCTCTTTGCCGCGCTCCTAAGTTACTGATAGCCGGGAAATTTTCTGTGAGCCGTCCGACAGTTTGTCGTAATGCTGTGGGTTGGAGCAGACAGGTCGGGTCAGGAACTGACGCAACGCGTCACATCCGGCCGCAGGCAGGACGAAGGTGTGAGCCTGCCTCGGGCTGGAACAGTAGTGCTGAAAGTTTCAGGCATCCAGCGACGCAATGTGCTTCGGGGAACTAAAGACGCGGCCAACATTCTATATAGACGCTGCTGACGCCCAGTCGCCCCCAAAGTCGGCCCGTTCCTGGTGCCCACCCCGCACTCTGCCACACCCCACAAGCGCCGCTTCCGCTTGCATCAAAAGCCCCGCGAACCCCTGACTAATACTCTCCGCTGACCGGAATGTCCGGCTGCAACTTGCTGCGCAGTGCGTTCGCCGTGCGCAGGAAGACAAAATTCACTGGGGGGTTGCTACAGTGTCCAAATACGCTGCGTGCACGCCGTTCGTGCGTGCTTCGGTGGTTGCCATTCTCGGTGCCGCCGCGCTGATCGGATTGTCCTTGCAGGCCATCGCCGCCGAGGCGCAAGAGGAAGAGGCCGAAGAATCCGAAGACATCGAGCTGGAGGCCGTGCAGGTCACCGGCACGCGCATCCAGTCGCCCAACGTCACTGCGTCCAACCCCATCACCTCGATCACCGGCGAGGAAATGCGCCGGCTCGGCATGGTGAACGTGTCCGACGCGCTGACCCAGCTGGTGCCGCAGAACATCTCCAGCTACATGCCGACCATGGTGGGTGACAACCAGTCCGGCGTTGGCGGCGGCGGCGTGGACGTGATGGACCGCGGCTCCTACTTCATTGGAAACACCATTGCCAACCTGCGTGGTCTGGACCCCACTTTCGGTTCGCGCACGCTGACGCTGGTCGATGGCCGCCGTGTGACCTCCACCTCAAACCAGGCCGACGTGGTGGACATGAACACCATCCCGTCAAACCTGCTGCAGCGCATGGACGTGGTCACAGGTGGCGCCTCGGCCACCTACGGCTCCGGTGCCGTGGCCGGCGTCGTGAACCTGGTGCTGAACAACAGGATGACCGGCGTAAACGTCGACCTCACTTACGGCGTCAACGAGGCCGGCGACGGCAACAGCCCGGCGGTCTCCATCGCTGGCGGCATGCCGCTGTTCGGTGGTCGCGGCCATATGCTGCTGAGCGGCGAATACCAGAAGACCTCTGCCATCCGCGACTGCGCCAGGGCGCGCAGCTGGTGCGCGGAGTCGCGCACCCTGTTCAACAACAGCTCCGGCTCCCAGGAGAACCTGGACCAGGCGAATACGCCGCTGGTGAACTACGAGAACATGCCGGCTCGCTTCGAGATGGCCAATGTGCGCTTTGAGCAGCGCTGGTCGGAAGGCGCGCTGTACCACAACGATGACCGGGCCACTTCGGGCTTCCATTTCGATGCTTCAGGATCCGGCGGCACCGAATATGCCTATGGATACCGCGGCGGCGCAGCCAGCGCGGCGAGCGGTGGGGCGGTCAATGGCAGCGGCGCGCTTGTGACCAGTACGCAGACCCTGTTGCCCAGCAACGAGCGCAAGGTGCTGTTCTCGAACTTCGAGTACAACTTCACCGAGATGACAACGGGCTACTTCCAGGCCCGTTACGCCAACACCAAGGCCGAGAACCGCAACGTGCATACCCAGGACACGTACTGCGCGCGGTTCGACTCGCCTGGTCAGGAGAGCACTTTTGCGGCTCCGGGCGCAGTGCTGTTCTATACGCAGAACGCCGCCACTATCGTGCTGCTCAATGGCCAGCCCTATCCGGCTGGTGACATTCCCTTGCGCGACCAGCGCCTGGGCAACGCCACTGCGACGGCTGCGCTGGCGGCCCAGCTCGGCTTCCCGCATGCGGCGCAGACCGGCTACTCCACGGGCAATGGCGTGGGCCCCGGCGGGCAGCCATTCCCGGAGTCGGCCGCGACCTGGCCTGCGGTCACCCTCGGTACCCAGCAGATCGCCAAGCGTCGCGGCATCTCCTGGCCCTGGTGGATTCCCGTGGACATGTCGCCGAACCCGCCGACTCCTGACTTCGACGGCTGGGCGCGGGATCCGGAGACCGGGCGTGTGAAGGCAACCGGCAAGTGGGTGAGGGTGAGCTTCACTGCGGCCGGCTATGCGCCCGGAGGAGCTTTTTACAACCCGTACCACACGAATGATTTCTGGCTCCTGGAGAGCATCACGCTCAATGAGGCTTTCGACGGCTCACCTCTGGTGCTGCCGCAGCTGGGGCACAACTCCTACGCGTTCCTCAACAACCTGAGCGATGAGGCCCTGCTGCAGGTGCAGAGCGCCTTCGGTCGCAGCGGTGCGGCGGGAGCGGGCAATTCGGGCGTACAGGCCCTGTATGGCGGCAACCCCTGCGCGGGGTTCACGGCCATCCGCAAGTTGTGGAATCCGCAGATCTGGCGCCAGACCAATTCGAATACAGATACCTACAGCGCATTGGCGGGCGTGAAGGGTCGCTTCGGCAGCGACTGGCGCTGGGACGCGTACTACCAGTATGGCGCCACCGACAGCAGTTCCGTGCAGCGGAACAACGCCACCAGCCTGCGCATGGCGTTCGCGCTGGATGCAGTGATCGACGATCGACCGGACTCGGCTACATTTGGCCAGCCCATCTGCCGCATCCTGCGTGACGGCGCGCCCGTGCTTGATACCCAGGGTCGTCCCATCACCGGCCCCGACTCCCTGCAGGCACTGGCTGCCGATTGCAAGCCGCTGAACCTGTTCGGCACCAGCTACTCGAACCAGGACACCTTCGGCGACACGCTGCCAGCCTACGCCGGCATCTACTACGATGCGGAAGAGCTGCAGCGCCAGGCGCTGGAATACGCCTTCGTCGACAGCCGCTCCACCGGAACGGTGTCGCAGCAGATCATTGCCTTCAACACCAACGGCACGTTGTGGGATGGCTGGGGAGCCGGGCCTCTCACGGCGGCCTTCGGCGTGGAGTTGCGCGAAAACAAGCTCGATAACGCCGGCACTCAGGGCGATTTCTATGCCCGCGCCGACCTCGCCAATGTGTGGGCCGATGCATTCGGTGGCAGGACCCGCGTGGCCGAAGGCTATACAGAGCTCGACATGCCACTGGTTTCAGGCGTCGAGGCGGCCGACCTGCTGGCCGTGAACGCCGCCCTGCGCTACGGCATCTACAACAACAAGGGCGGTGCCGGCACCACCGGTGAATCGGCCACGCAGAAGACCCCCAACTGGAAGGTTTCTGCCACCTACGGGCCCTTCAACTGGATGCGCATGCGCGTGACCCGTTCGCGTGACCTGCGCGCCGCGGATTACCGCGAGCTGTTCATCTACCAGCCCGGCATTCCGGACGAGCGTCAGATCCGCAATCCCTGGCGCGAGGGCACCTCCACCAGCACCGAGAACCAGAACGAGCGCTATGCCCAGGTGCGCGTCGGCAACTCTCACCTGAAGCCGGAGAAGAGCGACACGCTGACCATGGGCTTCGTGCTCTCGCCGGGTGGCTGGGCACAGGGCATGCGGATTTCGATCGACTACTTCGACATCAGCATCAAGGACGGCATCAACACGCCATTCAATCAGGCCAACCCCGTGACGGCCTGTTTCGAGGGCAGCAACAATGGCCTGACTGCGGATGCGTTCCTGGACGGCGGTGTGCCGAATCCGCCGAACATGAACCTGCAGGCCTGTCGCGAGCTGACCTTCGGGCTGCTCCAGGATGAAAACGGCAATCCCATCCCCGGCTCGATGGACCTGGAGGACCTGCTCAGCTACAACGCTTCGAGGCCGACCAACTCCCTGCCCTACAAGCGGCGCGGCATTGACTTCAACGCCAGCTACAACTTCCCGCTGAACCGCGCGTTCGAAACCCTGCCCGGTTCGGTGGGCCTGAACCTGCGGGCCAGCAAGGCGATGGAGTCCTCGGGCATTCAGCAGAGCACCGGCCTGTTCCGCGGTCCGAATCCGACCGGGGAGTGCGGTGCCGCCCTCGATCGGGCCGATCCGATGAACTACCCCAACAACGACCCGTCCACGGGGGCCTTCAATCGTGACGGCGTCGGTGAATATGTGGTGAACCGCTACCAGTGCGTGGATCTGGTGGGCCAGATCCGCAGCAGCGTGTTCATCCCTGGCGTGGCGGCAACGCCGGAGTGGTCTGGGAACATCACCGCCAGCTACATCCTGGGCGACTTCTCAGCCGCGGTGCTGATGCGCTACATCGGTGCCGCCAAGCTCGACAAGCGCTGGGTTGACGATCCCGAGGCCCCTGGCTACTACACGGAGACGGGCGCCATCAGCAACGCCACCGTGGATAACAACTGGGTCAAGCAATACGCGAAGTTCGACCTGAACCTCTCGTACGACCTGCCCATCGCGAACATGAAGCAGTTCAGGGTCTTCGGGTCCATCAGCAACCTGTTCGGCAAGACGCCTCCGTTCACTGGCGGCGGCATCTCGGGTGCGACGGCGGGTTACCACGACACGCTGGGCCGGGCCTACCGGTTTGGCGTCCAGGCCAAGTTCTGATTCTGGGGGAATGCATGAAGACGAAGATCGGACGGCCTGCCGTTTGGGCAATCACCCTCTGCACAATGGCGCTCGCGGGCTGCGACGCCGTGAAGGATGTCAGGAGCGAGCCTGCCACTGCACTGCCGAAAGAAAGGGTGGTGCTCAAGGGCGTGATCAACAACCTGGGCGGAGGGCGTGGCATTACGCTGCGCTACAGCCCCACGGCTGAAGTGGTGAGCTTCCTGGGTGCCGACCCGGCCGAACCCTCGGATGCTCCGGAATCGGTGCCATTCTCCTTCGGCTCGTTCGACGAGGGCACGGCATACGACGTCCAGATCATCGCTCAACCCTTCGGCAAGACCTGCACGCCGACGAGCGGCACCGCAGGTACATTGACCACTGGCCAGCAGACCAACATCGTCATCGACTGCGTGCCGAACATTCCGCGCAGGGACGTAGTAGTCACGATCCCGGCAACTCCCTCTGTGTTCAGTGGCCTGCCGGGAGCGAAGGTAACGCTGTACACCGGTGAATGGATGCAGGAGCGCACTGTCACCCCGGGGCAGACTTCCGTTACCTTCGAGGACGCGGTCTTCAGCGTGACAGTTCCGGTCACGGCTCCGGACGGCACGGTTACGAACGTGGCGGCCGGAACGCCGCTCGCCTATGCCGTGAGCGCCAGTTTCGTCGATCCCGAGGGCAATGTAAGCCGTTGCCAGGTCACCAACCCCACCGGCACCAATCCACTGGCCGATGTCACCAATGTGATCGTCGGCCTGTCGGCCGTGACCACCGAGCCGGCATGCCAGTTCACGATGTCCGGGACTGTTGCCTACAGCACGCCTCCAGGTGGTTCCCCCGAAGCTGGAGCCATTCCTGGCGGCCTGCTGCTCGAGGTGCGCGACACCCAGGGCAATGTGAAGACCAGCTACGAGGTCAGCGACTATGGTGCCTTCACCGTGGGTGGCACGACCACTCCCACGCTGTTCTCCAGCAACATCAACGCCGTCTTCGACGTCGCAGTGGCGCGGCAGCCCATCGGCCGCACCTGTGTGGTCGGTGACGGTGGCGCGGCTTCTTTTTATCGCACTGGCACCATCAATCCAACCAATGTCACGGCTACCGCTGCGGCCGGGTTCGCGGCCGGCACCCGCGCCTGGGGTACCCGTCTGAACGTGTTCTGCCGTGCGTTGCCCACTGCCGGCAGCGAACTTGACGGCACCTACCGCCTCACCAGTTCCACCTGGAAGGCTGCAGCGGCATCCGGCGTGAATCCGCCGTCGATCACGGTCAAGTACGACAACTATGACTGGACGACGCAGAACCTGGGCAGCAGCAACATGCTGACCCTGTTTGACGATGGCACCTTCCTGTATGGCACGCATGCCTACATCGCGGGCAGCCTGCCGGATCCGTTCCTGCCGGCATCTCCCTATGCCACGCAGGTGGAGCACGGCTTCTACAACTATGACCCCGTGGGCGGAACCCTGCAGTTCACGCTGATCACCGATACCAACCCGACGGCAGCCATGCCGAGTTCCTACGCGGCCACTGTCAACATTGTCTGGAACGCCGCGCGCACGGGTACGCCAGGGCTCAGCGCTGCGCCTGCCCCGATCGTGAGCGCGGCTGCCACGGCTGGCGCGGGCATCGGCATCTGGACGGCGGTGATGAACAATGTGCAGAAGACCACCACCCCTTTCGGTTACGGCCGTTTTCCCAACCAGACGGTGAGCCGGATCACCGGCACCTTCGGCGGCGCGAATGCCGATGCCGCCCGCCTGGACTGGGAGCTGACGGAGCCGCAGTCCATCCAGGGCGAGATGACGGGCACGTGGAAGGCGCGTGACAACCGCCGCTTCTGGGTATGGGACTACCTGACTTATTACGGAACCCACGTTGGCGTGGTGGGCGGTGCGCCCAGCATGAACGATGCCTGCTTCACCGTTGCGAAGGTGGAGGCGCCGTTCGGCATCTACACCCGCCGCGGCAGCAGCACGGGCTGCTATCCGTACAACAGGCCCTCGCGTGGCACCGCGTATCTGTTCGGCTTCTCCGAGGCCGCTGATTTCCATCTCACCGACATCACGCTTTCCACCAATACCTTTGTCGGTGTGGCGCCGCTGGCAGTAGGCATCCCCACGGCTCCCTCTACCAACATTGCAGGCAACGTTTCCGGTAGCCGCCTGGTTCCCCAGTTCGGTACCACTGCACTGGCGGTACTGCCTGGCTTTGTGGGCAGGATTCCCGGCGGGCAGTCCGCTGCCGATGGCCGTTCACCGTCGCCGGTTCTGTACAAGATCGCCCCGGCCAGCACCTTCGCCGCTGAAGTGGCCAGCACCTTCTATGACGACATCGGAGAGCCGGCTTCGCGCTACTTTGATGATCTCGACGAGGTGGGGTCCTTTACCGACTGGTGCGACACCGAGATCGTCGGCATCCGCGCCACGCTGCATGCGGAGCCGATCAACTACCCGGTGTACTTCTGCCGCACCCGCGCTGAGTAGTACTTACCCCCTTGTCGCCTCCGAGCACTGCTGCAGTG
>JALYWF010000138.1 GCA_030852845.1 Pseudomonadota bacterium
GCGCGGGCCGGCGCCCGGGGGGCCACCAGCACCCGGAGGACCACCAGCACCCGCACCACGTGCGCCGCCGGGGGGACCACCGGCCCGCGGAGCACCGCCACCCGGCGGGCCGAAGCCACCCATCTGGTGACCGGAGTCACTGCCATATGTGGCAAAGCCGCGCGCGAGGTCGCCGCCGGTGACATTGGGGATGGTGCCGTTCATGCCGCCACCGCCCAGCTGCAGGCCGCGACGCGCCCACTTGGCGGGCAATGCGACACGGAAATTGATCGGCTTGCCCTTCGGATCCACCGGCAGGATCTGTCCGTCCACCACGCCATAGCCGCCGTTGGCGTCGTCCACCCAGCGTGGCGCATTCAGCGTGACGCTGCCCACCGGTTCGCCGATGGCGGACACCGGAATCGAACTGCCCACCTTTTCTGCCGTGACATTGCTGGCCGTGATCACGATGTCGGGTGCTGCCGGCAGGCGCGATCCCGCCACTGCGACCGGCTGGGCGGCAGGCTGCGCAGCGGGCAGCGCCAGGGGCAGCAGTGCGCCGGCTGCAATGCCGGCCACCACCAGCGGATGCTTCACGACGCGATGGCCGATCCCGGCACGGGAAATCAGATGTTTCATGGGTTGGGTTCCGTGGAAGAGGAATTAAGCTGACTTTTCAATGCTTGCGGAAAATGACGGCAGCCGATGATGCCCGGGAACACCAATCCCTGACTTGGACGATTTGCCAGAGAAATTGTCTTTTTCAGCAGCGGCGGCTATTCGGGCCGGCTGAGCCAGTCGAGGATTTCCCGGGTGTGCTCCCCAAGGCGCGGTGGCGGATCCGGCGCCGCGGCAGGGCCTGCAGAGGACTGGAAGCCAGGGCCGAGGATGGCCACCTGCTCGCGCCCCGGCAGGCCCGGAATGCGCACCGGCAGCTGCAGTGCCCGCTCCGAAAGTTCAGGCAGCGACATCGCTTCGCTGATGTCGCGCACCATGCCGCAGGGAATGCCAGCCGTGCTCAGCATGGCCTCCCATTCGGCGGCATCGCGGGTCTGGATCACGGCCGAAAGCGCCTCACGCATCGCGGCCGCATGGATGCGCCGGGAGTCCGGGTCGACGAAACGCGGATCGGTGAGCCACTGCGGCTGCTGCAGCAGCCGCGCCAGCAACTCGAACTGGTGCTGCTGCACCACGCCCAGTGACACGCGGTGACCGTCGCGCGCCTGGAACAGGGCAGACGTGGGCTGGCCGCTGTAGCCCGTGTTGCCCGTGCGCTCGAGTGCACGTCCCGTCACCAGCCAGGGCACCACCGCGGAAGTCATGAACGAAATGGTGGCGTCGAACATGGCCACGTCGAGGAACTCGCCCTCGCCGGTGTGCTGCCGGCGCAGCAGCGCGGCGAGGATGGCGAAGGCGGCAGTCTGACCGGTGAGCGTGTCCACCACCGGGAAACCCACGCGCATGGGCGGGCCGTCGGGATCGCCGCCCAGGCTCATCATGCCGCTGGTGGCCTGCACGATGTTGTCGATGGCCGGCCAGTCGCGCCGCGGGCCTGACTGTCCGTAACCGGACACCGAGCAATAGACAAGGCGCGGATTCAGCGCGCGCGCAGCGGTGTAGTCCAGGCCAAGTCGCGCCATCACCCCGGGACGGAAATTCTCCAGCAACACGTCGCTGCGTTCGATCAGGCGGCGCGCTGCCGCGAGGTCCTCATCCTTTTTCAGGTCGAGCACCACGGATTTTTTGCCGGCGTTCACGGCAATGAACGCCGGCGCCATGCCATCGTAGCGCCGGTCGCTGCCGTAGTTGCGCATGGCATCGCCCCGCCCGGGGGCCTCGATCTTGATCACCTCCGCACCCAGCAGGCGCAGCAGGTGCGAGGCATAGGGACCCGCCATGACATGGCTGAAGTCCGCCACGCGAATACCCTCAAGGACTGGTTTCATTCCCGATGCTCCGCGCAGTCAATGCTGCCATCCGGCGCGATGCTGGCCCGCGCCGTGCGGAAAACCGCCATGCCATCGATGCCGTAGCGGGCCAGCCCCGCAGCATTGCGCTCCGCGTGCTGCAGGTAAAGGTCTTCAAAGCGCGTCTGGTCTGCGGCGCTGATCCGGGCCAGCTGCACCCCGCGTTGTTCGGCCAGGCTCCAGCCCTCATCCAGCGCGCGCCGGTTTTCCTCGGCCAGTGCATGTTCCCACACCGCAACGCCCTCCTCGAGCACCGCGCGATGCTCCGGCGACAGCGACTTCCAGCGCCTGGCGCCCATGGCTCTCGCCGGGTAGGCGCCGCGCGGCACCTCCAGCGAGGCGTAATAATGGGCCACTTCCGCCAGGTGCAGCGACTTGAAGGTATCGGTGGGCGCCACCAGGCCATCGATCACGCCCTTGGCCAGCGCCGAGTACACATCGCCCATGGGCATGTTGACCGGATCGGCGCCCAGGTCCTGCATCAACTGCAGCAGCTCGGTAGGCACGCGCAGCCTGAGGCCACGCAGATCATCCAGCGAGCGCACCGGGCGTTCGCGGGTGATGATGCCGGGCAGGCTGCCGCCCTGCACCGCCAGCACCTGCAGCCCCTCCAGCTCACGCGCGAAACCGGGATGGACAGAGGCCAGGCAGCGATACAGCGCCACCTGGTTCTCGATGGACGTGACGCCGCTGTAGAAACCTGACTGTATGCGGATGAGGTGCGCACCGCCCTTCACGTAGATGGGCGTCACCAGTCCGATGTCCACCACGCCGTGGCGCAGCTCCACCATTGAATGCTCGGAAGAGAGCATCGCGCCCGACCAGCTAGGGCGGATGCGCAGCGTGCCACCGGAACGCTGCTCGACGAAGTCCATCCAGGTCCGGTCGGCGCGGCTGAAGGGATGCGCGGGACTGTAAGGGGTTGCGTACACCAGCTCGACAACGTCGCCACTGGTGCCCGGCGCGCAGCCTGCCAGCCATGCCAGCGCAGCGACGAGGCAGGTGATGCGCAATCGCATCATGCCAGGCCCGCCTGGCGCAGGAACTGTTCGACGTGGCCGACCGCGGTGGCGTGATCCCAGTTCTTCGCATCCACCATGTCGGCATCCAGCAGCAGCACCGGCACCCCTGCCGACTCCAGCGCCTCGCGCGTGAGCAGCGTGCCGGATTGCGACACGCGATTGTCGCGCGGCACCAGCATCACTGCGGCGTCGATGCCGCAGCGGTCGGCCTCGCTCACCATCCACTCGCACATCCAGGGCGGCAGGTGCAGCACCTCGTTCATCGAACAGATGCGGCTGGCCAGTGCGTCCAGGGGCCGGCCCTTCAGTGCGCGTACGTACTGCGGTCCGGCGAAAGGCAGGTACATGGTCCACACGAACACCGCGCCGAGGCGCTCTTCCAGCGCCTGGTAGAAGGCGGTGTCGTGCCAGATTCCGGCACCGATCCACATCAGGCGGATGCGTTCGTTGGCCGCAACGCCCTGCCCGGCCAGCGCGCGGGCCCGCACCTCGTCACGGAACTTGCGCGCATGCGCCACGGCCCAGTCCGATCCCCGATGCCACTGCGGGATCATGGTGTTGGGCATCTGGTCGACGATGGACACCGGGCAGGGACGGACCGAGCCGGCCAGCTGCGCGGCCTCGTCGAGGTAACCTTCCTGCTCGTTGATGCGCTCCATCAGCGCGGCCAGCCGGTCCATCTCGAAGCGGCGGCCGGTCTTGCGCTCCAGCAGTGCGATCAGGTCGCGCATTTCCTCGGCCAGCAGCGCGATGCGCTCGGTGCCGTAGACCTCTTCCCAGCGCTCGTTGGAATGGCGGTACCACTGCGGCAGTGTCTGCGTCCAGGCTGGCGCCTCGATGGGAAAGAAGTCCGTGCCCATCACGTCGGCCCAGCGCGCAAACACCTGCTGGATGCAGTCGCAGGTGAGCCGCGCCACCAGCACGGTGGGACGCGGCAGGCCGCCCCAGGGAGCAGTGGCTGGATCGGCGGCCAGCGAGCAGGCCAGGCCCAGCGAACAGTAGTTGCAGCGGTTGGGTGGATAGCCCAGCTCATCCAGCACGCCGAAGTAGCGCGTGGAAAGCCGCTTGGCCGAGATGTAGGCCGACCACCACTGGTTGGAGATGACGGGAATGTCCATCGCATGAAAGATTTCATGCGGTGTATCCGCCTGTGCCACCGCGAAGGGCTCGCCGCGTTCCACCACGCGTTCCCTGAGTTCCGCGCCAAAGGCCTTCTGGAAAGCCGTGGCCTCGCTGGTGCAGGCCAGGTCCTTGCGTCCGCGTACTTCGGTCGCACTCATGTCATCACCTTCCCGGCCACCAGCTGCTCGAATTGTGCCGCTTCGAGTCCGGCGACCTGCAATGCGATCTCGCGGTTGTGTTCGCCCATCGAGGGGGCGCGATAGGGTTCGGGCCGGTCCTTCGAGAAGGAGATCGGCGTACGCACGTGGCCGAAGCTGCCAAGCTTCGCATGGGGCAACTGCATCACCGCACCGCGCGCGCGCAGCACCGGATCACGCTCCATCAGGTCCTCGATGTCCTGCAGCACGCCGGCGGCGATGCCGGCGGACTGCAGGGTTTCCACCAGGGCCTGCTCATCCTGGGTGGCCGTCCAGGCGGCAATCGGCTGGCCTCCGGCAAGGCGTGCCAGCCGTTCGGCATCGGCCGCGTCGAAGAGGCTGATCGCCACCCAGCGATCCTCGCCGCGCGCCGGATAGACGTCCTGGTGGTGCACGCCGGCGTCGGAATTGCCCATGCGCTGCGGAACGACGCCCTGCTGCGACTCGACCACCGCCCGGTGCATCTGCTGCACGCAGATCTCGTACATGGAGGCGTCGATATGGCAGCCGCGTCCATCCTGCTGCCTTCGCGCCAGGGCCGCGGCAATGCTGGCTGCGATCACATAAGGAACGATGACATCCCCATAGGGCACGGCGCCGGGCACCACCGGGTCCCGGTCGGCCCAGCCGGTGAGCCAGGTGCGGCCGGAAAGCGCGCCGCCTGTGCCATCCACGCCCCACTCTGCCGCCAGCGGACCGGTCTGGCCATATACGCTGCCGGAAGCCATCACCAGCGACGGCCTGCGCGCCGAGAGCTGCGCGTAACCCAGTCCCAGCTTCTCCATGGTGCCCGGGGAGAAATTCTCCACCACCACATCCGCCCAATCCAGCAGTGGATCGATGATGGCGCGGGAAGCAGGCTGCTTGAGGTCCAGCGACAGGCTGCGCTTGGAAGTATTCAGGTGAGCGAACCAGGGCTTGTCATCCAGGTCATCCGCGCGCGAAGCGGACACCTGCACGTCCACGCGCGACAGGCAGGGACGGGTGCGCGATTCCACCTTGATGATGTCGGCTCCGAGGTCGCCGAGGATCTTGGTGGTGATCGAACCGACCAGTGCCCAGGAGAAATCCAGCACACGCACCCCAGCCAGCGGACCGCGGCGCGTGCCGCTGCCCGCAGTGGCGTGCGCTGGCGCGGCTGCATCCGCAGAGGCGTGCGCCGCTGGCGCAGCGGTGATGCGCGCAAATCGCGCGGGTTGGCGTACGCCGTCCCGTTCGGTCCAGAAGCTGCGCGCCAGCAGGTGCGGATCGGCGTGTACGTCCGCCGGCGACTCCACCACGCAGGCATTGATGCCGCGACGGCGACCCTCGGTGCGGATTTCGGCGCAGGTGCGCGTGCGGAAGAAATCCGCGATCGCCTTCTCCCAGACTGCACGCGTGTCCGCGTCGAGCGTGGAGCGGTTATAGCGCAGCCAGTCGGTGCCGCGCAGTGGGTTGGGCACCCCGGCCGCGTCCATCCAGTCGGAAAGACCCTGGTTCGCCGGCGCGCCGAAACGCCCCGTCATCAATGTATGGAAGCACCAGCCATCAGCGAGGCGCCAGATGCAGCGCACGGTGGCGCGGCCATAGTTCAGGGCGCCACCGACACGGTGCAGCTTGCGACGGTCGAACTGCCACACCAGCACGCCGTTCACATTGCGGCTGAAGGCCACCTCCTGCACGGACACATCCACGTGCTGTCCCACACCGGAAGTGCCGCGTGCCAGATGCGCGGCCATCGCCCCCGCCGCGGCGGCCATCTCGGCGTGGAAACTGCAGGCATCCAGCGCCTCCTTCACCGGCGCACGGTCGGGCTCGCCGGTGAGGCGCAACACACCGCCCATGGCGGAGGCCACCAGCTCGCCGCCGCGCCAGCGCGAACGCGGGCCGCCGCTGCCGAATGGTGTCACCGAGACGTGGATGAGCCGGGGATTCCAGGCTTCCAGCTGCGCGCGATGCAGCCCGCGGTCGGCGAGCAGTTCAAGGCCCGATGCATCGACCAGGAAATCCGCGGCGGCAATGGCAGCCGCATCGGGCGTGCCCTGGCGGATTTCAGCGCCCAGCGAGGCGAGGTAGCGACACAGCGGACGCCCTGCCATTTCATCGAGCGCCAGCACCACTTGTCCTGCCAGCGGGTTCATCGTGCGTGCTCGCTGCAGAAGGCGCGGATGCGATCCAGCACGCCATCGTTGGCCAGCCAGTGCGCCGCCGGCAGCGCCAGGAAAGGCAGTCCGGCGGCGGTGAGTGCCGCGCGCTGCGCGGGCAGCTTCCAGGCCTGGCTCTCGTCCTCGCGCGTGAGCCACAGCACTACCGCGCTGGCGCGCTGCGCGCGGGCCTGACGCAGGATCCACTGCGCCGAATCGTTGAAGGTCCGCGGACCCACGCTGCGCGCGATCAGGTGGCGGGCGATGGCCCGCGCAGGTTCTTCAGCGCCATCCACCAGTGGTTCGCCAAGGCGGTCGAGCCTGAAGCCATGTGTTTCTGCCACCACCGAAGCGCCTCCCTCCTCCACTGCCTGGTGCAGGCGCCCGTCCGGCGGGAAACTGCCGGCCAGCAGCACGCGCGGACGATCTGCAGGCGGCGGCAACGGCAGGCTCGCGAGCCACTGTCCGGGATCAGTCCACAAGGCCGCGCGCGCCAGTCTTTCGAACCAGGGCCCGTGACCGGAGCGTGCACCCTGCAGACGCTCGAGTTGGCCCCGGAGTACGTTGCAGTGTTCGATGCCGGCGGCAAGCGTGTCCGCACCGGCGCCCAGCTCACTGGCCAACCTGACCACTGCGCGGGCGGAATGTGCCAGGCTGGATTCGCGCTGCACCAGGGCCAGATCGAAGATCCGTGGCGCGGGTCCCCCGAGCTTTCCCCGGCGCTGCAACTCGCGCACATAGTAGTAGAGGCGCTGGGCAGCGTCATCGGCGCGCGTGAACACCACGTCGCGCAGTGCGTCGTACATGCCCGCATGCCATTGCTCGAGGATGGACCGGCTCCACAATGGAAAGCTGGACTCCAGCCACTGGTCCGCCCACGGCGTGGCGACATCCGCTTTCCATGGCAGGTGGCCGAAGGGACGCCCCGTGGCCAGCAGAACCTCCACCGGCACATCCGCGCCCACGTAACCCACGCCATCGCCGCCGCCAAGTGCGGCAACCGGTTCGGCCAGTCTTCGTTCCAGCTCTTGCATCAACTTGTGAACCTTCTCATCGTCCCAGCCACTGCGGCAGGCCCAGCGCGATCACCGGGAACACCACCAGCAGGGTCAGATGCACCAGATCCGCCGCCAGGAATGGCAGCACTCCCTTGAATATGCGCCCCAGCGGCACATCTTTCGCCACGCCCTGGATCACGTACAGGTTCATGCCGATCGGCGGGTGCACAAAGCCGATCTCCATTGCCCGCACCAGGAAGATGCCGAACCAGATGGGCGACAGGCCCAGGTCGGCCACCAGCGGCAGCAGGATGGGCGTGGTCAGCAGCATCATCGCCAGGCCATCGAGCACCGAACCGATCACCAGCAGGAACACCGCCACCAGCAGCATCGTGCCCACCGGGCCCAGTCCCAGGCCGGCGATGGCGGAACCGATCTGCTCGGTCAGGCCGGTGACGCTGATGAAGGCGGCGAAGACCAGCGCGCCGATGATCACCATGTAGATCAGGCCGCTGGTCTTCAGCGTCTCTTCCAGCGCGACACGCAGGCTGGCGATGGAGAAGCGGCGCCGCAGCGCGCAGATCACCATGGCGCCCGCAGCACCCACGGCCGCGGCTTCGGAAGGCGTGACCCAGCCCAGGGCGATGCCACCGGTCACCACCACTACCAGCAGGCCGATGTCGGCAATGCGGCGCAGGCTGGAAAGTCGCTCCTTCCACCCCACCCTCGCCAGGCGCGGGGCAATGCCGGGCCAGATGCGCACAATCACCGCAATCACCAGGAAGTAGCTGAGCATCTGCGTGATGCCCGGCACGATGGCGGCGGTGAACAGGCTGCCGATGGATTGTTCGGCCACGATGCCGAACACGATCAGCGCGCCGGATGGCGGAATCATTTGCCCCAGGGTGCCGCCCGCGGCCACTGCCCCCGTCGAAAGCGAATCGGAGTAACCGTGGCGACGCATCTCCGGCAGCGCCACCAGGCCAATCGTGGCCGTCGTGGCAAGGCTTGAGCCATTGATGGAGCCGAATCCGGCACAGCCGGCCACCGATGCGATCGCCAGCCCGCCCCGACGGTGGCCAAGGAAGCGCGTGGCCACATCAAAGAAATCGCGGCTGGCATTGGCCGAGAAGCACAGGTGCGCCATCAGCATGAACAGCGGCAGCGTGCCCAGCTCGTAGCGCGACATGGTCTCGAACAGCAGCACGCCTGACTTGATCAGCGTCGGCTCCAGGCCGATGGTCAGGATGAGGCCGCCGAGTCCCACCAGCCCCAGGGCAATGCCGATGGGCATGCCCAGCAGCAGCAATGCCAGCAGCACGCAGACGCCGATGAGTCCCGCGCCCGGATCGTTCATCGCGGGTTCCGCCGGAACAGCTGCCACAGGCCGTGACAGAGCAGGGCAAGCAGCGTCGCCAGTACCAGCACGCGCAGCGGCCGATAGGGAATCAGCAGCAGCTCGCTTTCTTCATGTCCGGACCAGAGGTCGGCCGCAATCCAGGCGCTCCCGCTGAACAAGGCCAGGTAGAACAGCACCGAAGCGGCGGCATTGACGCGGCCGGACCACAGCCGGCCACGCGGCGAGAGCCGGTCGACGAGCAGGTGCACCCGCGCGTGCACGCCCGCCACCGCAGCCATGAACAGGGCCCCGGCGGCGCCGACAAGCACCGCCGCCTGGACGATCTCGATGGCGCCAAGCAAGGGCCAGTGCAGCTGCCTGCCGAGCATGGCCGTGGTGTCTACCGCCATGGCGAGCAGCAGCGCGCCACCTGCCACCCAGACAACTGCCCCGCGCATGCGGTTCATGCGCGCATCACTTCATGCGCCGATTGCCGATACTCGCCCTGATCGTCGATCATCCTCACCATCATGCCCCGTACCTCAACCAGCACTTCGACCCGCCGCATCCGCAAGCCCGTCCTGCGCAAGACCGAGGCCACGTCTCCCTCGGCGGACCAGGCGCACGTGGCCGACTGGGTGCGACAGCGTATACGCAACGGGCGCCTTGTGCCTGGCCAGCGCCTGGTGGAAGCGGACATCGTCAGCGCCACCGGCATCAGCCGCAGCAAGGTGCGCGAAGCGCTGCGGCGGCTCGAATCCGACGGCCTGGTCACCATCGAGGAATACCGCGGCGCTTCGGTGAAGAAGCTCGGGCCCGACGAGGTCCGCCAGATCTACCAGGCCCGCATGGCGCTGGAAGGCCTGGCGGCGGCGGAATGCGCAACCCGCGCCGACGACGCGCTGCTTGCGCGCCTGGCCGACATCCAGAAGCAGATGAACGACGGTGAACATGCCGGCGATCATGACCGATTCGCCCGCCTCAACGAAGCCTGGCATCGGCTGATCATCGAGGGATCCGGCAACCAGTACATCGGGCAGTTCCTCACCCGGCTTTCGGTGCCGATCTACCGGCTGCTGTTCGCGAGCTTCTACACCACGCAGCGCATCCGCTCCGCGAACGCCGACCACCAGCACATCACCGCAGCCATCGTCGAACGGCGCGCCGCCGATGCGGAACGCGCAATGCGCACGCATATCCGCAATGGCCTCGACGCCCTGATCGAACTGAACACCCACTTCGATTCCTGAGCAGGAGCGCCTCACCGGCGCCCTGCCCCTCGCTCACCACTTCTTGCGCAGGCTCACCGCGAACATCCGGCCGATGGGGTTGGCCACCGTGGCGTCGTAGCCGCCGCTGCCGTTGCCGCTGGGGGCGAAGTTCACGTAGGGCGGATCCTCATCGCGCAGATTGCGGATCTCCACGCCGAAGTTCAGGTCCTCAAGCTGGGAGGAACCGAACATCTGCCCCAGGTCCATGTTGAAGGTCACATCGATCGGCGTGTACGGGCCCACGCCTTCGGCAGGCGTCACCGCATTGTTCTGGTAACCGTGCACGCGGGTCACCGAAATCCCGGCACCCAGCGGTCCGCGATTCCACGCCATTGCGGCGCGCAGCTTCAGCTTCAGGGGATTGAAGATGGTGTTCAGGCGATCGACCAGCGGAGCGGCCGGCGTGATGGCCACGTCGTACTCCGTCAGGTAGCTGCCCGTCAGCGAGAAGCGGAAGGTGCCACGACCTCCGGTCTCCAGCCGGTAGTTGGTGGAGAGGTCCAGGCCCTTCATGTTCGAGACACCGAGGTTCTGGTTGCGGCCGTCGACGAACAGCGTCACGTTGGCGGCGCTGCCGCCGGGCAGCGAGCCCGCCGCGATCGTGATGCCCGCATCAAGCAGTTCCTGCACACGCTCGCCGGCCGCCGTGCCGCGCACGATGATGCCCGTGCCTGCGAAATCCGCCTCGCGCGCGAGAAGTGCGAGGTTGGAAAGGTAGGCTTCCACCTGGTTGCGGTAGTTCACGTCAAAGTACGTGAGGCTCACGCCCACATTCGACAGCGGCTCCCAGTCGATGCCCGTGGACCAGGTGGTGGCCTTCTCCGGCCCCAGGTCCAGGTTCTGGCCCGACAGCGCCACGCCGGTGATAGTCGCGCCGCCCGCGGGGTTCTGGTAGTTCTGCACGTAGAGGTTGTTGCTGTTGCCGTAGATCTGCGAGATCAGCGGCGCGCGGAACGAGGTGCCGTAGCTGCCGCGGATGGTCAGCCCCGACACGGGCTTCCACGACAGCCCGAACTTCTCATTGGTGGTCTTGCCCACGTCGCTGTAGTTGTCGTGGCGCAGGGCCGCGTTCACCGTGAGCCGCTCGAAGCCAGGCCGCGCATTGCCAGCGCCGAACAGCGGAACCTGCAGCTCGGCATAAGCGGAATCGACTTGCCGGTCGAAGTCACGCCACGCCACCGCCGTGGTCGGAGCGCCGCGTGCCGAACCCAGCGACACTTCGATGTCCTGGCGCTCATAGCCAGTGGCCAGGCCCACATCGCCACCAGGCAGCGTGAACAGCGTGCCATTGAGCCGCAGCTCGTAGCCGGTGAAATCGCTGTTGGTTGGCGCGAGGAAAATCTGGTCGGAGATGGCTGCCAGCACCGATGGCTGGGTGCGTCCCAGCCCGTAGGGGTCAAACGCCGTTGCCGGATCGGAGCTGGCCAGCGCGGCATTGAGCGCCGCGTTGTTCGTCCCGCGCGTGCTGTCAGCGTCATCGCGGGTCTTGCCATAACCGACCACCGCCTCCAGCGACCAGCCCAGCGGCAAGGCGAACCGCAGACCGGGGGTGATCTGCCAGTTCACGGCCTTGCCGTAGGTGTCGTTGGTGGGGAGGTCGTCTGCAAAGTTGTAGTCGATCGAATAGGAGGTGCCGGCGAATCCGGTGGGCCGGACAAACCAGGCATTGGTCTCGGGCACATTCAGCCGCGCGGCGGCATAGGCCGCCTGGCGCCGGAACGTGCGCCGGCTGTAGTACGCATCTCCAATGAGCGTCACCCAGGGCGCCAGTTCCTGGCGGAAGGTCGAGGCCACCGAGTCGTATTTCTGCTCGGGGAACAGGTCCTGCCCGATCACTTCGTTGCAGCGGTTGGAGGTGCCAGGAACCAGCTCGCCTTCGTCCGCCTGGGTCAGGCCACCGGCCGGGATTGCATAAGTCGTCGTACCGATCACCAGCGTGCCGGGATTGCAGCGCGTGCTGCGATAGTCGCGTCCGCCGAACGGGCGCTGGTCCGCGGTGAAGAAATCCCTGTCGTCACCGGACAGATTACTGCGGTCCACATGCTCGTAGGCCAGCATCAACTGGCCGGCGTCCCACACCTTGCCCCATGCCAGGCCCACGGCCGACTCGTCGAAATCGCTGGCGGTGCCGTAACGCGCGAAAGCCTCGACGCCATTCAGGCTGCGGCGGGGAATCAGGTTCACCACGCCGGCGATGGCATCGGAACCGTAAATGGCGGATGCGCCGTCAGCCACCGCCTCGATGCGTTCCACGCCCAGCGTGGGCACGATGGAAGGGTCGGTGCTGCGGGAGTTGTTCGTGACGCGATGGCCGTCGAGCAGCACCAGCGTGGCATAGGGACCCACACCGCGCAGGTTCACCGTGTTGCCGTACACGATGTTGCCCGCACCGCCTGACTGGCCGCGTGAATTCTCGCTGACGCCCAGGTCGAAATTCTGCGGAATGTCCTTGAGGATGCGGTCGATGGTCACCTGCCCGGAGGACTCCAGCGACTCGCGGTCCAGCGTGATCACCGCGGCACCCACCGGTGCGGCGCCGCGCACCCGGCTGCCGGTGACGACCACTTCGGCCAGCTCCTCATCACCTTGCCCGCGAGCCGGGCTGCCGGGGTCTGCCGCCAGCAGCGGCATTGCGCCAAGCAGTGCGCCGGTTCCGATCAACACACGACGGACACTGCGCGACAGAGACAACTGATCCATGTTTCCCCCGGGACCGGGCAGCGGATTGGCGCCACCGGCGATTGTTGACGATATTGTCAACAAAATTTAGCCGCAGTCGGCCGGCGCTGCAAGGGATTTCTTTGCTGCCCCGCGGTTGCATGGCCGGGCCACGCTCTCTAGCCTGTGGCCGTGGAACTACGACACCTGAAATATTTCATCGCGGTCTCCGAGGAGCTGAACTTCACGCGCGCCGCGGCGAAGCTGCACACCGCACAGCCGTCGCTGAGCCAGCAGATCAGGCAGCTGGAAAAGGATGTGGGCGTGCAGCTGCTGGATCGCAGCCACCATCACGTCGCACTCACCAATGCCGGACGCATCTTCCTCAGGCAGGCCAGGGATATCCTCGGCCGCGTCGAGCACGCACGGCACCTGGCACGCCAGGCCGCCGAAGGACGCGCCGGGGATCTGTCCGTGGGCACCTTCCCTTCTGCCGATGTGCGCATCCTGCCGGCGCTGCGCCCGATGGTGGCGGAATGCCTTCCTGACCTGCGCCTGCTCCTGCACAGCAAATACGCACTGGATCCGGTGGCGGGCCTGAGATCCGGCGCACTGGATGTCGCATTCATGCGCGGTCCCGTCGATGCAGAAGGACTGGAGCATTGCGAACTGCTGCGTGAAGCACTGGTGATCGTGCTGCCCGCACACCATGCATTGGCCAGCCGCAAGAAAATTCCCGTCAGGGCACTGGATGACCTGCCCTGCATCACGCTGGAGCGCTCGCAGTCCCCGCAATTGCATGAAGCCGCCGAGGCGCTGTATCGGCAGGCGAAGATCAGGATGCATGCAGTCTCGAGCGCCGACAATGTGCTCGGACACCTGAAGCTGGTGCAGGAGGGCCTGGGCTTCGCGCTCCTGCCGGAATCCATCAGTGCGCTGCTGCCACCCGGGGTCACTTTCAGGCCGCTGGACTGCAAGCCCGTGCCCACGGTGTCGGTGGTGGCGGCGTGGAAAAGCGGCAATGGCTCGCGCCTGGTGCGCGAATTCGTGGAGCTGGCGCGCCGCTGCTGCACCAGGCTGAAGACACAGCATGCCTGAGCGGCGAATTGGTATTACAATTCGGCGCCATGGGGAAGGGCACTCGTCCAGGCTGGACGCGACGGCAGGTCTTGCAGGGAGGCGGCGCAGCCGGCATTGGTGCTGCACTGCTGCCATCCGTGCGCGCCGCACAGGCGCGTGAGCAACGACCGAACATCATCTGGATCATGGCCGACGACCTCGGCTATGCCGACCTGTCGTTCACCGGGCAGCGCGCCTTCAAGACGCCGAACATCGACCGCATCGCGCGCGAAGGGCTTTTTCTTCGGCAATCGTATTCAAACTCGGCCGTGTGCTCGGCCACCCGCACGGGCCTGATCACCGGCCGCTACCAGTACCGGTTGCGCGTCGGCCTCGAGGAGCCCATCGCAACGGGCAACGAGAACCTGGGGCTCGACCCGGACCACCCCACCCTGCCCTCGCTGCTGCGCGAACAGGGCTATCGCACCAGCCTCGTCGGCAAATGGCACCTCGGCCTCTCGGACCGTTTCGGTCCGCTCAGCAGCGGCTACGAAAGCTTCTACGGCGTACCCTTCGGCGCGGCCGATTATTTCCGGCACAACCAGGCCTCGGGCGTGGCCCGCAGCGGGCAACTCTTCGACGGTGCGCAGCCGGCGAACGAAGATGGCTATCTCACCGACCTTTTCTCGCAGCGCGCAGCGGAGGAAATCGCAAAGCTGCGCCGCGATCCGCGGCCCCTGTTCCTCAGCCTGCACTACACGGCTCCGCACTGGCCCTGGGAGGGACCAGAGGACGAAGCCGTCGCCGCCACGGTGGGCGACAACCTGCAGCATCGCGATGGCGGCAGCCTCGAGATCTACCGGCGCATGATGCTGGCCATGGATGCCGGAGTCGGCAAGGTGCTCGACGCGCTCAAGGGCGCCGGCGCCGCACGCAACACCATCGTGATCTTCACCAGCGATAACGGTGGCGAGCGCTTTTCAGATACCTGGCCTTTCATCGGCCTGAAGGGCGAGCTGCTCGAGGGTGGCATCCGCGTGCCGCTGTTCCTGCGCTGGCCCGCGCGCATCGCCGCCGGCAGCCGCAGCGAGCAGGTGAACATCTCGATGGACTGGGTGCCCACCCTGCTGGCCGCGGCCGGCACGCGTGCACATCCGGACTACCCCAGCGACGGCATCAACCTGCTCGACATCATCACCGGTCGCGCCAGCGTGCAGTCGCGGCGCCTGTTCTGGCGCTACAAGGCGGCCACGCAGGCCGCCCTGCGCGACGGTGACTGGAAGTACCTCAAGATCCGCGCCAACGAATATCTCTTCAACCTGGCAGCCGACGAGCGCGAGCGCGCCAATCTCGCGCGCCGCGAAGCGTCAAGGCTTGCCTCGATGAAAGAGCAATGGGACGCGTGGAACGCAACGATGCTGCCTTATCCCGAAGGCAGCGTGGCCTATCCCAACACTGGTGCAGACAGATATTGAGCCTATGAGAAAAGCAGCCTTCACACTGACCGCAATGCTGGCGCCAGCCCTGGCGCTGGCGGCATCCGCTCCGGCGCTCAACGGGGATCCGGGCATCCATGATCCCGCCACGGTGATCGAGCACAACGGGCGCTACTACACCTACGGCACCGGCGGCGGCCTGCCCATCTCCATCTCGGAAGATGGCTGGACCTGGCGCCGCGAAGGCACGGTGATGCAGGCGGTGCCCGGCGGCCGGTCGAGCCCGGCCACGCTGGAGAAAGGCGGCAACAACACCTGGGCGCCTGACATCGTGCGCGTCGGCGACCGCTACTACATGTATTACTCCGCGCCGGGCACGCAGCCGAAATCGGCCATCGGCCTGCTGGTTGCGCGCACCCTCGATCCCTCCTCTCCCGATTACGGCTGGGAAGACCGCGGCCCGATCGTGTGGTCCGATGGCATCGAGGACAGCAACGCCATCGATCCGGGCGTGCTGCTCGATCCCACCGATGGCAAGTTGTGGATGGTCTACGGCTCCTACTTCGGCTACATCCGGCTGGTGGAGCTGGATCCGAAGACCGGGTTGCGCAAGTATCCCGACCGCAAGGCCGTCGACGTGGCGATCAACTCCGAAGCCGCCACCCTCATCTATCGCGACGGCTGGTATTACCTGCTGCTCACGCATGGCTCCTGCTGCCAGGGCGCGAACTCCACCTACAACATCCGCATGGGCCGCTCGCGCAAGGTGACCGGCCCTTACCTCGACAACATGGGCATCGACATGATCCAGGGCGGCGGCAAGCTGTTCCTCGGATCGCAGGGACGCTTCATCGGGCCGGGGCACTTCGGGCTGCTCGACCTTGGCCAGGGTGTGCAGAAATTCTCGCTGCACTATGAGGCCGACCTGGATCGCGGCGGCATCAGCGTGCTCGACATCCGTCCGCTGCTGTGGCGCGACGGCTGGCCGGTGGCCGGCGAGAATCTCGCTGAAGGCAACTACATGATCGAGTCGGCGCGCACGGGCACCGTACTGGAAATGGCCGTGCAGGGCGTGCAGGTCGGGGGTGCGCGTGGTCGTGGCGCGGGACCCGGCCCCGGTGGAGGCGGCCCCCCGGGCGGTCCGGGC
>JALYWF010000191.1 GCA_030852845.1 Pseudomonadota bacterium
GGTGCGGGAGGTGCGGCTGGCGCACCGGCGGCATTCGCTGGCGCAGCGGCGCGCGGCGCTGGCGTGGCCGGGGTGCGCAGCGCGGTCTCGACCGCCACGCCGTCACACATGCCGTCGCGCACGCAGGCTTCCCACTGGTCCCACGTGACCTCGGTCCTGCTCACGGCAAAGGGCCGGGCGATCGTCACCTCGTGCGGATGCTCATGCTCGCGACGGTTCGCTTCGGTCTCCGGCGTTCCCATCACGAACTTGCCGGCGGGAATCACGACCATTTCAGGACAGTTGAGGCATTCCTTGAATACCGTGCCGGCCTTCATGGATGCAGATGATTTCGTTGCCACCTTGCCAGGGGACTCTCCCAGCACGGCCCAACTGGCCAAACCCAACGCCACGATCGTGGCGACGAAGACGATCCTGCCTTTCATTGTGATTCCCCCTGCCCGGTTTTTCCGGATCTGCATGAGTATGACGCAGGGACCCTGCGGGAAGCGATGGCAGCCACGACGCTGGCAACAGGCGTATGCTCACCCGGCCACCACGGAGGGTATTCCCATGAACATTTTCAGGCTCAGGATCAGCACTTCCGCAGCCACCGTGCTGCTCGCATCCATCTTCATTGCGCCGGGCGTGGCGCTGGCCGACGGCCCCCAGGCAAAAGCCACTGCTGCGCAGCACGCTGGGCTGGCTGCGGGCGGTGCGGATCTGCCTGGTGTCCGCCGCCACCTCCATCACGCGCTCAATTGCCTGGTCGGCCCCGAGGGCGAAGGCTTTGATGCGGCGCAGGGAAATCCCTGTGCGTCCGCAGGCGCCGCCATTCCGCAGACTGCCGAGGCCCCGGCCAAGGCAACGCTCCAGAAGGCTGCGGGTGAACTGCGCAAGGCGATCGCCACGGAAGACCTTGCTGCCGCGAAGAAGGCAGCGACGGATATCCAGGCTGCGTTGAAGTAGACCGGGCGGGACGGCTTCGCCGTCCCTTCCCTGCGTGGCAGGACGGACTCCGTTCCGGTGCCACGCATTTTTCAATTACACGCCGTGTAGGAATCTGCCTACACCATCTCGCTCATGCGTGCTCTTTGCGGACACTGCGGATGTCCTACAGTGTTCGTTCTTCCAATAAACGCGCACGCCGGCGCAGCCGAGGCGCCGGGAAAGCGCGTCGCATCCCTCGTGAGGCTCCATGGGTCTGGTCAAGAGATCGACAATCGCCGGCGCCGTGAAGACTTCGCCGAAACCCGCTACCAACTCCCGCCCCTCCCCTGCAAAACCCGCGGCCCGCAAGACCGTTCCGCGGGCTTCGCACGATACGGCTACCGAGCGCATCGCTGCAGCCACGGAGCAACTGGCCAGTGGTCTTTCCCAATCGGCTGCTGCAACCCGCGAGCTGGCAAAGTCCATGGAGCAGATCGCCGCTGGCGCGCAGGAAGCCGCCAGTGCGTCGCAGGAACAATCCAGGGCCGTGCGGCAGGTGGTCGCTGACCTGGCGACGGCCCGGAACGAGGCGGAAGCCAGCAGCCGGCGCACCGACGCATTGGCGGTGCTCCTCGCCGAAGCCGCAGGCCAGATATCCGCCTCCACGCGCGCCATCGGGCGCAGCGCCCAGCGCCAGACCGAATCCGTCCAGACCGTGAAGGAACTGGACCTGCGCGCACAGGACATCGGCGAGATTACACGCACCGTGAGCCGCATCTCCGACCAGACCAACCTGCTGGCATTGAACGCGGCGATCGAAGCCGCGCGCGCGGGCGACCTGGGGCGCGGTTTCGCGGTCGTGGCCGATGAAGTACGCACGCTCGCGGAAATCTCGGACCGCAATGCACGTGAGGTGCAGAAGCTGAGCGAGTCGGTGCAGCAGGATGTGACGGAAGTCGGCAGCCTGCTGACCACCGCGGCCGGAAACGCCCTGCGTGAAGCCCAGACAGCCGCCAGCACCGCCCGGGACCTGGAGGCCAGGAAGGAAGACGTGGCGCGGATTGCGGAGGGCAGCCGCGAGATCCTCATGACTGCACTGGAAGCCGAGCGCGCAGCTTCCGAAGCCCTGAAGGGCGCCGAGCAGATCTCCGCTGCGGCTGAAGAACAGTCTTCCGCCGTCACCGAGGTGCAGACGGCCGTGGAACAACAGGCGCAGTCGCTGGACCAGGGACAGGTTGCGGCGCAGGGGCTTGCGGCGGTCGCCGAACAACTCCGCAGCAGCAAGCGACATGACTCATCCGTGGAACAGGTCAGTGCCAGCGCCGAGGAGCTTTCCGCGTCCATCCAGGAGATGTCCGGCGCAGCTGCCCAGGTGATGGCAGCCATCGACCAGATCAGCAAGGCTTCGCAGCTGCAGTCGGCTGCCGCACAGGAAACCTCGGCGGCGCTGGTGCAGATCGAGAAGAGCGCCCGGCTGGCCAGGCAGAACAGCAATGCGGCCAACGGGCGCGTGCAGGAACTCGACGGAGCACTCGGGACCGGCCGGAAGGCAATCGCCTCCCTGCTCGACGGCGTTTCCGCCGGCGTGACCAGCACCCAGTCGAGCCTGGCCATGATCAGCCGCCTGGAAGGGGTGGCGCGCAGGATCGAGAAGTTCGTCGAAGCCATCGCGCTCGTGGCCGTGCAGACCGGCATGCTGGCGGTGAGCGGTTCCGTGGAGGCCGCCCGCGCGGGCGAGGCAGGCCGCGGTTTCGCCGTGGTGTCCAATGACATCCGCAGCCTGGCACGCGAGGCCACCGAGAACATTGAACGCGCCCGGGATTCGGTGCGCAGCATCCTCGACCAGATCACCGCCTTGCGCAGCAGCTGCGAGCAGGTCCTCGCGGTCACCGAAGCCGAGGCACAGAACAGCCACAGCGTCACGGCCGGGCTGCAGAAGGTGGAAGATGAAGTCGCGGCGCTGGGCAGCGCGAACAGCACCATCCTCCAGGGTGCAGACCGCATCCTGCTGGCAGCTTCTGAAGTTGCTGCGGCTTCGCGTCAGATCGCCGCTGCGGCAGAGGAAGGCAATGCCGCTGCGCGGGAAGCAGCAACAGCGGCTACTGAACAGTCACGCGGCGTGGAAGACCTGGCTGCCGCCGTGGAAGAAATCGCCTCGCTTGCCGGGGAACTGAACCCCAGGCGCGCGTGAGACAGCCGTGAACGTTGCTGTCGCCGGGGAAGTTTCCCGCTTCCTCACCTTTGTGGTGAACGGACAACTCTACGCGCTGCCCGCCGGCGAAGTTGCAGAAGTCATCCGCATGCCCGCGCTGGCGCGCGTGCCGCAGGGTCCCGCGGCACTGCTTGGCATCGCAAACCTGCGGGGCTCGGTGCTGCCGGTGGCCAGCGCCCGCATGCTGCTTGGCGCCCCGGCGATCGCGGACGTCCCTCACAGCGCGATCGTGCTCGACGTTGGTGCTCCGGTAGCCATGGCGGTCGACGCCGTGTCGAAGCTTGAAGAAATCGAGGCGGGCAAGATCGAAACCGACAACCCCGATGCCGGGGCGGAAACACCCCGCCAGACCAGGGGTGCGTTTGCCACTCCCGGCACGCAGGCGGTCGCAAGGATCCTGGACATCCGCGCCCTTCTCGATGCGGCATTTGCACGCCGGGCAAAAGCGAGTCCCCAGCAGCAGGCGCGTCACTCTGTCATCCGCGCTCGCCACCTGGACGGCCCTGCCGCCTCAGCCGAAACGCTGGTGACCTTCGAAGTGGCCGGCCAGGAGTTCGCGCTGCCCGTCAGTGATGTACAGGAGATCCTGCCTGCGCCGGCAACCGTCATGGCCGTCGCCAAGGCCGATGCCGCCGTGCTGGGGATCACCGCTGTGCGCGAGCGGCTGCTCCCCCTGCTTTCGCTGCGGATGCTGCTCGGCTTTCCGGCGCCTGCCACAGTCGACGAGCGGCAGAAGGTGGTGATCCTGAAGATCGGCGACGCCCGCATTGGACTGCTCGCCGACCGCGCCCTGGCCATTGTCGCTGCTGACAGCGACCTGGTGGATGCGGTGCCGCCGGTGCTCGCCGCGCGCACTGGCGGGGAATCGCAGATCCGCTCCGTGTACCGCGGCGAAGGCGGCCGGCGCCTGATTTCCATACTTTCCACCGAACATCTGTTCCGGAACGAAGTGATGCAGAGATTGACCCAGGCGCAGCGCACCGCTGTCGGCGAACCGGCCAGGCCGACGCCGACAGCCGGCGAGGAACTCATCTATCTCGTCTTCCGCCTGGCAGGCGACGAATTCGGGCTGGCGATTGAGTCAGTGGTAGAGGTGGCGCCAGTCCCGGCGCAGATCACGCGAGTGCCGCGCACACCGAAGTTCCTGGAAGGTGTGGTGAACCTGCGCGGTGAGGTATTGCCCGTTGTGGACCAGCGCCGGCGTTTCAACATGGCGGCCAACGATGCTCCGGAAGGACGGCGGCTCGTGGTGGTAAAGACAGCACGGCACCGGGCGGGACTGATCGTCGACGGTGTTTCCGGCGTGCTGCGCACCAATGCCGCCGAGGTTGCGCCGCCGCCGGATCTCACCGACGACACTGCCCGCCTTGTCACAGGCGTGCTGAATCACGATCAGGGGCGACGGATCGTGTTGCTGCTTGATCCTGCCGAGCTGCTGACGCGCGCCGAGCAGGGACTCCTGGACAATTTTCAGGCCGCCAGGGCGAAGGCGAATGCGTGATCCGCGTGCTCGTGGTCGACGATTCTGCGCTGGTGCGCAAGCTGTTCGGCAATGTGCTTGGCGCCGAGGCCGACCTGCAGGTGCACTTTGCACGCAATGGCGCCGAAGCGCTGGCACAGCTGGAGGAGTTCCGCCCCCACGTCATCACGCTGGACGTGCAGATGCCGGGGATGGACGGACTGGAATGCCTCGATCGCATCATGGTGCAAAGGCCCACTCCGGTGGTCATGGTGTCCTCCATCACTTCGCAAGGCGCTGAGGCCAGCTTGAACGCCCTGCAACTCGGTGCGGTCGACTTCATGGCCAAACCTTCCGGCGCGGTCTCGCTGCGGGTCAACGAGTTCGCGCCCGTGCTGAAGGACAAGATCAGGGGGGCGGCGTCGGCGCGCCTGCCTGCCAGCCACCGCCTCCGGGAGCGCGTGCAATTCAGGACCGGTGGCTACGCCCCGCCGCGGGCAGAAAAGAAACCGCCTGCCGCTGCCGAGCCCAGCATCACACGGGCTGCCGGTGCGGGCATTGTACTGGTGGGTACATCGACAGGCGGCCCCCCTGCCCTCGAAAACCTGCTCACCCAGCTCCCGGCCACGTTTCCATGGCCCATTGTGGTGGCGCAGCACATGCCCGCGACATTCACTGGTGCACTGGCGCGTCGACTGGACGGCATCTGTGCACTGGAGGTCGTCGAGGTCGCGTCACTGCTGCGACTGGAAGCCGGCAAGGTCTACATTGGATGCGGCGATGCCGACACCGTGCTGGCACGACGCGCCGGTGAACTGGTTGTGATGCCTGCGCCAGCAAAGTCTGATTATCCCTGGCACCCCAGCACCGATCGCCTGGTCCGCTCGGCGATGCAGCTGCTGCCCGCCCCCCAGCTCATCGGGGTGCTGATGACCGGCATGGGCAATGACGGCGCACTCGCCATGGCAGAATTGCATGCCGCCGGCGGTGGAACGATCGCAGAGGCCGAGGAGACTGCCGTCGTGTGGGGCATGCCGGGGGAACTGGTGCGGGCCGGTGGTGCATCTTTTGTGGTGCCCGTGCAGGGCATTGCCCAGCGTCTCCAACAGATGGTGCCGGCAAGTGCCGTTCGTACGTAAGACCCTGCAGGCGCCGCCCGGCAAGCCCGCGACGCCGCAGGACATCCTCGCAGGACTGGCCAGTCCTTCAGAAGAGCAGCGCTGGACAGCAGCGCGTGCGGCATCCGGATCGGCGACCTTTTCGCGCCCGCTGGCCGATGCGCTGCAGGCCGAAACGGTACCGCGCGTGCGCGAAGCCCTCCTGACCAGCCTGGTGCGCATCGGCAACGCCGAAAGCGTTGCCGCAATGCTGCCGCTGCTTCGTTCCGACGATGCCACCCTGCGCGTTGCGGCCCTGGATGCGCTCAGGCTCATGGTCCGCGGCAGCGGAGCGCTGCTGCGGGACCTGCTGCACGACGCGGATGTGGATGTGCGCGTGCTCAGCTGTGAGCTGGCACGCGAACTGGCAGGCGCAACGGCCACGCAACTGCTGGACGAGCTGCTGCAGTCGGAAGAGGATCCGAATGTCTGTGCCGCCGCCGTGGAGGTGCTGGCTGAAGTTGGCGGGCGCGAGGCACTGCCTGCGCTGGAGGCCTGTGCCAGCAGGTTCAGCGATACCCCCTTTCTTGCATTTGCCATACGGGTGGCATCCGACCGGATACGTGCCGGGCGGACGCACACTGGTGGCTGAGTTTCCACCGCTCACCGAGGAGGAGTTCAGCCGTTTATGCGAATTCCTCTACAGGCGTACGGGCATGATCTTCACTGAAACCAAGCGCTACTACGTGCAGCGCCGCGTGGTCGAGCGGATGCAGGCTACCGCCTCGGATTCATTCGCCGCGTACTTCGCACGCCTGCGCAACGATGCGGACGAGATCGAGCCCTTCGTCAACGCGTTCACCGTGAACGAGACCTATTTCTACCGCGAGGATCACCAGCTGGCATGCCTGGCCAGAGACCTGCTGCCGGACCGTATACGGATGAAGCGTCGCGGCGAGGGCATCCGCATCTGGTGCGTGCCCTGCTCAACGGGAGAGGAACCTTATTCCATCGCCATCTGGCTGCTGGAAAACTGGCCATTGGTGGACGAATACGACATCGAGATCCTCGGCTCCGACATCGACACTGAGACGCTGAAGGCCAGCGAGGAAGGCGTCTTCGGCAAGCGCGCGCTGATGCGGCTGCCCGAGGCGCTGGTGAAGAAATATTTCAACCCGCTGCAGGGTGAACGCTGGCAGATTCTGGACGATCTGAGGCAGTCAGTGCAGTTCTCGCGCGTGAACCTCATCGATGCAGCCCAGATGCAGGCGCATGGACGTTTCGACGTGATCTTCTGTCGCAATGTGCTGATCTATTTCGATGACGCGTCGCGGCGCGTGGCCGCAGAAAACCTGTTCGGGAACCTGCTTCCCGGCGGGTTCATCTGCCTCGGCCATACGGAATCGATGAGCCGCATATCCCCGCTGTTCAGCGTGCGGCGGTTCAGTGACGCCATCGTGTACCAGCGGCCACCGCAGGGAGCGCTGGATGGCTGAACCTAAAAAAACCATTCTCGTCATCGACGATGCGGCACTGGTGCGGCTGTATTACCGCACCACACTGGAGGCCGCAGGCTTCCGCGTGGCCGAAGCACTGAATGGCCTGGAGGCGCTGGAGAAGCTCCCCGGCTGCGCAGCAGACCTGCTCATCGTGGACGTGAACATGCCGCAGATGGACGGGTTCACATTCCTGAGGGCGCTGCGGGAGTCCGACCCTGCGATTGCCGGCGTACCGGCACTGGTGACCAGCACCGAAGGCAGGGAGCCGGATCTGGCCGCCGCGCGGAGCGCTGGTGCGAACTACTATCTGGTAAAGCCTGTGGATCCACAGCTGCTGGTCAAGGTCGCCGACCTGCTGTGTGGGGTAAGGCGATGAACGAACTGCTGGAGCAGTTCCTGCTGGAGTCCCGCGAACTGGCCGGACAGGCCACTGACGGGCTGCTGTCGCTGGAGCGCGCGCCGGATGATGCGGGGCTGCTGGATGCAGTCTTCCGCGCCCTGCACACCCTGAAGGGTGGCGCCGGCATCGTGGAGTTCCCCGCCATGGAACGCGCGCTGCATGCCGCGGAGGATGCGTTGAGCGCGGCCCGGTCCGGTACGCGCCCGCTGACTCCGCAATTGACCGACGCATGCCTGGCCTGCCTGGACCAGGTGCTGCAGTGGCTGGACGTGCTGGAGCACACCGGCGAATTGCCGACGGAAGGCAGCGGGCAGCAGGCGGACCTCGTGCTGGCGCGGTTCGATGTTGCCCCTTCCCATGAGCTTCATCCGCAGCCGGTGACGGCCCTGCCGTCAGCAGGACAGCCGGCAGCCGGCGCCGGCATCCTGCCCGCGCTGGCCCGCGAAGTGCTGCAGGCGCAGCTGGAAGTGACCAGGCAGGGTGTCGCCCAGGGCTACCTGGCATCGGCCGCGGTCACCGCATCGAATGTGCTGCAATCGCTGGGGCGAAACGAGGAAGCGCACAAGCTGGCAGATCTTGCTGCCGCGGAGCATCCGCAGCAGCTCGCCGCCGCGCTGGCCCGACACCTGCAGCATCTGCTGGCGCATGACAGCGCGGAACTGCACGAAGCCGCCGCGGCTGCCGAAGCTTTCCCGCCACAGCATGGCCCGGCCATGCGGACGCTGCGCGTGGAGGCCGGGCGCAT
>JALYWF010000193.1 GCA_030852845.1 Pseudomonadota bacterium
TGGCGATGCCGTCATCCACTGCGATGGTGTTGAACTCCTTGCCCACGCCGCCGGCGGCCTCGATTTCCTTGATCACCAGCTGGCCGAGATCCTTCAGGTGCACATGGCCTGGCACGAACTGCGTGAACGAGTTGGCCACGGCGATGATTGGCTTCTGGAAATCCGCGTCCTTCATGCCAGTGGCGCGCCACAGGGAGCGGGCGCCGGCCATGTTGCGGCCATGGGTGCTGGTGCGGGAGCGGTAGACGGGCATGGCTTGACCTGCTGCAGAGACCGGGAACGGGCTCCTATGGTGCCTTGGTCAGGGTCATATGCTCAAATACAATAATCCCGCCTCCGCCATAGGGAATCCGAATAATGGAACTGCGCCAGCTGCGTTACTTCATGGCGGTGGCCGAGGCCGGCAATTTCTCCCGCGCCGCGGCAAACCTGCACATGTCCCAGCCGCCCCTCTCGACGCAGGTGAAGGCCCTGGAAGATGAGCTGGGCGTGCGCCTGCTGGAGCGCTCGAACCACGGCGCCACGCTCACCCCCGCCGGGGCTGCGTTCCTCGAAGAGGCCCGTGCGGCGCTGACCAGGCTGGAGTCCGCCCGCCGCCGCGCCCAGCTCGTCGGCAAGGGAGACATCGGCATGCTGTCGGTGGGCTTTGTTTCCATCGCCGACTATGGCGTGCTGCCGTCCGCATTGAAGAGTTTCCGCGCGGCCTTTCCGCAGGTTGAAGTGCAGCTGCACGAACTGACCACCGACGCCCAGATCCGCGAGCTGCGGGCGAACCGGCTGGACATGGGGATCGCGCTGGCGCCGGTGGACGATACGGAACTCGAATTCCGTCGCCTGCACGATGAGGAACTGGTGCTGGCCCTGCCCTCTGCCTATCGCGCCGGCCGCGCCCAGGATGCCATCGACCTGCGCCTGCTGGCGACGGAGAGTTTCATCGTGCCCCCGCGTGACATCGCCCCGGGCCTGCACGACGTGATCATCGCCCAGTGCCGCGCCGCCGGCTTCACCCCGCGCATCACGCAGCACGCCCGGCAGATGCAGACGGTGATCAGCCTGGTATCCAGCGGCATGGGGTTCGCGCTGGTGCCATCCTCCGTGCGCAACCTGAACCGCGCGGGGGTGCAATACCGGCGACTGCGCGGCAAGGCCGCCAGCGTGGAACTGGGTATCGTCACGCGCAGGCGCGAGAACGGGTTGCTCAGCGAGCGCTTCGCGGAAGCCCTGGCCGGGGCGGTTCGATGAACAAGATGCAATGTGGGGGCTTGACCCGGGTTTCCGGCGGTCGCGGAGGCTACTTTCACATATCGTTGCTGCGTGCGGGCGGCCCCCACCACATATCCGGTTTGCTATACTTGCATGCTACAACTAGTTGCTGACAAGCGATCAATCCGGGGGATGAGCGATATGGGCAACGGCATGACGCGCCGTGCGGTACTGGGCAGTCTGGCCATGCTGGGAGTTGCCTCCGGCCCCGGCAGGGTCCTGGCAGCAGAGCACAAGAAGTCCACGGTCCACAGGCACTTCTCCAATTCCTATCTCGAGCTCGTCCGGCTCCTGAAGGAAGCCGCGGAGATCGAGCACGACCTGATGGTGCAGTACCTCTACGGCGGCTTCTCGCTGAAGCCCGCGTATGCGGAGATCGTGGGTGCTCCGGCACCGAGCACCACCTCATTCATGGGCGTGTCCATCCAGGAGATGCAGCACCTCGGCGCAGTGAACCGCCTGCTCGTGGAGCTGGATGCAGCGCCGGTACTGACGCGCCAGGACTTCCCCTACGAGTCCGACATCTATCCCTTTGCCTTCGAGCTGACGCCCCTGGGCCCTGCCAGCCTGGCGAAATTCACTTATTGCGAGGCGGCGCCCGACGCGCTCACCAAGACGAGCAACGGTGCGCCCCGACTGCTCGACCAGCTGAAGACCACGCTGGGTGGCAGCATCGCGCCGAACCATGTCGGTCATCTTTACGATGCCGTGATCGACACGCTCGATGAAGTGAAGAAGGCCGGCGCGGCCCAGATTGAATTCGACAAGTGGGATGAAGACCTGCACCACATCAAGGATGAGGGTGAAGTTGGTCACTTCTCCTTCTTCCAGTCGCTCTATTCCGGAGCGCACCCGCTGCTGAAGAAGTCACCGGCCATGTGGACGGTTCCCGCCGGGGATGCCAACAGTCCCTGCTACCAGGTGCCGCACAATCCGACTGCCTATGCGGGACACGAACACAGCATCGGAAACGAGGATCTCAGGAAGCTGGCCTGGCTGGGCAACCTGAACTACTGGGTGATGCTGTCGATGCTCGATGCCGGCTACCGGCGCAAGTCGCAGCTGGAGCTTGCCCTTTCGCAGACGGTGATGATGGGTCCGGTCTGGTCCATCGCGAAGTACCTGCCGACCAAGGGCGCCGCGATTCCTTTCGATCCGCTCAGCATGGGGTTCAAGCCCGGCCTGAGCAGCGCTGGCGACAAGCAGTTCACGCGCCTGATGCTCGAGGAAACCCGCAGCTACGCGCAGTCAATCGACAAGCTGCTGCCCGGTGACTTCAACATCAAGCTCTACGACCAGCTGCTGGCCACGGTGGGGTGAGCCTCGGAGCCCCCGGCAAGGGGGCTCCGGATGCGATCGCCTCAGGCCTTGAGGCTCAGACCTTGAGGCTCAGACCTTGAACGCCTGGCGGGCAAGCAAGCGCCACTCGCCGTTGCGCTTCTGCCAGACCAGCACCAGGTTGAGATCGGCCTTGGTCACCGCACCGTTCGCACCGCCGACCATGAAAGTGGCCGTGCCGCGCGTGACCGCGACATCACCGGCATAGGTGCTGGCCAGCTTCACGTTCTCGATGGACTTGATCACCGACTGCTTTGTTACCAGCGCGTCGACGAACTCCTTCTGGTTCTCCACTTTTCCCGCGGAGTGGCCATAGGTCAGCTCGGGCCAGGTGATCTTTTCCAGCGCCGGCTTGTCGGCAGCCACGATTGCCTTTGACAGCGCATCGATGGCCTTCGTCACGGCGGCATCATCAGCCGACTGCGCGTAGGCAGGGGCCACGGCGGCAAGCATCAGGGCAAAGGCGGCAAGCAGCTTTGACATTCAATCCTCCAGACCTGGTTTCTCTTGGCGAATGAGGGCCAACTCTAGCTCAATCCACCGCGCGCAGCAGGCCCAGCTTGTAGGGCAACGCGCCATAGTCACCCCGGTTATCGGCTTCGCTGATCCCCTGGTATAGGAAGAGCAGGTTGTCCGGATCGAGGATCATGCGCTCGTCGTTGCTGGCACGGACCAGCTCGCCATGGCTGACCTGGATGGACCACGGCTCGACCCCGGGCTCGAACGTGACATTGGCCCTGCCGGCAAACGGCTTTTCCATGGTGTCGAAACCCTCGACGGGATACCACTCGCCATCGAGCCGGTCGGCGACATAGGCACGGTAGTAACGCACACCCAGCGCCTCGACGATGGTCAGGTACTTGTCGGTGCCCTTGATGCGATAGGTCATGCTGCCTTCGAAGACGGTATTGCGCGTGCCGCGCATTGCCACCACGGGCTTGCTGAAACCGCGCGGAAATTCTGCATAGGTCGTACGGCTGCGGTAGAAGTTGCCGTCGTCGCCGGTGAAGAACATGTACATGTGCTCGCCATCGCCGATGAAGTGGTAGTCGATCGGAAGGCGGGGCATGTACTGGCGGTACTGCTCTTCGGAGAAGAAGTTTTCCGGCTTCGTCCATGACCGGGGATCCCCCGGAGTCGCGCTGGTGCTGAACGCCGGCGCCTGCGTCTGGAAGGTGTAATACCACTTCTTGTGCGGCGGGAAGTAGAACAGTTCCGGCGCACACTTGTAGCCGTCGAAGCCGGCACTGTCCATATAGAACAGCTTTGCCTTCGGGGCGTCCTTCCAGTCCGCGAAAGTCAGGTGGACCATGTTGAAGGTTCCGCCGCGGGCCGGGCGCGCAGCATCGGGCCTGGTGAGCGCCTCGGCCTGCGGGCCCATGACCATGTTGGCCGTGGCATAGACCTGCCACAGGCCATCGATGTAGGCCACGGTGGGGTCTTTCACGGAGAACAGGAAGTGCGTGCTGTCGTGCTGGGGTACCACCAGTGGTGCCGTTGATATCCATTTCAGCGGCTTGCCTAGCCGCCCGGGCAATGTGTTGGGAACCGGTGCGTGGATCTCCGGGGCAGCGGGATTCTCCGCGGCGGATTGCGCCAGCACACTGACTGGCAAGCCGCAGAGCCCGCCGAGGAGCAGGACAATACATGCACGTGCATGAATGAGTGGGTTCATGCGTCAGGGCCAGTTCTTGCGTTGCGTGCTGGTCCACGGCGCGCTGCACAGCACGCAGTCGTCCCCGAAGAAATACTTCCTGGCATCCTGGTCGCCGTAGATCCAGTAGCGCAACCACGCGATCATGGCAGGTGCTTCCACGCCCGACTGCACGCCGTCGACGGAGCGCGACGGATAGCCGTGGTTCGCATCTTGCACGAGGCTGAAGAACGTGGGCACCTGCGATGCGTCGTAAGTCGGCGCCAGCCACGAGCGACCATCTCCCATCGTGTCCTTCGTGCCGCCGAGCAGCAGCAACGTGCCGTGCAGCGCCGCTTCCGCACTATGACCGTGTATTGAAACCACCGTGATGATGGCCTTGTGCGCGCCAATATCGACCGCGCCGGTTCCCCCCACGGAGTACCCCATCGACGCCGCGCGATCGACGTCAAGCTTCCCCGCGAAGACGCTGCCCGCCGTGTTGTTCTGGCCGATGAGCCAGTCCAGGCCCGCGATCATGCGCCGGTTGTTCTCCGCGTTGCGCGGCCCGCCGTCCAGCTGCCTGCCAATGATCACGAAGCCGTGCGAGGCTATCCGACGCTGCAGGTCCACCATCGACTCCATTGGCCCCCCGATGCCGGGGCCGAAGATGATGGGGGCGTGCCTGAAACCATTGGTGCCCAGGGTCTGCGGCCGGACGATCGTGTACGTGCCATCCGGACCGGTGCCGCTCTCCACCACTGTCGTGAATGGCCCGGGGTCGGCGTAGTTGCTGACGGGCGGGAGAGCCGAAGCCCTGGCTGCTGGCGCAGTCTGGACGTTGGCACACGCCGCCAATAAACCTGCCGCGAAGGCTGTCACCAGGAGTCGCGTCGTCATGACTGGAACCTGCCTTTGATGTTTTCGGCTGCCGGCGAGATTACGGTGTAACCGGCCGGATATGCCATCCGGGTTGCAATCTTTACAGTTCCGGGTCGCCGGCCCATAGTCCCGGCACGAAATCGCAAGGAGCGGCTCATGAAGCGGGTGTCGAAGAGGGGCGTCACGATGATGAGCCTGGCGGTCGCAGCCGCGGGCGCCACGAGTTTCTCCTATCTCACAGCTCAGGCAGCCGCGCCGCCCGGCCCGGGCGCACCGCCGGCGCCTGCGGCACCCACCGTGCCCCCCGGACCTGCTCCAGGGACCAATGACCCCGCGAAGATGAGCTTCTTCGTCACCAGCACCGCACCGGGTGGCGGTGACCTGGGCGGCATCGCCGGCGCCGACGCCCACTGCGCCACCCTCGCCCGCGCCGCGGGTTCGCCTGCGAGCAAGACCTGGCGCGCATACCTTTCGCTGGCACCGATGGGGAGCCAGCAGAAGGTCGATGCACGCGACCGCATCGGTAAAGGACCCTGGTTCAACGCCAAGGGCGTCGAGATCGCCTCCAGTGTCGATGAGCTGCACGGCGAGAACCCCAGGATGAGCAAGGCCACCCTCCTCACGGAGAAGGGAGAAGTGAATCCCGGCCGCGGCGACACGCCGAATGTCCACGATGCGTTGACTGGCTCCAACGCGCTGGGCCGCCTGGCTCCGCCAGAAGTGAACGCCCCGCGCGGCGATGAACCGCCGACACCACTGCCACCGAACATGACCTGCAACAACTGGACGAGCAATGATCCACAGCTCGTAACGATGCAAGGACACATCGATCGCCAGGGATTCGTGCCTGCTGCCACATCGTGGAATGCCGCGCATCCTTCGCGCGGTTGCAGTGTGGCCGGAATCGCGTCGACGGGAAGCAAGGGACAGTTCTACTGCTTCGCCACCAACTGAGATGCGCAGCTCCCTGCTCCTGACGGGCCTGCTGGTCGCAGGCTTGTCCCTGGCTGCCGAACCGGCAGCCGAACCGGGTACGACGCCGGAGCGTGCAGTCGGCCGCTGGTTGCAGCCGTCGACGGCGCCGGTATCCGCCGATGCACGCATTTTCCTGGTGGCCGGCGCGAGGGATATCGCCAATTTTGCGCAGGAGGTGGTCGACCAGCGCAGGCTGTGGCTGTCGAGGGGCTACACCCCGGAACAGATCGAATGCTTTTTTGCCGCACCCCCGCCGCAGCAGACCGACGATTCCGCGCAGTTCCTCGCCCTGGAGGAATCACTGCTGCCCTGTCATCTCGCCTCGCCGCGGGAAGTGCTCGCCGCCCTGAAGCAGGTGGCAACAGACTACCCGGCGGATCATTTCTATCTCTACGTCACCAGCCACGGCACGCCGCCCATACTCAATCTGCCGGAACCGGTGGTGAAATCGATTGACCCGGAGGCCAGCTGGTTCCCCCAGGCGCTCGCGGAGGCTCGCGCAGACAATACTTCGCAGGCCTACCAGTGGCTGGCGCCCTTCCAGGTCTCCATGGAGGGCATTCGCCTGGACGCACAGCGCTGGGGCTGGGCTTCGTATTTTTCGCGCCTTTACCAGTCCCGGAACACGTCCGACATGGATCCGCGCGAACACATGTTCACACCGGCACTGCTGGCGGATGCCCTGCGGGCATTTCCGCCCAGCGTGCGCAAGGTGGTCGTGATCCAGGCCTGTTATTCCGGAGGGTTCGTGCTTCCCGCGAAGCGGGCGCCAGCCCCCGACGAGACCCTGCGCAGCGTGAAGAAGACCACCGTGATCACTGCCGCGCGTGCCGATCGCACCAGCTTTGGCTGCGACAGCAGTGGTGAGACAACCCTCTTCGGGCGCTCATACCACAAGGTTCTCGAAGCACACCCGGACCAGACCGTGCCGCAGCTGAACTGGCGGAAGCTGCACAAACAGGTGGCGAAGGAAGTCGAGCAGCTGGAGCAGCAGGCGGGAATTCCTTCCCGCCAGCGCTCGGAGCCGCAGTTCCTTTACGGTCGCTGAGGAGGAGGCGGCGCCGCAGCCGGAGCAGGCAGCGGCCAGTTGCCGTCATACGGCGGCCAGTTCGGCACGGCCAGCTCCGGCGGCGGATAGAACATGGCGGTGTAGGTGGTGCGTATCTTCGCGTCATCGATCATGAACCACCAGCTGGAGACCAGGCGCCGCGTGGGCGAACCCGGCCGGCGCACGAACGCAGCCGTTGCCATCACCACCTGCTGCTCTTCGTCGATGAGTGGGGTGCGACGCGCCACCACCATCGCCGCATTGAAATTCTGCAGCCCGGTGACGCAGTCGGGATTGCCGCCCCCTGCCTGCGGCGGCGGCCCCGGCGGAGCCGCTGGGCCCGGCGGACCGGCCTGCTGGCCCGGACGCGGCGGCGCCGGTGGCAGGAAGTCGCCTCCCGGTGCCGGATGACCGTTCTCGGCGCGACCGCAGCCCTTGTGCGTGATCGCAATTGACCCGTCGTGCGAGGTGATGGCGTCGAAGTAGCTGTCGACGATGCGACTCAGCGTGGCGCGGTCGACAACCTTGCCTTCCGACGGCGCCCCCTGACGGGGCGGATGCAGCGCAAGGTATTCGGGATTGTGCAGGACCGGCCCGTTCAGGCCCGGGTCGTTCGCGCGGGCGATGTACCACTCCGCCTCGGTGAGCGCCTTGTCTTCCACGCGCAGGCGCACCGTGATAATGGCGGTGGCATCCCCTTCCATCATGGTGCCGTAGTAACCGGCCTGCCCCGTGACCGGATCAAAGTAGCGGCGCTGCACTTCGCCCAAGGCGGTGATGGATTGCCAGACGCCCTGTCCTGGCGCCACGTTGATGGCGTTTTCGGTCTGGCGAAAGCCAAGGACCAGGGGCGCCTTCGAAGGATCATGCGCAATGACCGCATCGAGATAGGTGGCCAGCATGCCGTCGAGGCAGGCGCGATCGCAGCCTTCCTCCACCGGTGCCTTGTTGCAGCCCGCGACGGCGAGCATGGCGGCGCAGGCCGCCAGCAGCTTGTAGTGCTTCATCTTCCCCCTCTCTTTCTTCTACTTGACCGGATCGGACGACGGCCAGTAACGCGCCGTGGCCATGGGCAATCCCTTGAAGAAGGCATTGATCGACTGGATCTGCCCTCCCCACACCTTGAACGCCTCGAAGGTTACCAGCGCATTGCCCTCGCCGTAGGAGTTGCCGGTGAGCCCGAAGTTCATCCACAGCAGCACCACGCCGTTTTCCTCATCGACGGCGGCCACGCTGGCGATGATGCCGGGATGCAGGATGATGTTCTGCGCATAGAGCCCGCAGTCGGCGCGGCCGCAACCCGGGCCGGCGGTGATCACGCCATTCTCCACGCGATAGCCCCCGGGGGCGAATGGTGTCTGGCCATCGGTGAAGCTGCCGACGCGCAGCCCCTCGGTGTAGGTGAGCGCGATCCTGATCATGTCCTTGCGCGACTGCCGCTTGCCGCGGGGAACCGCATCGTCCATGCCGCGCACCGGTTTGTTCAGCTCGGTGGGCTGGAAGCGTGATTCGGCGTTGATGCGCTGGACCAGGGTCTCGATGCCGGCGATCTTGCGGTCTTCCACGTGCAGCAGCACGGACAGCAGTGCCTGGGTCTGGCCTTCGAGCACCACCACATGGCTGGCCGCGATCTGCTTTGTGGTGTCCAGGTAGTCGTGGCGGAAAGTGCCCTTGGCGGTAACGGTCTTCCAGATCCCTTCGCCGAGACGGACGTCCCTGGAGTCCTCGGTGATACGTACCTTTTCGGCCATTGGCAGTCGCGAGGGATCCTGCGCCACGAGGGCGTCGACATAGGTGCTGAGCAGGCCGGTCAGGCAGGCACGGTCACAGCTGCTGGCAGCTGCTGCGGAATGAGGAATGCCGATGGCCAGTAGCGTGACCAGGGCGACCAGTCTGCTGGCCGCCGGCGCATTGCGTTGCGAAGACATCAATTCCCCTTCCATCTATTGCTGGAACTCCGGCGTCATGTCCCTGCAGGGCTGTTTCTGGAAGGGCACGTCGGAGAGATACATCACGTCGTAACTTTCGTACGGCGCTGCCAGGTAGACCGGATCGGTCACCGAGTAGTCACGTCGCAGCGAGAATTTCTGCGGATCGAATGTGAAGCGCTCGACCACATGCAGCTGCTCGCTGCTGCGCGTGGGCGGTGACAGCACGCCGGCAGCAAAGCCCACGGTATCGACCACCAGCGTGTTGCCTTCCCATCGGCCGATGGAGTGGCCGGCCGGAGTGGGCCGGATGCGGTCCGGATGTCTGGCCATGCCTACGAAGATGCGCCGCTCGAAGTTGTAGAGGCCATATGTGATGTCGATGACCTTCTGGCCATTGGGCAATGTCTTCTGCGTGAAACGGTTGATGGGCCAGTCGGCCGTCCAGTCGCGGATGATGCTGGTCGGCTTGCAGGCGAACCAGGGATTGTCCCTGGGCGAGCGGCTGTTGAAGGCATCTGCCGCCTTCTTTCCTTCGGGTGTGTACACCACTGTTGGCCGTGGTGGCTGTGTGGCCTGCACCTGCTGCAGGGTGATCCGGCCGGCCGCGAAGTCCTTCGACAGGCTCTTGGGGATCATCGAGCCATTGCCGCCACTGGGCGGCACGGTAAGCACGAGCTGCTCCACCGCCCAGTCGCCGCTGATGTTCGGCTGACCGTCAGGCAGGCGCAGCGGCCGTTTCGACGTGTCGACTGCGCTGGTCTGGAACTGGTCATTGCGGTTGATCTTCGGCGCATCGCCGAGCTTGAAGTTCTCGATGTAGCAGGCGTTGGGGTCGAGACGGTGCGGATGGCCGTCGATCTCGACGCGCGATCCCACCTTGAACATTTCCTTCGACCAGCCGGAACGCTTCAGCAGCGTGGCTGCACGCATCTCGCAGCGCAGGTGCAGCTTCCTGCCATCCTTGCCGACGGCGTCGATCTCCATGTAGGAGTGGGGATTGATGAAGTGCATCTTCGTGAGCGTGCCGGACCAGGCGGCGGGCACGTTCATCTGGAACTCGCCGAAACTGTGGTGCGCCAGCGAGGGGCCGGCCGGAGCAGCCAGGGCCAGAAGAAGGAAGGTCGAGCGCAGCACTCTGAGAGACATGGACTTGCTCCCCGTTTGCCGCGAGCATAGGGCAGCCATCGAGGCCTTGTCGATCTTGCCAGCCCCCGGGGAAACTGCGCCCATGACCAGAACAAGACGCCTGAAAGGACCTGCAACATCGCTGGGCATCGCGCTCTGCGCCGTCTCGGCACAGGCCCTTGCCCTGCCGCCGCCGCCCTATGCCGTGGTGGATATCGGCAGATCCCGGATCGCAATGGACGCCTCCGCCATCGATGAAGCGGGATTGCAGCCCACGGGGCATCATCGCAACGCCACCGGATTCGGAATCACGCTCGGCTGGCCGTTCACGAAACACCTGGCCGCAGAGGGCACTTTCCTTGAGCTTGGAGAGGGCAAGGTAGACGTTGCCACCCAGGGCCCTCCTCCTGTGACCAACTCCAGGATTGGCGTGCAATCCTACGGAATGCTGCTTGCACTGGCGGGCACTTGGCCCATCCATGACAGATTGTCGGTGGAGGGCCGGGCTGGCACTTATCTTGGCAAGTCAGAGACCAGGATCCGGGGATCGACGGGAGGCAACCTCGGCTACAACAGGTTGCTCGGATCAGACTCCGACTTTGGCCTGGCCGTTGCTGTCGGCGTGGTGGCCGCGTTCAACGACACCTGGGCGCTGCGCGCCGGATACGACTACATCGACGGAGCATTCGGCAAGAACGCCGGACGCATCTCACTGGGGCTTAGATTCAACTGGCCCTGAAGGGCAGCTGTGATGGAATGCCCGCCGGTGCGGGCCCTGGCACAGGGGCGTGAAGACCATGTGGGACGAGCAATCCGAATGTGGCCCGCTGGGCCAACACCTGGCGACGCTGGGTGCCTCGCTGGACGCCTACCTCCGCTTCGAGGGAGAGGATGCACTGACGAGGCCCGAGCGATGGCGCCAGGCGCTGCAACGGCCCCTGCCCGACCGGGGTGTGGGCCTTGCAGAGGTGCTGCGGGAGTTGGGGGAATACCTGGTGCCCAACGGCTCGCAGATTCCCAGACCGGGGTGCTCCTCGTTCATCACTACCGGCGCGACGACTGTGGGCGCGCTGGCAACGCTGGCGGGTGCCGTGGCGGCGCCGCAGCGGGGTGGACTGCACGCCTTCAATTTCGTTGAAGACCTTTCACTGCGCTGGCTCACCGAACTGTTCAGCCTGCCCGCGACCTTCCAGGGCATCTACAGCAGCGGCGGTTCGGTGGCGAACCTGCTCGCCCTGGGCGCGGCGCGCCAGCGGGCCTTCGAGCGCATCGGCGTGGATGTGGCCAGGGAGGGCGTCCGCGGCAGCACGCGCGTGTTTGCCAGTGTGGAGAGCCATCACAGCGTGCAGCGTGCCTGCTCCGTGCTGGGATTGGGGCGGGACGCCCTGGTAAAGGTGCCCTGCGATGCGCAGGGGCGCATCCGGACCGACGCGCTGGTCCAGTGCCTCGACCAGGCGGACGGTCTGCCGGTGGCCATCGTGGGCAATCTCGGCAGCACGAACTCCGGCGCCATCGATCCCGTGAGCGAGCTGGTGGAGATCGCCCGCGCCCGGAACCTGTGGCTGCACCTGGACGGCGCCTATGGCCTGCCCGGCGTGCTCGACCCGGCGGTTGCAGCGCTGTACGACGGCATGGCCGAGGCTGACTCGATCATTGTGGATCCCCACAAGTGGCTGGGGGCGCCGGTGGGCATTGGCGCAACCTTCGTGCGGGACATTGAGCTGCTGCAACGTGCATTCACGCAGGAACCAGCGGCCTATCTGGAGGGATCGCTGGCAGCGCAGACCTTCGTCCATTCGATGGACAGCATGGGCACGCCCTATTCCGACTGGGGTGTCGAGCTTTCAGCGCCGTCACGTGGTGCGGTGGTGTGGGCCCTGCTGCGCGAGATCGGCCGCGAAGGCATGGCCGGGCGCATCCGCCGTCACAACGGCATGGCGCGCCGCCTCGCGGCGCAAGTGATGGATGACCCGCATCTTGAATTGCTGCGCGAGCCGACTCTTTCCATCTGCTGCTTCCGCTATGTCGATGCGGGCACAGCTGACCTGGATGGACTGAACCGTGCCATCCACCGCGAGCTCATCCATGGCAGCCGCAACATGCCCAGCACGACACAGGTCAACGGCAAGCTCGCGATCCGTCCCTGCTTCGTCGGAGCGCGCGCTGGTGAGGCACAGGTAGATGAGCTGCTGGCGGACGTTCAACGCATCGGACGACGACTCTCCAGGGAGCGGACGTGAGCCACTGTCACGACAACATCCCGCAGGTCATCGGCAACACCGGAATCGGACTGGCGCAGACCGGCTGATCGGTCGGGCTTTCCCTGATTTTCCATAAACTGCAGCCCGGGTGCGCTGATCATCCGCCGGCGCCTCCTAGAATCCCGGACATACACCCCTCCAGTGAGGTTTCCGGGACGAAGACTCATGCCGATCAGTCAGCGACCACTTGCAGCCAGCGCGCGCGCCCCGGCAGGCAGGGCATTGCCGCCGGTGGCTGCGTTGTGCCTGGCCCTGGCCGTCGGCCTGCCGGCCAGGGCGCAGCAGGTACGCGACCTGACGGACCTGTCCCTCGAGCAGCTGCTCGAGCTGAAGATCGTGGGCGCCTCGAAATACGCCCAGACGCAGGACGAAGTTGCCGCAGCCGCCATCGTGATCACCCGCCAGGAAATACAGGCGTTCGGCTGGCGCACACTGAATGAGGCACTGGCAAGCCTGCCGGGCATCCACACCACCGACAACCACCAGATCACCTCGCTGGGCGCGCGCGGCTTCGGGCTGCCGGGAGACTTCAACACGCGCCTGCTGGTGATGATCAACGGCAATCGCGTCAATGAGCCCATCTATGACAGCGGGATTTCCGGCCAGGGCTTTCCGCTCGACATGGACCTGATCGAAAGGATCGAGTTCATTCCGGGCCCCGGCGGCGCAGTGTACGGCCAGAACGCGATGTTCGGCGTGGTCAACGTGATCACGCGCGCGGCCAGCAGCCTGGATGGTGGCGAGATTGCGGCGGCCTACCAGGACCCGCAGTCGCTGCGCGAGGGTCGCGCCAGCTGGGGCCGGCAGTTCGACAATGGCGTAGGCGTGCTGGTATCGGTTTCCGGCATGAACGCGGCGGGTGAGGACCTGTTCTTCGACTACGGCGCCGCGGGCATCGCCGGCGTGGCAAGGGGGATGGACGGCGAGAAGACGCGGCGCGTGTTTGCCCAGGTGGAGCGTGGCCCATGGACCATCGAACATTCGTTCGCGTCATGGCTGAAGCAGGATCCCACGGGCACGTTCAATTCCGATCCCCTTGCCCCGGGGCAACACATCGAGTCGAAGCTGGCAGTCACGCAGCTTCAGTACGAGGATCGCTTTGCAACCGACAGCCTGACGTTGTCGGCCCGCGTGTTCCGCAGCTCGCTGCAATACCGCACGCTGCTGAAGTTTGGCGGGGATGACTTCGCGTCAGACACGCAGAGTCGCCTGTACGGCGGCGAACTGCGTCTGCTCTACACTGGGCTCAACCATCACAAGCTGATGCTGGGCATCGAGGGACAGGAGTCTCCCCGTTCCGAGCAGGTCGTGCCCGTTTCCGGCGACCCGGCCGACAACTTGCTCATCAGCAGTCCCGGCCACCGCCTGGGCGTCTACGCACAGGACGAATGGGAAATCTCGGACCGCTTCGCGGCCACACTGGGGCTGCGCCTCGACCACAACGACGTGACCGGCACGGCCGCCAGCCCGCGCACGGGGCTCATCTGGCAGGCCACTGCCGCGACCACGGTCAAGGCACTGTATGGCCGCGCGCATCGGGCACCGAATGCCTACGAGCGCGACTATGACGATGGCGTCTCGCTGGTGGGCAATCCCGGGCTGCAGGGCGAGCGCATCGATACATTCGAGCTGGTCACCGATCATCGGGTGGGACAGCGCACCTCGCTGCGCGCATCGCTGTACCAGTGGAACATGAAACGTCTCATCACTTTGGGACTTCACCCGGACAACGGGATACCGCAGTACCAGTCGGGCGAGGAAATCACCGCGCGCGGCGCGGAACTGTCGGTGGACCGCACCTGGGATTCCGGCGTGCGCCTGCGCAGCAGCCTGTCCCTGCAGGATGTGGCTTATCGCAGTGGCGCAGAACTGCTCAATTCGCCCGATGTGCTCGGCAAGGCCAACCTCTCCGGCCCCCTCCCCTGGGGCGGCATCAGGGCCAGCTACGAGCTGCACTATGAATCGCAGCGCCTGACCAATGACGGCAGCCACCTCGGCGGCTACACGGTCTCGAACCTGACCTTGAGCAAGAGCGCCAGGAGCAGGGGGCTCGAGGCCTCGCTGGGCATCTACAACCTCTTCGACAAGCACTACGCAACACCGGGCGCAACCTCCAACTGGCAGAATGCATTCGACCAGCATGGGCGCAGCGTCAGGATCAAGCTGGGTTACCAGTTCTGATACCCATGCGTGCCACAGTGCTGCTGTTGTTTGCGCTGGCCGGGGCGGGCTCCGGCCGCGCTGCCGAGCCTTCCGAATACCAGCTCAAGGCAGCCGTCCTCTACAATTTCGCGCTGTTCACCGACTGGCCCGCAGATGTCGGCAGCACGCTGAAGCTGTGCGTCCATGGGAGCGATCCATTCGGGCCTGAACTGGATGAACTGCAAGGCAAGGCAGTCCACCAGAGGCATATCTCGGTCGAGCGCAAGGCGGCTCCCTATACCCTGCGCAGCTGCCAGATCGTTTTCATTTCCCGCTCTTCCGCCGACCTGCTGCCCGACACACTCCAGCGCCTGCAAGGCACCCCGGCACTGACCGTCGCGGAGAGTGCCGGCGCCACCCGACAGGGCGTGATGCTCAACATGGACGTCAGCGCCAGCAAGATCACCTTTTCAGCCAATGTGAAGGCTGCCCAGCAGGCACGGCTCACCCTGAGCTCCAAGCTGCTGAAACTGGCCACCGAGGTCGTGCGATGAAGCCGCCCGTGGCACTGGCCGCGCGCCTGCATCGCATCAACCGGCTGGGCCTGGGCATTTCCCTGGGGCTGGTGGCTGTGCTGTTCGTCATCAGCAGCTGCGTGCTGGGACTGCTTTCCATGCTCAATACCAGCCGCGTGCAGGCCGGCATCCTCGCCGAGAACTCCACGGCGGCCGTGGCATTCGAGGACTCCGAAGCAGCCGATGCCCTGCTGCAGTCGCTGCGCAGCTCTCCCGACATTGCCGGCGCCGTGCTCTACCGCAGCGACGGTCGTCCGCTGGCAAGCTTCCGGCGACCCGGTAGCGAACTGCCGGATCTGCTGCCGATGGCGATGCATGACCTGTCGATCGGCTTCGATTACCTGATGCTGGGCCAGGACGCGCAGATTCAGCCTGGAGTGGATGGCCGGCTGGTACTGGTGGTCAGCCTTGCCAGCCTGAAGCTGCAGACCGCATGGCAGCTCGCCGCCGCGCTGGCTGTTGCCCTGCTTGGCCTGGCAGTCAGCGGACCGCTGGTACGCCGGCTCAATGCGTCGTTGCTGCAGCCACTGAACAGCCTGAACGAACTGATGGAACGGGTATCCGGGCAGGCGGACTACAGTGTGCGCACCCCGGCCAGTGGCATCGTCGAGCTGGACTCTCTCGGCCATGGATTCAACAACATGGTCGGGCAGCTGCGGGAGCGCGACCAGCGCCTGGCGGCGCACCGGGACCAGCTCGAGAACGAGGTGAAGGTGCGGACGGCGCAGCTCCAGCTCGCCAAGGATGCCGCCGAGGCTGCGAGCCAGGCCAAGAGCGAGTTCCTGGCGACCATGAGCCATGAGATCCGCACCCCCATGAACGGCGTGCTCGGCATGAACGAACTGCTGGTCGGCAGCACCCTGACACCGCAGCAGCGCCTTTGGGCAGAGTCGGTGCATGTATCCGGGCGCCATCTGCTGGATGTCATCAATGACATCCTGGATTTCTCGCGCATCGAATCCGGCCAGCTCTCACTGGAGGAACTGGATTTCGACCTGGGCGTGGTCGTCAGGGAGGCTGTGTCGATGTTCGCACAGCCGGCCGCCAGCAAGGGTCTGCAACTGGTCACACGCCTGTCGCCGCAGGATACGCAGCTGAACGTCCGCGGAGATCCATTCCGGCTGCGGCAGATCGTAAGCAACCTCGTCGGCAATGCCGTCAAGTTCACGCATGCCGGGGAAATCGCCGTGCAGGTCGCGTTGCGTCAGGAAACATCTTCAGACCTGCTGTTCTCGATCTGTGTGGAAGACACCGGCATCGGCATTCCGGTTGCCGCCCAGGCCCGCATCTTCGAGCAGTTCTCCCAGGCCGACGGCAGCACCACGCGCGAGTACGGCGGCACGGGACTGGGGCTGGCCATCTGCGCGCGGCTGGTCGGCATCATGAAGGGCAGCATCCGCGTGGAGAGCTCCCCTGGCCACGGGTCGAAGTTTTTCGTGGACCTGCGCCTCGCGCGATCAAGCATGCCTCTGCTTACCCCGCGGCGGCCAGAGCCCCAACCGAGGCCTGCCACTGCTCGCCGCCGCGCTGCCGATGGGCGCCAGGCACTTGTCGTCGAAGACAACCGCATCAACCAGCTCGTCGCACAGGCCATGCTGGAGGAACTGGGGCTGTCAGTGACTGTGGCCTCCGGCGGCGCCGAAGCGGTCAAGCTGGTCCAGCAGCAGGCTTTCAGCATCGTGCTGATGGATTGCCAGATGCCGGGGATGGATGGCTTTGAGGCCACGCGCCGCATCCGCGAGTGGGAGAAGACTTTGCCGGACAGCTCGCCCTTGACCATCGTGGCATTGACGGCCAACGCCATGCCGGGCGACCGTGAGGCCTGCCTCGCTGCGGGCATGTCCGACTACCTGGCCAAGCCGCTGTCCTTCGCCGCCCTGGAGCAGCTGGCGGCCGCCCATCGTGGCGCAGAGGCCGTAATCGAGAGCACTTCGGGCTAGCCGGGTGTGAACAGATCTGGTTGTTCGGGCGGATAGGTAATCCGCATCCCCTCCGTCCGCGCAAACGGCGTCAACTTGTGCAACCGGTGGTTCGTCGGCGAGAGGATCTCCACCGCCGGCACGCCGTGCACATTCAGTGCATCGGCGACCAGAGAGCGGTGGCAACGCCAGGGCACGGCTTCAGCGCACATGATGGCGGCGCGCTTCTCGCGCCCCATGCGGATGAGTTCCTCCAGTGCTGCACCGAATGCCGGGGTCTGCATGTAGTCGGCATAGCCACGGAAGCTCGCATTGCGCCAGCCGGTGTTCGGTGAATCCTTGCGGGCATGCCTCAGTCCACCCAGCGCCGGCATGGAAACATATTCGATGCCCTCTTCCCCGAGGCTCCTGGCGAGCTCATCGGCATTGAACTGCGGATTGTGGCGCGAGCGGGGTACGGTGCGCACGTCCACCAGACGCTCGATGCCATAACCCCTCAACAGGGCGATGAACTGCCCGATGGGCAAGGTTGAATGCCCGACGGTGAAGATTGAACCATCGGGCCAGTCGGGTTTCTTGCTGGAGGCTGGGCGCGCCACCGGGGCCAGTCTACGCCTGCAACCTCGGCAAGTCGGGCTACCTGACGTATCCACACTCGATCGGTGAATGCGCGCCGCCAGCGTACCAGCGGAAGCTTGCCCCGCCGGCTCGTCGGAAGCCGACTACAAACACTCCTCGCCTGCGTCCACTGCGCAACCAGCAGCGATTCGGGCACGCTGTCGCCAAACAATCCCAGACCAACAAGCAAAAAAGGAAAGAATCATGAAAACTATTGCGCTCGCATTGCTGATTCCGGTAGCGCTCTGCACGGCGTGCAGCAGGCAGGAGGAGCCGATGGCGGCACCGGAGTCTGAAACCGCCGATGCACGGCCCGAGGCGACGGCACCACGGCCCGGCACCGCCACTACACCCGGCAACGCACCTGCCGGCAATCCGGCTGCGGAGCCCACCCTGCCAACCGCCCATGCCGTCCTCACTGCTGCCGCCGGCACCTCGGTGCAGGGAGGCTTCACGCTGGTCAACCAGGGCTCGGGCATTTCCATTCGCGGGGAGATCACGGGCCTTGAGCCGGGATCGGAGCACGGTTTCCACGTGCACGAGGTGGGCGAGTGTTCCCTGCCTGCTTTCGAGAGTGCGGGCGGGCATTTCAATCCCACCAAAGACTCTCACGGCGGTCCTGATTCCGATGCCCGGCATCTGGGCGACCTGCCCAACGCCAAGGCGGACGAGAATGGTCGCGCCCTGATTGATGTGAATGTCCAGGGCGTGACGTTGATGGACAAGGATGGTGCGCCTACCGAGATCCTGGGCAAGGCCATCGTTGTGCATGCCATGCGGGATGACTACAAGACGCAGCCTTCCGGGGATTCCGGCAACAGGATTGCCTGTGGCGTGATTCGCTGAAGGCCCGGGGCAGCAGCGGGGCTGCCGAGTGCAGCTCCCGCAGCCTGCAGACTTCAACGTATCACCTGGGTGATCCCGGCGGCGCATCGGACGGCGTTCCCTGCCACATGAAGTAGACAGCCGCCTTTTCGCCGTCATCCCTCTTCAGTACCAGCATCCGGAACGTTGCGAATGTAATGCCCGGAAGATCCTCGCGAGGATCCGAGGACCTGATGCGTGCCGTGCGAATGAAGCGGCCTTCCTCCGTCAGGATGATGGTGGGAATTCCAAGCGCGATCTCCACTTCCTGATTGAAGGCATCTGGCATGACACGCTCGACCACCTCAAGCGCCGTCGCAACGTCGACACCTTGCGGTGTGTATTGGTCCCATCCGATCTGCTGATACCGCGCTACCGACTCGCCCGGGGCGCGTCGCCACGCATAGTCGACGAACACGGCGCGTTTCGTGTCTTCATCAAACACCGGCACACTGCCCATCAGCCCGATCTCATCCTTGCTGACACCGAGGATGCCGGCCATGACCTCGGCACGCCTGGTTGCGCTCCAGCCTTCCTGTTCCTGCATTGCATCCCTGTTCATGAAGCCCGGGACCTCGCGCTCAATTGCACCTGCCGGGGACAGCAGGACGGTGACGTGCCTTCCGCCAGTGTCGGTTACCGGGAGCATGAGCTCGGCGCGCTGCGTCCTGATGATCTCGTCCACGCGACGGTCCGAGCGTCCTGGATCGTAGTCGTTGCGGACCAGCAGGTGCTCGAAAAACAGATCAGCACCGAGCGTGCGTCCCTCTGCAACCGAGGTACCCTTCGGGGCGAAATCTCCAAAGCCTTCCCCGCCATCATCGGGAAGTCCGCCCCAACCGGAGTCAGGGCGCGACCAGTGCATCGCTTCGGGCGCTATGGCCCGGACGGAGTGGGTGAGGACCTTGCCGTCCTCACGCAGCAGGATCGCTGCCTCATAGACCACCCCGTCCTGCAACGGCTGTGCGACCTCGGGATGGAGTTCCACCAGCTTTGCGAGCGCCATCTCCCGCCTGGAGTCAAAGGCCACCTCGGCAGCGTATTGCGGCGGGAAGAGCGGTATGTCGCCCTGCATTGTGGCTGCTGCTTGTGGCCCAGCCGCAGGCGCAGCCGGCTGGATCGTGTCGGCCGAACCCTCGGCCGGCGGCAGAACCGCAGTTTCCCCGCTCAAGGCAACCTCAGCACCCTCTCCTGCCTGCGTGAAAGGTGCGTCAAGGATGCTCTTCACCAGCATCGCGGCTGCGGCGGCCAGCGCAATCACACAGCCGGCGACAATCGTCACCTTTCGGGAGCGGCCTGGACGGCAAGGCAGCTCACCCGCATCCGCGAGTGCCAGGCACCGGGTCGACAGGTCCAATGGAACCTGAGGAATTGCCAAGACCCCCAGGTGCCTGTGCGCCAGCCAGAGGGGAGCACACTTGCCGCAGGAAGATGCATGGTCCTCGGCTTCCTGAAGCGACTCGCGCGTAAGAGCATCGTACCTTCCGCAGTCGATGACGCGGGTTATGTCCTGGCAGTTCATGACCTGCTCCCGATACGGCGGATGCCCACCACTTCCCTCTTCAGCTCCGTCAGGCGCTGCGCCAGCGTGACGCGGGCGCGATTCAACCTCGCGCTGAGCACCTTTCGATCGATGCCGGTGATCGCTTCGATTTCCGGCAACTCATATCCTTCGGCGCGCAGCGATAGCAGCGTACGTTGCGTGTCGGTCAGCTTGAGGAACGCCTGCTCCAGAGTATTTTCATCCTGGAATTGCTGGGCCAGGTCGGCAGGGTCGAAGTCCTGGCTTGGCCGTTGGTCGAAGTCTTCTGCTTCAGCCACCGCGACGATCGGCGAGCGTCGATGGCGCCGCTGGCCGTCGATGAAACGGTTGTGCAACACGGTCAGAAGCCAGCGCTGCGGAGAGTCTGCCTTAGCCAGTTCCTGTATCCGCCCGCAGGCAGTGGCACAGGTGTCCTGCACCAGGTCCTGCGCATCGGGGGTGTTGCGCAGGAGGCGGTAGGCCACCCGGAACAGCGCCTCCAGATGTGGCAGAACAACCTTGCGAAACTGGTCCTGAGCCGGGGGCCCCATGCAAACCTCCACTTTGCAATGTAGGACGTTCGACGGCCGACGATCTATCGGGTGGGCGCCGGTCGACGCTGCTTCGCACCGGCACCTGGACAGTGGAGGTCACACCCGAGGGGCCCGGGAGGGCCCCGTGCTTGTTACTTCTTGCGCCCTTGGGAGGTCATGGGGCGGGGTGCATTAGTGCAGCTCCCGCAGCTTGCGCACCTCTTCCGACGTGATCGACGACGGCTTCGCACCAAAGCGCGCAATCACGTAGTTCGACACATCCGCGATCTCTTCATCCGTCCACGCCGCCGCGAACGCCGGCATCACCGCGATCTGGCCTGAATCTGGCAGCGTGCTCGCCCCGTGCAGCACGGCCAGTGCAACGTTGGTGGCGGTGGGATCGTTCACGGCGCGGTTGCCGGTCAGCGTGGTGTGCGGCACGTAGCTGCCGGTGCCGGTCCATGAGTGGCATCCCGCGCACATGCTCGCGTACATCAGGTGGCCGCGGGAATTCGAGGCGG
>JALYWF010000008.1 GCA_030852845.1 Pseudomonadota bacterium
GGCGGCGCATTATCGGGCGGCGGGACGCCGGGCGTGCCGCCACCCGTGAAGGCAAACCTGCCGCTGCTCGGGCCTGGCGGTCGCGGTGCATCCACGGTGTAGCGGTCTTCAGCCGGCAGCTCTTCGCGGCAGTTCGCATCCAGCTCCGGCATCGCAGAGAGCTTCACCTGCGAGAGCACGATGCCGCCGCAGATGGAGGGCTTGTCGGAGACCACGCCCTCGACCAGCACCTGGTGGCCCATCAGCGGCGGCTGCACCTCGGCGCTCACGTCGGTCTGGATGGTGAGGTAGTAGCGGTCGTTGCGGAAATCCGCCAGCCAGCACGGCACGGAACGCGTGTCGCGCAGGATGGGGCAGGTGACGAAGCTCAGCCGTGTGCCCGGCGCCGGAGCAGCCTGCAGGAAGGCCGGAAGCAGCAGCGCGGCGGCGGCGAACCTTGTGCGTCGTGAAGCAATCATTACAGCGCACCCAGGAAGTTGACCAGATCGCCGCGCTCCTGATCCGTGAGCTTGATGTTGAAACGGCGGTCGTAGAAATCCACCAGCTCACGCAGCGTGGAGGCGGAGCCATTGGAGAAGTAGGGTGGCCGCGCGGCCAGGCCGCGGAACTGCTGGATCACGATGGCGCCCACGTCCTCGCACTTGCCTGAGATCAGCGCGCGCCCCGGATCCTGCGTGTAGATCACGCGGCCCAGGAAGGGATGCGGCGGCAGGTCTGCGCGACAGGTGATCTTGAACAGCGGCAGCGGTGGCACTTCCTTGGCCCAGGGGCTCTCGGCCGGCTCCAGCGCCCAGGGCTTGTTGGTGGTGCCCACGTCCATCCAGCCATTGGCCGTGTCCATGCCGGTCATGTGCATGCCATGGCAGGTGGCGCAGGTGCGCTTGATGGGATTGCCCAGGCCCACCGTGTTGATGTGCATGGCATCGCGGATCCAGAACGTGCGGAAGAAGAACACGTCATGGCCGCGCTGGATGGACTCGCGGTGCGCATTGCGTGTCTTCTCTTCAGGCGTCGCGCCTTCGGGAAGATCGGCCCACTTGTTTTCGGTCGGGAACACGAAGCGCGTGGTGTTGTTGCCCAGCACGCCATCCTCTCCCTTCTCCATTGCGCGCGGGCCGATGCCCGAAGGGCCATCGGGCTCGTGCAGCGAGCCGCCCTTGTTCGACCAGGACTGCGCGGCGTACAGCTGCAGCTCGAAGTCCTGGATCTGCTGCAGTTGTGCAGGCGTCAGGGCGCTGGACATCTGCAGGTGGCCATGCGCCGCCGACAGTGCCTGCGTTTTCAGCGTGGACTCGCGGGCGTCGGCCATCATGTTCATGTTCACCGGGCGGCCGGTCTCCGGATCCACCGCGGCCAGCATGCCGGTCTTGCCGATGAAGGCCGAGGAGCCGAAACGCGAGGAAGCCACGTAGCGCAGGTTCGCCGCCGCGCGCGGCCGGCGGTACACCGAGATCTCCTTGCGCGTGCCGTTGACGCCGTACTCTGGACCGGAATTGCAGTTGGTGGGATCGCGCACCACCTCGATGGTGAATTCCGGCGTGATCTGCTTGCCCTGCGCGTCACGCGGTGGCCAGGGCAGGGCGATGCGGAACAGGCCGCGGTTCAGCAGCAGCGAGTGCGAGGCCGGATCGCCGGGTTTCAGGTTGGGGCAGTTGGCGCCATCGAACATGGCGAACAGCGGGTCTTTGCCACCGGTGATCTGCCATTGCGTCTGGATGCTTTCGACGGACAGCGACATGGCATCCGAGGGCTGGTGGCAGGACACGCAGGCACGGCCGTTCGGACCCATGGGTTCGAAGAACGGATGGCCCTTGGTCTGGATGGGGCCGTCGCTGTTGACGATGCCGACCCGGCCAAACTCATTCGGATATTCCACGAAGGCGGGCAGGGGCTCTCCGGAGCCCGGCCTCCACCATTTCCCGGCGGTGTGCTCGGCCGCCACTGCCACGGCCAGCAGAGCGCCTCCAGCACACAGGCCGGCCAGCGCAACCCAACGCCTCGTCATGCGCATTCCTGTCATCCCCCAAACCTGGTTGGACCCTATCTCGGATCCGTAAGTTTCCGTGCCACGAGCCACTCGTAGGCGCGGTCGATCCATCCATCCACCGGCAGGCCCCGCCTGGCGAGGCTGAAGCCGGCACTCACACCGTCATAAACATGGATTTCCGCGGGCTTGCCGGCAGCCTTCCATGCGGCGAACAGCGCCAGGCAGCCATTGGTCACGTTGAAATGCGTGGCACCCACCGCGATGAACAGCGGCGGCGCGTGTGCCGGGACATTCACATCCACCAGTGAGGGACCATACATGCTCATCAGGAAGTCCGGGTAGGCGTTGGACTTCTGCGCCAGTGCCGTGCCCACCGCAACGCCGCCGCCCGCGGAGAATCCCATGATGCCTACGCGGGTCGGGTCGATTTTCCATTCCTGCGCGTTCTTGCGGACGAGCCGCAGTGCCGCCTGGCCGTCGGCGATGGCCATCTGCACAGCCTCTGCCAGGGCCGCGTCATTGGGCTCCGGATTGGCGTTGGCATTCCTGATCTCCATTTCCTGGCGCGGCGGTGGCGCACTGGCGCCTGGTGCGCCAGCCCGGGGCGCTGCGCCCGGCCCGGAACCGCCAGGGCCGCCAGCGCGGGCCGCACCACCCGGGCCAGCACCACGCGCGCCCGGTGCCTGCTGCACCGTGCGGTATTTCAGCACGAAGGCGGCGATGCCTTTTGCGTTGAGCCACTTCGCCACCTGCGTGCCATTGCCGTCGATGCCCAGCACGCGCATTGCACCGCCCGGTGCCAGCACCACGGCGGTGCCGGTGGCGATGGCCGGATCCGGCAGGAACACGGTGAGCGTCGGATCGCTGACATTCGATACCGTGCGTTCACCGCTGGGTGAAGTGCTGACCGACTCAGGCACGGACCAGTTCTCGGTGCCGGGCGCCTTGCCCGGCCAGAGGCGGATTTCTTGCGGCGCCGGCGCGGCGGCAGCAGCCGCGCTGAGTGGCGCGGCCAGTGCGGCGAGCAGGGGCAGCAGTACGTGCAGCGGCTTCATGGCTTTGCCTTGCGTGCCGACACCTTGTCGAAGAATTCGAAAACCTGCGGCCATACCATCGGCACCATGCTGCCGTGGTTGCCGTCTACCTCCAGGTACTGGTAATCGAACTTGCCCGCCTGGAGGAATTTGTCGAGCGCGCGACTGCCAACCAGAGAAGGCTCTGCGCCCGTGCCCTCGGTCATGAAGATGGGCAGTTTGCGCAGGCTCTCGA